>NZ_CP178620.1:2861913-3179904 GCF_047305925.1 Bdellovibrio sp. HCB290 | reverse complement strand
GCCTTCAGTGATTTCCAGTGAAAACCCGTGGTTTTTCTTTAAGCATTCGTACCAGATTTCCTGCTCGGGTTTCATGTGGGCCTCAAGCAATGGAGAAAGTTTCTGGAACGCTTCTCGTTTTTCCAGGTAGGGCACGTTTTCATCTTTAAGAATGGCAAGGAGGGACTTCAGCGGTTTGTGATCCGCTTTGATGATTTGAATAATATCATCAGGATGAGATCTGGGTATTTTCTGATGTTCCATCGCAAGTACCTCCTCAGTACGGAGATCATTGCAATCACTGGTCCTGCCTTATCAAGTCGTTCAAATAGAAACTATTAACAATAGAAGTTAGCAGAGCGTTCGGAACAGAGGATAAATGCCCCGAGTTGTGGTTTTTTGGGATTGGCTATCTACTTGGACTTATGCAAGGCGCTTATGTCGGTTAACGTTTTCATAAAAGACTGCAATGACTTTTCATCAAACTTTCGTTCAATGCGATTTTGAAGTTTGTCAAAATAGGAGATAGCAGCCGTTGCGGTGTGGCTGCCTTTGGCAGTCACAGTAAGTATGTAACCACGGGCATCCACTTCATGAATGGATCGCTTGATAAGCTTCTTTTTTTCAAGCGACCGAATGCAGTGGCTGACATTTGCTTTGGGAATTCCAAAAGATTCTTTGATTTGTGTCGGGCGGGCCGATTTGTCTTTTTCAAAAAACATTGAAATCAAAATCAAGGACTCCATCATGCCTACTCCATGACTTTCCAAATCAGCGGATATGGATTGAAATACCTCGTTCGCGGCAACGACCATCTTGAAGCTGGGATTCTGGCTTAGGAACTTCTCTATCTTCATATACTCAAGATAAAGTTTCATGTGAAACTATTCAATGTGAAACATAAGTCTTGCAGGCAAGAATGCGCTTTTCTGAAAATATTTTTCATTTATTATCCGGCTATGACGAAAACTATGAAAGCTCCAATCCCTTTGATGATTTCCTCCCGAATTGAAAACCCTGTGATCGCGGAAGTTCTGGCGATTCTGGCGGGATCGCTGTTGATGGCTCTTTTAGCCCAGATCAGCTTCTATCTGCCCTTCACTCCGGTGCCCGTGACAGGGCAAACCTTCGGAGTTTCATTGCTGGCTTTGCTGTGGGGACGTAAAAGAGCTGTTGCCAGCTTTATGCTGTATCTTACCGAAGGCTATTTGGGTTTGCCGGTATTTGCGCATGGCCAGGCATTCTTGCAGGTGGGACCGACTCTGGGATATTTGGTGGGAATGCTGCCAGCGATTTGGATTGTCGGCGGTCTTGCAGATCGCAGATACCCTAAGACTTTCTTAAAAGCATTGGTGAGTTGTTACTTGGGGTCTATGATGATTTTTCTATTCGGTTTGGCAGGGCTGTCGTACTTTGTGCCTTCCGGTAGTTTAATCGCAACGGGCTTATTGCCATTCCTGCCGGGTGATTTAATTAAAAATATCTTGGCATCGGCTATAGCATTGAAAATGAATGCTTATGCCAAAAAATAGGTTCTGGTTGCTAGCTTCGATACTTATTTTTTCATCAGCGGCTTTTGCCGGCGTGAAGGTTGCGTTCTTCGAAGCAAAAGATTCCTCTGGCCAGCTGATCACAATGGAAGATGGTGGCCGTTTTTATCATGTTGCAATTTCGGTGGATGATAAATGGCTTCATACGCACGTTTATTGGGGTGTTCAATTGATACCGGATCTGCACCAACTTGGGGAACCGGCTTTAATACTAGAAAACGAGAAGAGTCCAGGACTCCAGGAAGCCGACCTAAAGCAGTTCCTAAATCAGAGATATGATTCCACCTACTCATGGAGCAATCCTGATAAAACCTATTGTTCAAAACTTGTTGCGCAGATATTAAATGTGGCGCCGTCGCCAATGACTTTTTCCGGTACGATTTGGAGAGGGAAGACTTCAGGGTACTCGAGAGAGTTGGGAGTTTCCCCGGACGACTTATATAGGGAATTAAAGAAAAGGGGATTTAAACCTGCTGGCGGTCTTTGCCAGCAGGTTTTTAAAAAGTAGATTTTACTTTTTGCCGTACAGGTGCGGAAGATATCCCGCGCCCAAAACACCGGCGTGATTTTTTGTTTTCGCGATTTCGATTTTGCACTCAAGGTCCGTGTTGATTTGACGGATGATCTTGGAGTAGTTCGCTTTCAAATCTTTGAAATACAGATCTTTGATTTTAATCAAACCACCGCTGATAAAGATTTTTTCCAGGTTAAAGGCCAAAGAAAGATTGTGGCACAAGACTGCCAATGCAAAGGCCATATCCGAATACAGCACATTGTATTTTGGATCTTTTGTATCAACTAAATCCTCGACAGAATTTCCAGTGAAGCCCATTTCCTTTGCACGACGTAAAAGGCCTGTGCCTGAAGAAAGACCTTCAACTGAATAGTGATGAATTTTGTCTGGATTCTTTTTCAATCCAACCATGTCGGCAACAAAGTGACCACATTCAGAACCCATACCACGGCTTTGGCAAGGCATGCCGTTAAAGATGATTCCAGAGCCCACTCCCGTGCCGACAGTGACGACTGCGAAGGAGTTCATACCCTTGGCTCCGCCAACCCAGCCCTCAGCCAATGCTGCTGCTGTGGCATCGTGCTGGAAGTAAACTTTCGTTTTAAATCCACGCTTCACGATTTCTTTTTCAACCAAGTCACGGATTGGAACAACTTTCCAGCCCGGGTAGTTCACGGGATTTACAAGTTTTCCTTCTTCAGCATTTAGCGGGCCCGCACTGGCAAGGCCGATGCCTTTGAATACAGATGCTGAAGTCTCTTTAGGGAAACGATTTTTGAAATCCAACGCGATGTCTGACATCAGATGAATTACGCGTTGCTGAGTCTTTAATGCAGAACCCTCGCGCTTCATATCTACCGGCACTTTTACGAAGTCCAGCATCTCGCCATGATTGTCCAGCAAAGCTGCAGCCAGCTTGGTTCCGCCCAAGTCGAAACCAATGGTATAGGATTTTTTCGTCATAGATTTTTTATTTTTTGTTTTTGAATTGCTCACGGTTCAAAAGTACCAGAGATGAGTACGGAGGCAAGGTCACAGTGAGTGTTCCGTCAGATTTAACGTTGTATTTCATTTCCGTGCACTTGCGTAACTGGCGGCTGTAAGACGGGCCAGTCAGATCGCAGTAGCTGCCCGCAGGCAGGCTCGTTTGCAATTCACGTGTAATTGCGCTGGCAGAGAAATTTAAAGCGACAAAGCCCTGGCTACCACGACTGAAGGAAATGAAGCTTACGTTATCAGTGTTCCAGTTGGTCACGTAAAACGCTTTGTCAGTCAGGTTGCGGAAGTTCACCATCGCAGCCACTTCCGGCAGGCGGTGCTCGCATGTCCAGGGTGCTACGCAAGTATTGTTGTTCGATAGAACATTCAGGGTGCGCAAGTCGGGACCAATAGGAGGGCCCTGATCATAGGAAGTGAAGTCATAGCCAGAGTAAATCTGCGGATATCCATAAGGATATGCCAGCATATAAACCTGAGCCAGGCGATAGATATTCTGGTCGGCGCCTGTGTAGCGAAGAATATTGGCATCGCCCGTTCTTTCAAGGTCATGGTTGGTCACAAATACTAAAGAGTGTTCGCTATCGGGAAGACCACGGGAAAAGTTCAACAGATTGCCAAGGCCGCCAAACTTGATGCTGCCACCAAGGATGAAAGGATACTCGTAAGCTGTTACATCGCCGCCACCAAAGTATTCGTTGTAGCTGATGGGACCGCCGTTTTCATGAATGATTTCCTGAAAGACATAGGCCGGGCGTTTCATTTTACGCACGATTTGCGCAATGTCTTTGGCTGGAATGTGTTTAGCAGCGTCGATGCGGAAACCTGAAACTCCCAAATCCAGCATGTGGTTCAGATATTCGGCAATCGTTTGCTGAACTTTCGGAGCCCCGGTTGCCAAATCGGCAAGGCCCACCAGTTGGCAGTTTTGCAGCTCATAAAGATCGCGGTAGTTCACGATGTTGTCATTGCCGTTGCGACCGCAGGCATGGAAGTCATTGGAATTATAAAGTCCCGGATATTCTTTGTGAGTAAACTTGGTTCCGGCAAAACCGACACCTTGAGGGAAGCCTGCCATGTGGTTGATAACCGCATCCGCATAAACATCGACACCGGCAGCGTTGCAACGTTTGATCATGTCGGCAAACTCAGCTTCTGAGCCACCGCGGGATTCTAATTTATAGCTGATGACTTGATAGCGCTCCCACCAAGCGCCGTTGTGAACCATGTGTTCGTGGGGAGGAGAAACTTGAACAGCCGAAAAACCAGATGGGCCCAGGTAAACTTCGCACTCGCGTGCAACATCTCTCCATGGCCACTCGAAAAGCTGAACGAATACTGTTCGTGGAGCTGCAAGCGCTGAACTTGTGCCCAACAAAACAGTCAGGAGTAAGATTGAACGTTGCAGCTTTGAAAACACGTGGACTCCTATAGCCTCTGATTTTGTCCCGTTTTCTTATCAAACAGGTGAGCCTTTGTCAGATCAATTTTCAGAGGAACTTTCTGACCCTTGGAAAATTTATCCATGGAATCCGTAATAATTCTCACACTTTGGCCCTCTAATTGGCCGTGCAGCATTTGTTGGCCACCTAAGTTTTCTGACAGCTCTACCGTATAATCACCCAAGGCGATTTCCTGAGCGCTCAGATCGCCTTTATTGATTCTGAAACTTTCAGGGCGAATTCCCAGAACCTGATCCGCTTTTTGGGCTTCTGGCCAAGGAAGGCGTCGCACAACGTTTCCTTCAATGAAATTCATTTCCGGGGAACCGATGAAACTTGCGATGAACATGTTTTTTGGACGGTGATAAATGTCCGTTGGCGTTCCCACTTGCTCGATCACGCCATCTTTAAGAACGGCAATGCGATCGCCCATCGTAGTCGCTTCCATTTGATCATGGGTTACATAGATCATTGTGGACTTGGAATTTTCATGAAGGCGTTTGATTTCCACGCGCATTTGCGTGCGCAGATGAGCATCCAGATTTGAAAGAGGTTCATCAAACAAAATCACTGGAGTTTGGCGAGCCAAAGCACGTCCCAAAGCCACGCGCTGACGTTGACCACCGGAAAGTTCTTTCGGGCGGCGGGCCAGCAGATGAGAGATTTGCAAAAGGTCTGCAATTTCTTTCACGCGTTTTTGGATTTCTGCAGCTGCCAGATTCTTTAGTTTCAAACCGAAGCCCATGTTCGCTTCGACAGTCATGTGCGGGTACAAAGCATAACTTTGGAAAACCATCGCCAGGTCGCGATCTTGAGGCTCCACGTTATTGATAACTTTACCACCCACTTTGATAGTGCCCGAATCCAAAGTTTCAAGACCTGCAAGTGTGCGAAGCAAAGTGGATTTACCACAGCCTGAAGGGCCCACCAGCACCAGGAATTCACCAGCGGCGATATCCAAAGAGATGTCTTTTAAAACTTTTGCAGAGCCAAAACTTTTTGCGCAGTTAGAAAATTCAATAGTTGCCATATTCACTTAACCCTTCACGCTTCCCATTGTCATACCGGATACCAAATAACGGGAAATACTGATGAACAAAATCAAAACCGGAATACTTACGATCAAGGCGCCAGCAGCATATAGGCCCCATTGAGTCGCAAGACTTGCCTGGAAGGAACGAAGTCCCAACGGCAAAGTATAAAGTTGCGGATCCTGCAATACCACGGCCGCGATCACATATTCAGACCAGCTGGACATAAAGCTGAACAACGCCGTGATCACCAAGGCTGGTGACGAGATCGGCAGAATAATTTTTGTAAAGATCATCCAGCGCGAACAACCATCAAGCAATGCCGCTTCTTCAAGCTCGCGAGGAATGGTGTCGTAGTACGCCTTCATCTGCCAGATACAAAACGGCAGGGCGGTCGAGGAGTAGATGATGAACAATCCCCAAAAGCTGTCGATTAAATGCAGTTGCGACAAAATGATGAAGAAAGGCAGCATCAACATAGTGGCCGGAAACATCTGTGTCGTTAACAAAGAAAATAGCATCATGTTACGACCACGGAAGCGATAGCGCGACAATGCATAGGCACTGCACGACGCCAACGCCACGCCCGCAAAAGTGGTTACAGAACTGATGATCAGGGAATTTTTCAACCACACCAAAAAGTCAGTTTCCGTAAATAAGGAAACAAAGTTTTTCATGGTGGAGTTAGGTCCGATGATTTCAAGACTTTGAGTCTGGAAAGCATTATCGCCACGCAAAGACACGGAGATCACATAGACAATCGGATACAGCGAAAACACTGCAAACAATAAAACCGAGATCCAAGCCAGAAGACGTTTTACCATTACTTGGTCTCCTTTTGGTATTGAGACTTAAGCATGCCCAGTCCCCAGATCACCAGGATCAGGAAGATCAGAACAGACACCGCTGCGGCATAACCATAGCGATACAAGTTGAAGGCCGCTTTGTACACGTAACTGACCAGGATGTGAGTTTGATCCCCCGGTTCGCCGGCATTGGAAACCAGCCAGATCACATTCAGATTATTAAATGTCCAGATCGAACCCAACAACGCCGCTGGCACCATCACTGGCAATAACAACGGCCAAGTGATGTGACGGAAACGCTGCCAGGAAGTGGCGCCGTCCAAGCGGGCCGCTTCGTAAAGTGAACTTGGAATCGACTGCAATCCGCCCAACGCCACAATCATCATGAACGGGAATCCCAACCACACGTTGGTGATGATGCAGGCAACGAACGCCGTGGTCGGCTGACTGAGCCACTGAACCGGCGACAATTGCAGGAAGTTTTGCAGGAAGATATTAATCGGCCCGTATTCCTGATTGAACATCGCTCTCCAGGTCAAAGCGGTGATGTACTGAGGCACCGCCCATGGGATGATCAAAAGAGCACGCCAGAAACCTTTGAACGGCATAACTGAATCAATCACCACTGCCAGGAATACTCCCAGAGTCACGTGAAAGAAAACATTCGATACGGTCCAGATGATGGTTTTCAAAAACAAGGAATAGAACTTCGGATCAGAAAGCGCATTCACATAGTGAGTAAAGCCCACCAGCGACCAATCCTGGAACGTGCGCAGAGAGAAGTTTGAAAACGAAATCGCGATATTATAAAAGAACGGGTACACGATCACGGCAAAGATGCCGATGAACGCCGGAAGCATCATATAGTAGGCAAAACGATTTGGACCCTGGAAGCCTTTGAAAAATCCCAGCAGCGAATTGCGACCCGTCCAAAGCACGATCAAAATCACCAAAGCAAAAATCACTTTGATAACGATAGCACCAGCATCGGGTTGAATAACCTCGTTCATTTCCGAGATTTGTTTTTCCGCCAAAACCTGTGCACCTTGCGCACCGGCCTCAGGGGTTAAGCTGCCTGCCAATACTTTTTGATATTGAACGCGCAAGCTGTCCCAGATCGCGCGCACTTCTGGAACGATGGGCATTGGATGGCCCACTTCCATAATGTCGGCAGAAATTTTAAGTAACGGATTGTTTTTAACGACTTCCGCGTTACGAGCTTCAAGATTTGAAGGAAGAGTTCCCACTTTTTCTGCAAACTGCAATTGGACTGCGGTTGAAGTCAGATAGCGAAGAAGTTTAATCGCTGCTTCTTCATGCTGTGGCGATTTCATGTTCACATTTAAAGAATAACCTTTGGTTCCCACTAAAGACGCTGGCCATTTGCCAGTGCCAGAGATCATCGGAATACGGGCGATACCGAAATCAACGTTGGCCGCCTTGTAGTCACCCCAGGACCAGTCACCGTTGATTAACATCGCAGCTTTGCCGTCTTTGAAAAGGGCGTTCGCCGTTTCGTAGTCACACTCTTTTGGAATGATTTTGTATTTGTCGCGCAAATCCAGAATGAACTGGAATGTATTCGCCAGAGCCGCTGTGTTTAGATTTGGCTTAACATCGTTCTTGATGAAATCGTCGCCAAAGGCCGGGATAAACGGAGCAAAGAAAAAAGGCTCCGTGTAATTGAAGACCAGTCCCCATTGATCGATACGGCCGTCTTTGTTTTTGTCGACGGTCATGCGTTTACCCATTTCGATCAGTTCGTCAGAACTTTTCGGCGGAGTAGGCAAAAGTTTTTTATTATAGATCAGCATCAGGTGATTTCCGACGGAATCACCAATGGCGAAGTGCTTGCCATCATAAGTGGGTGCTGCAAGTGGATCGAACTGTTTGAAATAGTCTTCACCCAGAATGGTATCTAACGGACGAATGATGCCCATGGTGGCAAACGGACCGATTTGATCCGAAGGACCATAAACCAGCTCGGGGCCCGAGCCGCCCATAGCGGCAGACTGATAACCGCTGCGCAGTTCTTCAGTTTCGCGGTACGTGGATTGAACGATGATATCAGGATTTTGTTTTTCAAATTCCTTTAGAACTTCGGCAAGCACCACACGGTGACCATAGATCATCTGATGCCAGACGTGAATTCTGACTTTGTCGGCCTGAGCCGCCATCGAGCAAAATGTAATCAAAAGAAACAGATAATACCGCATTAATTAACACCTTTGAACGAAGATCCCTTGTTCAAGCGAAGCACGACAGTCGTGACACCTGGAATCTGGATCTGGGACTGAGCACGATTCAGTTTCACCTGCGCCAGGGCAGGATCCACATTCGGTCCAAACGCAGGGTCGTAACCCCAGTTGTAGCTCAGTACTTTGTGAGAGAAAACTCGAGGGTTTTTCGAGCTGTTGAACAGAACCAAAATAGCTTCGCGCTGATCGTGCAAAACCATTGCAATAAGACCTGGATCAATCGTGCCTTCATTGTCGATGAAGACCAAGCCTTTCATGATTTCATCCAGACTGTTCATTTTGAACAACGGACTACTGCGGCGCAGGCGCAGAAGGGCTTTATAGTAATTCGAAGTTTGCGCAATAAGTTGCGGAGTAACTTTTAATGCCGGGTCCTGCAGGCGCGGTTGCCAGAATGACCAGTCATCATAATTCTTCCACGCCGGAGGAAGGCCTTCGCCCCAATAGTTGTAAGTACCGTGCCAATTGATGCGGTTGAAAAAGTCACCGGAGTCATAGGAATCCTGGTCGCCATTTTTCGAGCGCAGAAGTTCCACGCCGGATTCCATAAATGGAATACCTTGGCTAAGCATTGGAATCGCCATTGCCAACTGGTGCATGCGCTGGCGTTCAGAAGCTGAAGCCGTGCCAGGAGTGCGACCATAGGAATAGAATGGGGCTTTGGCCTGAACTGCATCCCAAAGAGTGTAACCATCATGCGCAGAAACGTAGTTGATGGTTTCAATTGGTTCAGCGGAAGTCGCAACCGGGCTGTTGCGATACATCAGGTTTCCGCCGTAAATCACATTTCCGTAGTGTTCGCGGAAAGTGAAGTCACGCAAGTTACCCGCAAGACCGACCTTGATAACATCACCCAGGTGACGCAATTTACCCATTTGCAAGTTTAAATCTGTCGGAGTGTTGCGGTTGGCAGGCTCATTATTGAAATCAAAATACAGACCGGTCGCAAAACCCTGATCTGATTTTTCAGAAGAACTGGTTGTGCCGCCACGAACCGCATCACGCAGGCGATCATTAAAGAAGCCGATGCCGGTTCCGTAGGCGTTCAGCTGGCTCATCGCCTCTTGCGGATTTTTTTGATAGAAGGACCCAAACGGCCAGCCTTCACCATATATATAGATACGGGACCCATCGACACCATCACGTTGCAAAGTCAAAGAGCGCAAAGCCTCTTTCACTTTCATCATGGTCGAGCGGGAGTGGAAAGCCATCAGGTCAAAGCGGAATGCATCGATCTTATAAGACTTTGCCCAATGAACCACCGAATCGATGATAAGCTTTTCCATCATGAAGTTTTCGCTGGCCGTGTCGGCACAGCAAGAGCTGTTGTAGGTGTAGCCTTCATCAGTCAGACGGTAATAGTAAAGCGGTACGATTTTATCGAAGACAGAAAAAGCACTTAGACCATTTTCATAGGTGTGATTGAAAACCACATCCTGCACCACGCGCAGGCCCAGATTGTTGATGGCCTGAACCATCGTACGGGTTTCGCGCACGCGGGAAAGACCATGGGGATCCATCGCGTAGCTGCCATCAGGAACAAAGAAGTGAACCGGGTCATAGCCCCAATTGAAAGCATCGCGGGCACGAATTTGTGCCAAAGCCCCTTGGGCATCCTGCAAGTTCGACGTTGATGAACTGATGGACTCCCAGCTGGCGCGATTTTCATTCACAGAACCGATGTCATTGAAAGGCAGCAAATGCAGATGTGTAAGACCCGCCTCTGCCAGGGACTTCAAATACTGTGTTCCATTCCCATTGGACTGCGCAAAGGCATCGTAAGTCCCGCGATAAACGAAAGGAATGCTTTCGTCGTTCGCGCTGAAATCGCGGATGTGCAATTCATAGATTGTTATGTCTTTGAAAGAGTTCAGATAAGGTTTTGTCAGGTTATCCCATCCATATGGTTTTGATTCGGCGCTCTCCAAATCAACCAGTTGAGATTTTGCACCATTCATAGCAAGACTCAGACTGTAAGGATCAGTGACCAGGGACGTTTCCATACGATCGGTCAGCGGATGGTAAACACTGACTTCATACAGGTAGTAATAATTTTGATACTGGCGGGGGATTAATGTCGTCCAAAGACCGTTCTGATAAGTTGGAACTAATACGACATCTGATTGAAGCGATGTCGGAGACGCAAACAATGCAACTCGCACGCTGTAAGCAGTTGGTGCCCAAAGTTTCAACTGAAACTGCGACCCTTGATTCGTCAAACCCAGATCGTTGCCGCGATAAGCGTAAATCTCGTCCAATAACCCGGCGTACTGTATTGCGGTTGAATCTAAAAGTTGGTTCTTATCGTTGGTTACGAAAACCTTCAGTGGGCGATGGATCAACTCTTCAATGATCTGACGATTCAGGGAAGCGGTGCTAACCACCGCGTAGTTATCCTGCCGTTGCAGCACCGGAAGGGGATAAGTGCGCGCAGCATCTTTAAAACCGATTTCCGAATTCGCCAGTTGAAACATCATGTTGTCGGCGACACGCAAACCCTGCGGAAGCTTAACCAACATCTTTTGGGAGTTCAGCCATTGCGCGCGCGCAGGTGCTGTTGCCGCCACGGCGGTACCGCCAATAAGCAACGAAATCGCCATAGCAAAAAATAAAGCACTGAGTTTCTTGAAGGTTCGATCTAGCAAAGCATCCCCTAATTTTTTTTGCTAATTCCACGCATAAGTTCTGGCCAGGGCGGGACTTTATGGGTAAGCCTCGGGTTTTTCAAGGAATGGTGTATGAAAAAAATCTTTTGGGTTCTTACGATTTTGCTCGCGACTTTTAACGCGCATGCTCTGGAGGCGGACTTTACGACCTATCTTCGTGGTGGGACTGGGGTCAACCAAGAGGGGGGCAAGATGGAGTGCTTCCGTAACAGAAATTTGCCCGGTAATTTCCTGCGTTTAGGAAATGAATGCGACTTCTACACGGAATTAGGGTTCGTTTTCCATCACAAAAAAGCCACTGAGGCCGATCCTTCTTTCTTTAGAACGCAACTACGCTACGCGTATAGTTCTGAAGGTTTGCGTCAATGGGAATCCAGCAAACAGACTATAGATACTTCAGGGGGTACTCCAGAAGCGACCATCTCGATTCCGAAATCGGAAATCGAAGCTTACGTAAAAGCCGGCGGCTTTGATGGCAGTCCGATCGAGTATTGGGTGGGGAAAAGATTCTACCGTGACGTCGATTTGTTCATCTTCGATTGGTACTACTATGGCGAGATGGCGGGCGTTGGTGCCGGCTTGGAAGCTATTCCTGTTGGACCGGGTAAACTGGCGATCGCAAACTTGATTCAGGCGAATGAAGATTTCAATACCACTTCTGTGGGGCGCCCGGTTTTGAATATCTGGGATTTCCGTTACACATCTATTCCGGTGTTTGCTGAACAAAAAATCAGCTTCTGGGGAGTGTATGCTTGGGCGAAGGGCAGTACGGACACAACTGCGACTCCGGTAGCGACATTTGAAGCAACAAACGGATATGTTCTTGCCACCAAGCTGGAAGGCCCGGCCTTTTCTGGTTACAACAAAGCGGTTCTTGAGTTTGGTCAAGGGGCGATGAATGGCTTCAATGTCTATGGCAACAGTGCTGTGAATGCGGCAAGTGCAAACGATCTTGCGCAAAACAAAGCATGGAACCTTCGTGCCATTGAAGATTGGACGATGGATGTTACAGATAATTGGGCCGTGATGTTCGGCTTGGCTGCGAACTACGGAAGCAATGGCAAATCTGAAAACAACAAAGTTCAGTGGCAAGCCATCGGTGTGCGCCCGATTTACTATTTCACGGACCGTTTTCAGCTGGCCTTTGAGACGGGTTACAATCGTTATGAAGATGAATCCGAAGGCGTCGGTGCCCGTGAGTTGGGTCGTGTTGCCATCGCTCCTCAATTGTCTTTTGCAAAGAGCATTTGGGGTCGTCCAGTGATGAGAGCTTACGCATCTTATTCATTTTGGAATGACGCCAATAAGGGCGATTATATCGGTAGCAGCGCCCCGACCTTCGCGGACAAAAACGCCGGGTTCAATGTTGGCTACCAATACGAAGTTTGGTTTTAATTTAGTTCTAATTTGAAACAAAAACCCCGATCGAAAGTCGGGGTTTTTTTGGTTCATTGTCACGCCTTGGTCCCTTCCTTATAATCGTCGTTATGGTTAACAATGACGATTCTTCTGATAATTTAGAAAAAACCAGTATAGTTGCGAGTGATACGTTCAAAGGGAAATTGCGTGAAGCCGATGAAGTTCCGCCAGCAATTTTAGTTTTGATCGGGCCTCCGGGTTACGTGGGAAAACAATATCCGATCACGGCAAGTGACATCACTATCGGCCGTTCTGTCGAGAGCCAGGTTTACATCGATGACAAAAGCTTAAGTCGTTCTCATGCGAAATTCGCAGTGAACGGCAGCGAAGTTTCTATCATCGATTTGGGATCCACCAACAAAACCGTGGTGAATGGTCAGACGATTCCGGCACTGGCTTCGTGTTTATTAAAAAACAATGACCAGATCAAAACGGGCAACGTGATTTTCAAGTTCCTGGAAAAAGGCAGCTTGGAAGCGATGAGTACTTCAGCACTTTATGAGCGTGCGCAAAAAGACGCTTTGACGGGTGCTCACTCGAAAGGTGCATTGATCGAAAAAGGCCCCGAGGCAATGAAGCGTTCAGAAGTTCTGAATGAACCATTGAGCTTGGTAACTTTCGATATCGACCATTTCAAAAAAATCAATGACGGCTACGGGCATCCAGGCGGTGACTATGTTCTTAAAGAACTGTGCCGAATTGTGATCATGAAACTGATCCGTGCGAATGACTTCTTCTCCCGTTACGGCGGTGAGGAGTTTGTTCTGTTGCTTTCCGGCTCCAACGCCAAAGTCGCAGCCGAAGTTGGCGAGCGTATTCGTCACACCATCGAAACCAGCGAATTTGTGTTTGAAGGTAAAAAGATTCCGGTCACGATTTCAGTAGGTGTCGCCACGAAGTACGCGGCAGAGACCGAATGGACTCAGCTTTACGACCGTGCCGACAAAGCTTTGTATCAGTCAAAACAAGGCGGCAGAAACAAAGTCACTGTCGCTCCGTAATCAGATACCAAAGACAAGACTTAATACGACCCACAACTTGAAAGAGTTGTGGGTTTTTATTTGTGCATCCCTAGAACGCTCATTGATTAACGCCT
Organism: Bdellovibrio sp. HCB290; assembly: GCF_047305925.1. Lineage (GTDB taxonomy): Bacteria > Bdellovibrionota > Bdellovibrionia > Bdellovibrionales > Bdellovibrionaceae > Bdellovibrio. The sequence goes on along the minus strand of NZ_CP178620.1, from coordinate 3,166,147 downwards.
TGTCCACACAGTTGTAACTTCGGGAAAGTTTCGTTTAAATGTGGATACCTTTAGGAGGTCGCCATGCTTTACGAAATCACAGTTCCGCATTTTATTAAAACACTTCACAATTTAGAGAACGTTCTGGAAAAAGGCGCGAAGTTTGCCGAATCTAAGAAAATCGATATGGATGTTCTGTTGAACTCTCGCTTGGCTCCGGATCAATTTCCTTTGGCTCGCCAAATTCAAATTGCTTGCGATACAGCGAAGCTTGCAGCCTTCCGTTTAACTGAAAAAACGGCACCCACACATGCTGACACTGAAAAAACTTACGCTGATTTCCAGGAAAGAATCAAAGGCACGATTCAATATCTAGAGTCTTTGTCTGCAGCTGATTTTAAGGATTCTGATTCAAAAAAGATCACGACGCCTCGTTGGGAAGGTCAGTGGGTGACAGGTGCTGAGTTCGTTTCTCACCACGCTTTGCCGAATCTTTATTTCCACGTAACGACAGCTTACTCAATCCTTCGTCACAATGGTGTTGAAGTAGGTAAGAAGGATTACTTGGGACCGATGCCTTTTAAAAAGTAATAAAAAAGCATTCGTCGACCACGAATGCTTGCGCGCTGCCGCATCCGAATCGGATGTGGAAATTGAGGGTTTGTTATTTTCGATGTGTATTGCAACGGCCCACAACTTTAACGAGTTGTGGGTTTTTGTTTGTGCGCTCGGAAGGAGCCCGAATGCCTATTTCTGATCTTCAAAACAACTATTTAAATCGCTAAATAGAAGACGCAGCCAGGCTGCGTTTTTTAATTCCGGACGGAAGACACCATAAAACTGTCGCGGCGGGAATGTTTTTAAAGGCACGGGGATGATGTGCACATTGGAGCTGATCGTGGAAACGTGTGTGGGGATGGCAGACCAGCCAATTCCCGCATTCACCAGCTTAGCAACACTTAGATAGTTTGCAGTCACTCGAACAACATTTAAATTTTTAAAACTGACGTCATTCGCGGCGCTGATTTGCTCCAAAATTTCATCGGGCTTTTTATAGCAGATGCAGGGCAGGCGGCTTAGCTCATTCCAAAGATCTTTGGTTTTCGCTGGGGGCGTCTTCATCATTCGTTTTGGAATCACCAGCATAAAGTGATCTTTAAAAAGAGGACGAGCCACTAATTCACTTGAGTCTGGAACCTGATGGACAATACCAAAATCAAGAGTGCGGTTAAGAATGCCAGCTATGGTTGGCGTGTTTGAAGACTCAATAAACTGAATGGCCCCTGGGAACTTCAAACGGTCTGCAAACCGATCCAAAATTTCCCGACGGGAAGCAATTCGCACAAAGGACTTGGACGGATCGGAATGATTCAAAGTCGCTTGCTCAATAATTTCCTGAAGTCCCATCAGACGTTCTTGTAACTGCATCTGAAGGTCCTCACCGAAAGCTGTGAGGACTTTCTTGCGTCCCTGAAAAGTAAAAATCGGCTGTGGCAGCATTTGCTCTAAGGCCATCAGTTGCTTTGAAAGAGCGGGTTGTGAAATGCCAAGTTTAATGGCGGCAGCTTGGATGTTCTGCGTTTGGCAAAACGTTATGAAGGCTTCGATAAGGTAAACGGGAATTTTGGGCATGGGGATATATAACAAAAGGAATATAAAATATGAAATAATATTCGTTATTAATATCTATTTTTCATGGGATGAATTTAGCCAATACATAAAAAGGGAGATTTTATGACTGCCAGCATTCTTAAATTTGTAACGGTCTTATTTGGAGCCTCAGTGCTTTCTCTTGCTGCTGTTGCTGCCGAGTGGTGCCCGAAAGACAAAGGCTTATTTCCCGCCGCGGTTGTAGACTTAGGTGAATATAAAGCTTTTTATTTTGTTCCCGGTCGTATTTATAGCGAGCAAGGGCAAACAGCTATCGTCTATCTTACAAAAAATAACGCAGTCATCAGTACTACTTCTGCTGAAGGCATTTCAGACTATTTTTCCTCCACGATATTTGAAGGGCCATCAACGGGCTTCAGCTGTGACTCTGTCACGCTTAAATTTGAATCCGCCTGGCTAATCGACGAAAACGGACAGCGCATAAATTTTCGAATTGGCGAAGTTAGAGAATCTGACAACGAGGAGCACGAACTTGTCTGTGAATAGATTTATTGAGACTGAAAGAATCAGTCTTAGAGAGTTTATAGCTACCGATGAAAGTGAGCTTCTTGATCTTGATGGTGACCCGGAAGTTATGAAGTATCTGACTAATGGAGTGGCGTCCAGCAAAGAGGACATTCAGAGATTTATGAATCGGGTGTCTCGGCAATTGAAAGACAGTAATGGCAAGTATGGTGTTTGGGCTGCGATAGAAAAAGAATCAAACCAATTTACCGGTTGGTTTCATCTTTTTCCATCGCGAGAAGAACCAAATAATTTTCAGAAGCTATTCCTGGGATATAGACTTAAAAGAAAGTTCTGGGGCAAAGGCTATGCAACGGAGGTTTCAAAAGCACTCGTGCAAAAAGCCTTTGAACAATATGAAACAAAAGAAGTCTGCGCCCAAGCCATGAAGGCAAACCTGCGCTCTCAGCAAGTTATGATAAATGTCGGAATGACCTTCAAGCATGAATTTCTGGAGGAGTCTTTTCCAGTGGGTTCTCAGGATGCAGTGCTGTTTTCCATTGTAAAACCAGCGAGGAGCCTATGAAGCTTTTCCGCAAAGAAGACGTTCAGCCATTCTATGCTTCAAAGAATGAGATAGTTCGGCAATACACGGGCCGCAAAGAAAAGCATGGCAGTTCAAAACATCACTCATTAGCGGTAGTGACTATTCTTCCAGGTTTGTCTTCGGATCCTCATTCCCACAAAGTCGCCGAAGAATCCTTTTTGGTGATCAGCGGTTCAGGAATAATGGAAATTGATGGCAGACGGTTTGAAGTCAACATTGGCGACTGCGTTTTTGTACAACCAGGGGAAACGCATACGGTAATAAACCTTGGAAGCGAGCCTTTGGAATGCGTTCTTGCCACAGGTCCCGCATGGCATCCGGAAGATTCCTTTTAGGGATTGTGCCCATGATAAATTCAACCATAGGACCACTGAGTATTGAATGGTGGTGTTATGCCTGAGTTTCCCGAGGTAGAGGATGCGCTTGTGCGCTGCCGCATCCGAATCGGATGTGGAAATTGCGGGAATGTTATTTTCGGTAAGTACGTTGTTGCGGCTGGTTTTTTTTGCCGACCGGTTTTGTAGAAGACGGCAGCCGGTTTTTCTTCACGGTTTTCTTTTGGCCCACGCGATAAGTCGGCGGTTTTTTGAACGGACTTGGCGGTGCCGGCAGCACTGGTAGTGGTGCAACTCTGCGTGGTTGAATCGGTGTTAATAGTGGAACCTGCGCCACGATTCTTGGCGGCGCTGTTTCCGGAGTGTCTTTTCCTATCATCAGCACGGCCGTCCACAGAAATGCCACGGCAACTGCTGCACTCACAAAATTTTTAAAAGCGGGCCCGGAAGAAACTTGGCGGGGTAAACCCTCAAAAGAAATCTGCGGCTTGATTTTCGAAGGGCCACTAACGGTCGCTCCCGGAAGTTTGGTCTGGGGCGGGGGAGGCACGTGAATTTTATTTAACGCCAACGCCGGGTCTGTGATCGTTTTATGAGTCAGCATCGACATCACTTCTTCGGCAGTCGTGGTCGTGCTGATGGTCATGGTTTTGTCGTCTTCAATCACGAACTGACGGATTTTCTCCAAAGTATCATTGTAAGTAACGGCAAATACCTGCTTCAGGTAATCCGCCAGTGCCAAGGCTGAAAAGTCAGGGTGCTTGGTTGATAACAATGTGCCAATCTGACGAGCCACTTCACCAGCGTCTTCAGCGCGCGAACGCTTATCATGATGAAGCATCACGGGCAGAACATTTAGCAGCTCCACGCTGCGATCTTTAATCACAGCCGTCGGAAGATTCATCACGTCGTACATGCGAATGGACTTTTTAACTTCGCCGACAGTTGAGCCGCCAAAGAAGCGCGCATTTGCCAGCATCTCCCAAAACACGATTCCCAACGAGAAAATATCAGTGCGGTTGTCCAGAGGTTCGCCGCTGACTTGTTCGGGACTCATGTAAGCGACTTTCCCCTTGGTCTGTCCGACTTGAGTCAGGGCTTCTTCAGAATTTCCTTTGGCGATTCCAAAGTCGATGATCTTCACTTCGCCCTCAAAAGAAATCAAAATATTATGAGGACTGATATCCCGGTGAATCAGGCGCAAGGGAGAGCCTGTTTGTGGATCCACGGATTGATAAGCATAAGATAGTGCGAGGGCCACCTGATGAACGATATAAAGGACGAACTGCGTTTCAAGCGGCTCTTCCTTATCGCGATGATAAGAAAGTAAATCCCGAAGGGTCACGCCATTGATATATTCCATCACCATAAAAGCGCGGTTTTCGGATTCGCCGAAGTCATAAATTTTTACGATGTTCTGATGATTCAAATTTGCACTGACGCGAATTTCTTTAAAGAACATTTCCTTAAACATCTCGGCGTTGCTGGATTCCGGCAGAGTTGTTTTGATCGCGACAAGTTTACTGACACCAAAGCGTGATTCTGATTTACCCAAATGCACTTCGGCCATACCGCCTTCGGCGATACGCTTGATAATCTGATATGGGCCGATTCTTTTTGGTGTTGTCATCTCTGAGAACTATTCGGTTTATTCTTAGTTGCTCATAACTTCAGCGGTTATAAATAGTGTTCCATAATTCTTGATCTTGTTCCCGTGTTTTGGCTGAGGGAGCGGTTAGTAGGGGTAAGCCCTTGGGATCTCTGGATAATTATGTCCACTTACACAATACTGTGGCCATGCAGAATCAGACTATTACAGAATTCATGATGAACAAATTTGAAGAACTTCGTAGAAGCAATAGACGCATTTCTTTGCGCATGGTTGCGTATAAAATTGGCATTACGCCAGGTCGATTGAGTGAACTTATTCGCGGCAAGCGTCCTCTTTCCGAGTTCTATTTCGAAAAAATCTCGACTGGTTTGGGTTTGAATCAAGAAGAACGCCAACAATTGAGATCTTACATTTCTGTAACTTCCCGTCGTTTCAGCTCTGACCGCGTAGTCGGTATCAAGAGCAATGCGATAATGGGGGGCTGGGAGGAGTATGCCATCTTGAACTTGCTAAGAATCTCCAATGGTAACGATGATGTGAACTGGATTGCAGACCGTCTGGGACTTTCTCCGGAAGCTGTCGTGCAGGCTTTGGGTAATCTCGAGCGCATGGAACTGATTCGTCAAGAAGAGCGCGGCATTGAAATTGTTCATCGCCGATTGATCACTTCTTATGAGTGCTCTGGTGACGAAGGTCGCAGCCACTACAAAAAGTACCTTGAAAAAGCCAGTCAGGCGATGGATTTGGATATGAACTCGAGCTACACAGGTGTCACACTGACGGTAAATCCTCAGCAGATCCCAGTGGCTGAGCGCATGATTGAGCGCTTCCGTGGTCGTATTTTACGACTTTTGCAGCAAGGAACACAGAGTGAAGTTTATTCACTAAACATTCAGATGTTCCCACTGTCGATCTCCCAGGATGTTGCGAAATCGTCATCTGGAGCGAATCTGCATCAGGCGCCACGCGTCGAACTTGATAAAGTTTAAATTGATAAGCTATGGTGTCCCAGCTAAGGGACACCAATGACTTTAAATAGCTTTTTGAGTTCAAAACTAGAAGACATGCAAAAGAAAAACGCCCGTTTTTCCATGCGTGCTTTGGCTCAAAAAGCAGGTATTTCCCCAGGCCGTTTGAACGAAATTTTTCACGAACGCCGCCCTTTAAGTAATCACTATTCAGAAAAAATTGCTTACGGATTGAGTCTGAGCCAGGAAGACCAAGCCACTCTTGCGGGTTTCATTAGTGTTCGCGCCAAGCGCCTGAACTTTCAAAAAGTTTTGGAAGAGCAGGAGTTACGCGTGATCACGACCTGGGAACCTTATGCTATTTTGAATTTGATGAAGACGGATGATTTCGATAGTTCACCAGAGTGGATTGCCAAACGTCTCGCGCTAAGTGTGGAGAATGTAGAGGAGTGCCTGGAACTTCTTCAGTCACTTCAAATCATCAAAATGAAGAACGGTCGTTGGCAGAGATTGCCGCAGCAGTTTACGACGACGACGGACATTCCAAGCTCAGCTCTTCGTGAGGGACAATGTGCGGTACTTCGAAAAGCGCAAGATTCACTACAGAGAGTTCCTTTGTCCAAAAGAAATTTTACGACAATCACGATTCCAACGAATGTCGAAAAGATTGAAGAGGCGAAACAGCTGATCACGCATTTCCGTCACAAAATCGCTTTGCTTTTGGAAGACGGTCCAAAAACTCAAGTCTACAATTTGTCCATTCAGCTCTATCCACTGACGGACGTCAGTGAAAACACAGACGCACAAACGTGATTTCTCATTTTGATCCTGTGATGGAAACGCTCCATTTCCTCTGTTAAGGGAATGCTCAAAAATAAAAATATGAACAGCCCAAGTCCTGCACGATTTAGGAAAGCTCGATTTTCGCTATGCCCTGAAATTGCATACACAGATCTTGGCAGGGGGGGTGAGATGCGGTTGAGTGTTAGTAAGCTCGTCATTATACTTGGAACACCGATTGTATTGATGGGTTATCAAAATTGCGCAAAACTGGGAACAGAAAATCTGCTTGGTGAAAGCTCCGCATTCGTTGCTGCAGACTCGATGGATCTGGCATCAACTGGAAGCTCAACTTCTTCCGAACTCTTGGCTGAGGCTAAGCAAAGCTGCTACAGCGTGGCCGCTGCAGATGATGTTGCAATTCAATCTTGCTGGAATCTTTTTTGTAGCCAGCTCGATCAGGATCCAATTCAGAATGATAAAAGTCCTCACCTTTGCCAACGCCTACATCGTCTAGTCTTGGTACCTTAATCGTTCAACTGCTCACATTTGTGTTTGCATTTACCTGGTTCATTAACCACCTGTTATGAAACCTCTGAGAATGTATCACTTTACTACTCTTTAACGTCTCATGCGACGTACCCACCGGTGTTTCCTAATTAGAAACACGCTTTTTTATTGGGAAAACTTCAGGAATTTCAATAACACACCGAAAAATATGGAGTCAAAGTCGCTTTCCGGAATGTATGTGGAGGACGTGTGAAAAGAACTACTTTATCAAGATTCAGCAAAATTCGAATCATGTGTATGTTCATTTCTATGTTCGCGTTTGAGCTCGCGAACGCGACTCCTTCTACATTTTCTTTCCAAGGTCGTATCACAGCAGCAGGTGGCGGCAGTCCAGGTTTCACTATGGCTTCGTTCAGTTTTTCCATCATGGTGGATACGGCTGGCGGCAATAACCCAAACTGTACGTTGTATCGCGAACAAAAAGATCTCGTACCAGTTTCAGCTGATGGTTTGTTTGACGTAGCAATTGGTGAAGGCACTGCAAATTTCCCGAATGTATCTGCAAAAGTTCATCAATTCATGAATAACTCAGCGACAGTAAGTTGTGCTGAGGGTGGTTCTTTCCTGGTTTCTTCAAGTGACCGCCGCTTCTTGGATGTGCAATTCAATCCAAATGGCAATACGGTTTGGAATCATATCACTCCGGCTTCAGAGATTCGTTCTGTACCTTATGCAACGAATGCTCTTTCTGCTGAGTCCTTCGGTGGCTTAATGCCCACTGACTACATCAGAAAAACGGACGTGAGCACGTGTACGACGGGTCAGTTCTTAAGTTACAACGGTACGACGATGTCTTGTTCGACTCCGTCGGGTACTGGGGCAATTGATTCTTCCTACTCTATTAAAGGACTTGTGCAATTCCTTACTGACGCTGCCACTTCAGGCATCGTGGTGACGGGTGGTGTGGCACGTGTTAACTTTGGTACGGCTGCAAATCAAATCGTTAAATTGGATGGTACTGGTAAACTTCCAGCAGTGGATGGTTCTGCGTTGACGAACATCGTGGCTTCGAGTGCTACGACAGCAACTACAGCTACGACAGCTGGTTCTGCGACTAACTTCACTGGCTCTTTGAGCGGTGACGTGTCTGGGACTCAGTCCACTACTTCTGTAGATAAAGTTAAAGGTTATCCAGTTGTTACTACGGGCGTTGCTGATGGAAAAGTTTTGAAGTATTCATCTGGTAACCTTGTATTTGCGGATGATGATTCAGGCTCGACAGTTGTGGATTCATCTTATGCCGCAAAAGGTATTGTGCGCTTCAATACAGATGCAGCGACTTCTGGCATCAGTGTGGTTTCCGGTGTTGCCACAGTTAATACGGGTACTGCTGCAAATCAAATCGTTAAATTGGATGGTACTGGCAAACTTCCAGCAGTGGATGGTTCTGCACTTACAAATCTTCCAACTCCGACATCAGTTGCAAACTTTTCTGGCTCATTGGCTGGTGATGTAACTGGTACTCAAGGTGTGACAGTTGTTGAAGGTATCCGAGGTAAAACTGTTGATATGACAGGTGTTGCAGCTGGTAAAGTGCTTAAGTACGACACTGCTGCTGGTGGCAAATGGGTTTTGGGTGACGATAATACTGGTGGCGCACCAGGTGTGGCTTCTTATTCAGCTACGGGTCTTGTGCAGTTTGATACCAACGCAGCCACTTCAGGTGTGATTGTGAATGGTTCCGGTGTTGCTTCGGTTAACTTCGGTACTGGTGCGAATCAAATCGTAAAATTGGATGCGACTTCGAAACTTCCAGCGGTGGATGGTTCTGCATTAACAAATATCGTAGCTTCTTCATTGTCAGGTATTCTGCCAATTGCAAATGGTGGTACGGGTGCTTCAACAGCAGCTGGTGCATTCGCGGCCCTTTCTCCGCTAGCGGCAAAAGGTGATTTGATTTCACGCACGTCTTCAGCTCCTGCAGTATTGGCAGTGGGTACGAATGGACAGGTATTGACTGCGGATTCTGCTGAAGCCACTGGCATGAAATGGGCTTCTCCAACAGCAACTGATTTAACAACAATCGTAGGCACAGGTATCGTGCAAAGAACTGGTGCTGGCACTTATGCAGCGCTGGGCACAACAGCGCCGTTGAATGTGACAGGCTCCAACCTGGGGCTTGCTTATGGTACGGGCTTAACATTAAGTACTAACACATTGGTTGTGGATTCAGGTACGACGGCTGGTAAAGTTGTGGTTCTTGATGGTACTGCAAAATTGCCGGCTGTGGATGGTTCGCAATTGACGAATCTTCCTGTTCCGACGTCTGTTACTAACTTCTCTGGTTCATTGGCAGGTGATGTAACTGGTACCCAAGGTGTGACAGTTGTTGAAGGTATCAGAGGTAAAACAGTTGATATGACCGGCGTCGCAACTGGCAAAGTGTTGAAGTACGACACAGCTGCTGGCGGCAAATGGGTTTTGGGTGACGATAACACTGGTGGCGCACCAGGCGTGGCATCTTATTCAGGTACGGGTCTTGTGCAGTTTGATACCAATGCAGCTACTTCTGGTGTGGTTGTAAATGGTTCAGGTGTTGCAAAAGTTAATTTCGGTACAGGTGCAGATCAAATCGTAAAATTGGATGGCACAAGCAGATTGCCGGCAGTGGATGGTTCGCAATTGACGAATCTCCCGGTTCCGACTTCAGTCGCAAACTTCTCGGGTTCGTTGGTTGGGGATGTTAGCGGTACTCAAGCGGCAACGGTGGTTGATAAAATCAAAGGCGTACCAGTTGTAACTACGGGTATCGCTGATGGTAAAATTTTAAAATACCAATCTGGTAATTGGGTTATGGCAGACGACGCCACTGGTGGCGCTCCGGCTGATGCCTCCTACACAGTAAAAGGTGTGCTGCAATTTGCAACTGATGCAGATACCTCTGGTATCTCAGTTACAACGGGTGTGGCTTCGGTAAATACAGGTACTACTGCAAATAAGATCGTAAAAATTGGCTCTGATGGTAAGTTGCCGGCAATTGATGGCTCGAATCTTACGAATATTGTGGCTTCAGCAATTAACTTTACAGTGCCTATCAATAGAGGTGGTACTGGTGCTACGACACAAACAGCTGGCTTTAATGCATTGTCGCCACTAACAACGGGCGGCGACCTAGTAACTCACGATGGTACAAACAACGTTCGCTTGGCAAAAGGAACTGCGGGTCAGATTCTTTCTTCGACTGCGGGCGGCTTACAATGGATCAATGCTCCAACGGGCAGCATCACTGATGTGACTGCGAATGCGCCACTTTCAGTGACAGGTACAACGACTAAAGACATCAGCATCAGCGCGGCGACTGCGTCTGCACTGGGTGTGATGCAAGTCGGTTCCGGCCTTTCTGTAGCAGCTGGTGTAGTTAGTGTTAATGCTTCCGGTCTTGCGGTGGATCCTGCGAACTTCTCCAGTGCCGTACCAATCAATAAAGGTGGTACTGGTCAAACTACTGCGGCGGCGGCATTTGCAGCACTTTCTCCGTTGGTAGCAAAAGGTGACCTTATCACTCGCAGCTCATCAGCTCCTGAAGTGTTGAGTGTTGGTACAAACGGTCAAGTGCTTATCGCTGATAGTGCACAGACTGGTGGTCTAAGATGGGGTTCCAACGTAGCGACTGAGCTTAATGGTCTTGTATCCACAGGCATCGTTCAAAGAACAGGTGCTGGTACTTATACAACTTTGGGTGTTGCTTCTCCATTGGCAGTATCTGGTTCTGACATCGTCCTAAATACAGTGCCAATCGCAAGTGGTGGTACGGGTGCGACTGCAAAAGCAGGTGCTTACAATAATCTTTCACCTCTGACTTCAGCGGGTGACCTGGTTACTCACGACGGCACTAACAATATTCGCATGGCCAAAGGAACTGCTGGTCAGATTCTTTCTTCTACAGCGGGTGGCCTGGCGTGGATCAGTGCTCCTACTTCAGTTGCTGATTTTACAGGTAACTTGGTTGGTGACGTCAGCGGTACGCAAGGTGCAACTGTAGTTGATAAGATCAAAGGTGTTCCGGTTGTTACAACTGGTATCGCTGATGGAAAAATTTTGAAATATCAATCCGGCAACTGGGTGATGGCTGACGATAATACGGGCGGCGCTCCGGCAGATGCTTCTTATGCTGCAAAAGGTATCGTCCAGTTTGATACTAACGTTGCGACCTCGGGTATCAGTGTGACCAGTGGTTTGGCGAAGGTTAACTTCGGTACAGCTGCAGACCAAATCGTAAAATTGGATGGTACTGCAAAACTTCCAGCCGTCGATGGTTCCGCGCTAACAAACATCGTGGCTTCTTCGATTAACTTCACAGTGCCAATCAATAGAGGTGGTACTGGTGCCACGACTCAGACTACAGGCTTTAATGCATTGTCTCCGTTAACGACAGCTGGTGATATCGTCACTCACGACGGTACGAATAACATTCGTTTTGCGAAAGGAACTGCAGGTCAGATTCTTTCTTCGACTGCGGGTGGTCTGCAATGGATCAATGCTCCAACTGGCAGTATCACGGATGTAACAGCGAATGCGCCACTTTCAGTGACAGGAACTACAACTAAAGACATCAGCATCAGCGCTGCAACTGCTTCTGCGCTGGGTGTAATGCAAGTTGGTTCCGGTCTTTCTGTAGCAGCTGGTGTAGTTAGTGTTAATGCTTCCGGTCTTGCGGTGGATCCTGCGAATTTCTCCAGCGCCGTACCAATCAATAAAGGTGGTACGGGTCAAACTACTGCGGCGGCGGCATTTGCAGCACTTTCTCCGTTGGTAGCAAAAGGTGACCTTATCACTCGCAGCTCATCAGCTCCTGAAGTGTTGAGTGTTGGTACAAACGGTCAAGTTCTTATCGCTGATAGTGCACAGACTGGTGGTCTAAGATGGGGTTCGAATGTAGCTACAGAGCTTAACGGTCTTGTGTCTACCGGTATCGTTCAAAGAACAGGTGCTGGTACTTATACAACTTTGGGTGTTGCTTCTCCACTGGCAGTATCGGGTTCCGATATCGTCCTAAATACGGTTCCAATTGCAAGTGGCGGTACGGGTGCGACAACACAAACCGCGGGCTTCAATGCACTTTCGCCGATGACGACCAAAGGTGATCTAATTGTTCATAACGGGACGAACAACGTTCGCCTGCCAGCGAGCTCTACGAATGGTCAGGTTTTGACCGTTGATACTGCAGAGGCTGGTGGTGTGAAATGGGCTTCTCCTGCGGCTGCAGGTGTAACAAGCGTTTCTGGTACTTTGCCAGTCGTTGTGGCGAATGGATCGACGACTCCTACGATTTCAGTTAACGATGCGACGGCAGCTGCAAAAGGTATCATGCAAGTGGGATCTGGACTTTCAGTTTCCTCTGGTGTCGTCAGTGTGAACTGGGCTGCTAGTACGGGATTGGCTGGCGACAAACTGGTTGCGACAAATGGTTCGGGTGGACTTTCCGGTTATAGCTGCGGCACAGGTAACTATGTGACGTTCGATGGATCAGGCAATATCACTTGTAACTCTTTGCCTCTGTTGAATGGTGGCAATACTTACGGTGCGGCTGCGACTGTTGGTACAAACGATGGTTATGCCTTGAATATGGAAACGAACAACACCACTCGCTTAACAATCGCCAGTGCAGGTAACGTAACTGTGAATGCACCTACTTCGGGTGAAGCTCTGGTTGTTACGGGTTCAATTCGCGGTAAAAGTTACGAAGTGCCATCGGGCACGACAGTTGACTGGGCGAATGGTAATACTCAGTCGATCACAACTAACTGTGCTTCGCAGTTAACATTCCTAAATATGATAGACGGTGGTGTGTATACGCTGGCTGTAACAGCTTCCACCACGTTTTCGGCGTCTTGTACTTTTGGTCAAACCACGCCTAATACTTTGACTGGTGGATCAGGCGGTAGCTTCTATTTCTTACCAGCGAATGCAACTCCTTCTGGCACCAATGCGGTTTATTCGTTCATGCGCATTAACAACAAGGTTTACGTAAACTGGAGCAGCGGTTACGCGAACTAATTAATAGGGAAATGTTTTTGGGGTAGTAACTTGTACGTCATTTCGTTTTTTGTTTTTATTCTGATCGCTTCAGTATACGCCCAAGCTGATGAAAGCTGGTCGGCAGTCACGAAGCCACCTGGGGACTATACAGCCTCCGGGATCGTTACTATTACGGGTGCTGTCACTTTAAATCCTGGTACATATACATTCACAACACTCATCGTAAGCTCAGGGCGTACGCTTACTATTCAAGGTGATACGACAGCAGGTACTGGCGTAATTATCAACGCGGGTACCGTCACTGTAACTGGAACAATAAATGGGGACGGCGCAGGATTCACAGGCACACTTGGCCCCTCTCCAGGACCTCAAAGCACAAGTGGCGGATGTCATGGTGGATTTGGCGGCGTTGATGATTCAGTTGTCGGTTGCGGAGTTTATGGGGATCCAATTTCACCAGTGACCTTGGGTTCACCAGGTGGTATGGCCAGCAGTTCGGGCTCTGGCGGTGGTGCAATCAAGTTTGATGTATCAGGTACGATGACTGTAACTGGTACTATATCGATGAATGGTACAGATTCCTCGGCTGCCGGGGTTAAAGGTGGCGGTGGAGCTGGCGGAAGTATTTGGATTAAAGCCGCCACATTTGCGGGGAATGGAACCATTCGTGCGAATGGTTCCAACAGTGCAAATGACAATGGTGCAGGTGGTGGCGGCCGAGTTGCCATTCACTATGCAACAAGTACTTACACAGGAAATGTTTATGTTAATGGTGGAACCACTACTGCATTCTGGTCTGCCAGTAAGGGTTCTATCTTTTGGATTGATTACATCAACAACGACTTAACAATCAAAACAGACTCGGCGATTCCAAACGGTACTTACAACTTTAGAAACGTGACTATCAATAGTGGTGCATGGCTTTGGAATGATGCCCATGGTGGCAAAAGCCAGGTAGGTACAGGCGCCGGGGCAACTTCAAGCATTTATGGTAGCGGTGCCGGTCATGGCGGTCGTGGGGCATTCGCTGCTGCTGCACCCGGTGCAACTTATGGTAATATGTTGGAACCAATCACTCAAGGCTCTGGTGGTGGATTGATTCACACTTACGGAGTCGGTGGATGGGGAGGCGGTGCCATTAAGCTTGTACTGACCGGTACCCTAACAGTTAATGGAACATTATCTTCCCTTGGGACCTCAGGTTGGTATTACACCGATTATTTTCCCGGTGGTGGCTCTGGCGGAAGTATCTGGATTATCGCGCAATCCGTTCTTGGTTCTGGAACTATTTCTGCCGACGGTGGTAACGGTGGATGGGATGCATCCAATAATGAGTGGGGTGGCGCTGGTTCCGGGGGACGAATCGCTATCTATTACTCAAACACGATTAGCTCATCTTTGACTGTCTCTGCAAGCAAAGCAGCACGTGGCTGGCAGGATGGTGTGACGCCGGGATCAGCGGTTGTGATAAACACAACAACAAATAGTTTATTGTTTCCGACGACCAGCTCCATTCAAAACGGAACTTATACCTATAACAACATCACTTTAGCAGCCGGGGCCGTTGTCACAGCCATTGAAGGGCAAGGGCAGAATACTGGTACTGGTAAAGGTACATCAAACGGAGTACGTGGCGGTGGCGGTGGTTACGGTGGTGCGGGTGGATCCGGTGGTACTGGAGCTGCTGGTGGTACCACATACGGTTCAAATACTCAGCCCGTTGATTTAGGGTCTGGTGGTGGTGGTTGTACCAGTCCAGGCATTGCCGGGACCGGTGGCGGTGCGATTAAGTTTGTAATTGCGAATGATTTGACTATCAATACGGGAGCAGTGCTGTCAGCTTCGGGATCAAATAAGATCGACGCAAATCGCTGTGGTGGTGGTTCAGGTGGAAGTATTTGGATAACAACCAAAAACCTTGTTTCAGTCGCTGATGGTATTGTAGCTAAAGGCGGATCTGGATTCGACGGAACGAACAATGGCGGCGGCGGCGGCGGCGGCCGCATCGCGATTTATTATTCCGGCACATACTCAGGCACTCTAAATGTATCCGGTGGTACTGGGAACGTTGCGGGTAACCCTGGTACTACCTATATTCAGTTGCTTGGTAATCCGTGGTTATTCCGCGGATATTAATTCTTCGGTGACTCAATCTTAAAATCCAAAAAACCTGCAGACTGCGCGTAGGTGATGTAATCGATATTGTCCATCTTGCTTGAATGCAAAAACGCATTGAAATAGCGAACGCGTGTTGAGGTTTTAATATTTTGTGAACCTAAAGCTTCACGGTAGATCAATTCATGCAGAACTAACGCCGCTTTTGTTGGGGCGCTCATTTTATTCCATAGCCCAAGATTGAAAACATACTTGATGCCTTCAGGCGTGTGTGTGCGAAATTGTACCGCAGCTTGCTTCAAGGAGCAGCCTTCTGGAATTGCTAAAAATCCTTCGTCACGAACATTGCCAAATTCACCGACAACAATTTTCGATTCCTTTTCGAAGTTGTTTAAAACAAGGCGATAATTTTTAGCGCGGACAGGATCGACTTTTTCCATACGTTTAAGGACTTGGATGACGATCGCTTTGTAATCAGTGAAGGAGTTGAAGTCTGTACGTTTTAGACCGTATACTTCCTCTCCTTCATAAAGATCCAAAGAATGATAGGATGGAACTTCATAGCCCGGGCACTCGATCACGTCGCCGCCATTTAACAATTCGTCCGCAGCGCTTACAAAAGTGGGCTGGGCAAGCAAAACAGTAGTTATTAGTAGCTTTGAAAACATGGACATATTCACCCCTTCAAACAAGGTGTATGTCGCCACACAATTTTCATTTTTGCATTAGTTGGCGCGCTGAGCCGTGAAATCCAGGCGTAGCAAGTGTTCCATTTAATCGTTGATTAATTGTAAGAGTCAAGAAATCGGAAGTATTGGTCCTCTAATGCGTCCAATTACTCGATGATAACTTTTGGAGCCGGGAGTGGCTTCTTTTCATCTTTCATCGGAGCATCGGGGTTGGTCAAGGTGGCTTTGATTCTTGTGGCAAGATCCTGTTTGATCTGCAGATATTGAACTATGCGTTCGGTTCCCAGCAATGGTTTTAGCTTGTCCAATTCTTCTTCGCTGACCTTGTTAA
Organism: Bdellovibrio sp. HCB290; assembly: GCF_047305925.1. Classification (GTDB taxonomy): domain Bacteria; phylum Bdellovibrionota; class Bdellovibrionia; order Bdellovibrionales; family Bdellovibrionaceae; genus Bdellovibrio. The sequence continues at coordinate 3,150,067 of NZ_CP178620.1, read as the reverse complement.
ACGCCTGCAGCGTTTTCTTGTAGGCGGCAAATTCCTGCTCCCGTTTTTTAGCATCCTTGGTGTTTGCCAAGGTTAGTAGGGAGTTTTGCAAAGAGCGATTCAGGTCTGATTTTTTAAGATTTAGATTTTTGATGATATCAGAAAATGTTTTTTCTTCTGTAGCAGTCAGCTTAAGTTCATCACTCATTTTCCAGATCATCAGCTCCTCAAGCTGGTTGCGCTTGGCAACAGTTTTACCTTGAGCGAACGCAGCCAGGGGCTGAAGCAGGAAAATTGAAATTAGAAGCATTAAGAAAGTCAGACGCACGTTTATCACCCGATGGTGATCTAACGAGTCGTTCGACCACCTACAATTTTATTGAGTTTAGCTACTCTGAAATTTTCAGATGATTCGCGGGCAACGTCCACAAAAAAGTCAGAATCCGTCTGACTGGAGATTAAAGTCTGGGACAAGTCTTCCGGTGACAACACCGCTTCCATGACAATGCGTTCGCGTCCATCGCTTAATAAGCCTGCACGCTGCATGCCCTCTGTGACTTTTAAAAAATGGGGAACCAGGATGGCGGTCGCCAAGGCAACAGACATCAAGCCGCCGGTTGGATAAAGCCAACCACGCCAGTGGGCTCTCAACATATTTCGCGGTCGCATCAGTACGGGAGGGGGCGCGATTTCTGTTTTATCGACTTCAGACATAATTTTATCATGAAGCCGATTAAAAAAATCATCGTTCATGGGAACATCAAGGTCGTCATTCGCCTTAAGGTTCTTTCTGACCTTGTCCAAACGATTCATGCTCTCTCTTTGATCCATTCAATGTTATCCTTCCGCTTCAGCATAAGTTTGGAAAAAACCACCAACATCTTCATTCCATCTCTTAAGGTCCTCTTGTTCCTCAAAAGTCTGGCGCAATTTCAACAAGGCGTGGCGGTAGTTTGCCTTGGCTGTATCATATGGACATTCCATGATATCAGCGATTTCGTTAAAGCTAAGATCCTCGTACACGCGCAGAACCAAAGCTGTTTTTTGTTTCAATGGCAGCTTGTCTACTTCTTTCTGAAGGATGTCAGCCACCGCCGTGTGAACGAGAGTGTTTTCAGCCTCCGCATCTACTGCCAAATTCACGTTTTCAAAATCTACCGTGTCTCTTTTAAACTCACGTAGTTTGTTACGAGCAGTGTTCACGGCAATCTGGAACAACCAGCTTTTGAAGGATGCACGTCCCTCAAAGGAATTCAGTTTCTCGTAAGCTTTGATGAAAGCTTCCTGAGTAACGTCCTCTGCGGCGTCCATGTCCTTCATGAATCTTAAACTCAAGCGCAGCACACTTCTTTGATGTCGTTTCACGAGTTCGGAGAAAAAGCGTCTGTCTCCAGATTTAACTTTTTCCACCAGTTCAAGATCCGATATTCCAATTAGATCTTTCTGCATATATGACTCGCTTCTGTATAAATTCGGTTAACTTCCTGAATTTTTTTCCCAGAAGAGCTTTTTGGCTCCCCCCCAGCTCGTTGTAAATTCGTTCCCCCAAACCAACGTGCCTACTTCTTTCCTTATAGCAATCTGTGGGCCACTTTTTCGGGGCCAATGTGGCTCTAAATAATTGATTTTATTTCGGTTTTTCGGAAATTGTTATGAGTGGTATAAGAGAATGTTATGGGGCTGGGCGCCGGCCTTCCGAGGTTCTGCAAAGTGCTCCGCCTTACTCGGACAGTCCTCGCTCTTGTTGGTTTTGGGAGTTTAAAATCGATTTGGGTTCGATGGTGGTTTGTTGCTTCGTGTTTACTACAGAGGCCTGCGGAACTCGACGGCGGAGCACTTTGCAGAACCTCGGAAGTCCTCGTTCATCTTAACATCGATTATACCGCTGCCTGCAGTTCCTGCAGGGCCGCTCAGCATCTTATATATGTCGCGATATTGGCTTCGTTGCGTGGGGAGAATGTATTAGGAGGCGTCGTTTAGAAATTTAGAATAAATATTCGGTGTCGAATTGACCTGGGCGGCTCTTGTTTTTGAATCCTAACTCTAATTTCCAATGTCCAATTTCTATTAGTGGGTGGGGATTTTGGATTCTTTTTTCTTTTGGTCTAGTTGGGTTTCTGTCGTTGGAATATTGGCGCGGAGCTCAGATTCATTTGTTGTGCCAATTAGTTCTTTTAGTTTTTGGGCGGGGTCTTTTTCCTTTTCCAGGGCTTTGCAGCGTTCGATGAAGATTTGGAAGTTGTTGCCGCTTTGTTGGTATAGGGTTTCGAAGTCCGCAAGGTCGGATAAATAGGTTTTATAGACTAGCAGTCTCGCGTTGTTCATTGGGGTGGTGGCGAACTTTTCGTAGTTCTTGGTTTTCATTTTTGGGAGCACTTGGGTTTTGAATTTTTCCTGGATGCCGGCGATGCGTTCCATTCTTCGGCGTTCGGTGTGATCGGCTTCGGGGATGTTTTTGTACCAAGTGGCTAAGTCGCGCAGCTCTTCAGAGATGAACTTCGAAAATGTTTTGTCGTCTTCGTTGTCTTTCTTGATGGCGGCCAGGGTCGGGGAGTTTTCGCCTTCGACTTTTAAGTAGTATTGTTCTGCGCCCTTGTTACCCAGAAACATTGCCAGTCGTTCGTTGAAATCGGCGGAGCCTTTGATGTACAAAGTGGCGTGCACGGTTTCGTGGATGATGGTGTTGACCAGGTCATAATCCTTATAGCGAAGCATTGAGCTTAGCAGGGGATCTTTAAACCAACCCAGCGTGCTGTAGGCGGAGACACCTCGCATGTAGGTGTCCAAGTTTTCTTGTTGAAGTTCCACTTCTTGTTCTTTGGCGGACTCTTCATTGAAGTAGCCTTTGTAGGGCATTTTTCCGACAAAGGGATAAGACCATTGATAGTGTTTTAGTTCCCACTTGTAAGCCGCACTGACCACGTAGGTCACATAAGGACGATCCAGCTTCACATACGATGTGTAGTTTTCAGTGGACTTCAAATGCAGATCGTTTTCAGCGAAGGTGCGGGCTTTCTGGGCCAGCTCCAGTTTACTTTTTTCCTGATCTGAAATGTTGGGATCTTTCAACGCCTGTTCAATGGGAACGCGGGCGTTTAATAATTTCATTTGATTGTAGGCAGAGCTTGCCAGGTAATTAATCTGGCAACCAGTCAATAACGGAAGCAAGACCAGCGCGAATTTTAAAGCATCCACGTAATACCCGCGCGAATGGCAGAGTCATTAGTTTTGGAGCCGCCACCAATCGGAGTTTCCCAGGCATCATAACTGAATTTCAAACCCATGGATGGAGTGAACTGAACTTTCAAACCTACACCATATGATGGAGCAACCGCACTTTCTGGTGCGTTTTCGTATGTGTCCTGGTTCTCAATTTTAATGGTTTGCTTACGATTGATCTGCGCCATACCGCCTTTGACGTACGGTTGAAACAGGGCTTTTTTATCTGCCAAAATCAAAATCAGATCCGCCCCCATGATTTGTGATCTTTGAACTGTGGTTCGCTTTGGGTCTGTGTTGAAGGCCTTGGACACGACGACGGATTGAGCATCGGTGTAGCTCAACTCAAGAGCGATTCGTTCCCACAAATAAAAGGACATAGAACCCGTAACGGATTCCATTTCATTATAGTTGTTGGCGTCGTAGGTTTGAGTTTTGTGACCGTATTGCGCACCCAATTCAACGTTAATTGCATGTGCTGAAACGGAGAACATTAAAACGGTGGCTGTAATGAGGCCGAATAAAAATCTATTCATATTACCTTAGATATTACCAAGGCTTAGTGGCGAGTGACATGAAAACTGGCCGCGTCTGGACTAAAAGGACAAGAAGTTCTACCATGGTCCTATGAAAGAAAAGGTCTTAAAGTGCGGTTTACCTGAAAGCGAAGAAGAACTCAAAAGATTGCTCACACCAGAGCAGTATAGGATCATGGTCGAGAACGGCACCGAGTCTCCATTTAGAAATGAATTTTGGAATCACACCGAGCCCGGTGTGTATGTTGATGCGGTTTCGGGGACACCTTTGTTTTCTAGTCAAGATAAGTTTGATTCCGAGTGTGGCTGGCCCAGCTTCACGAAGCCGATTTCTCCGGACGTACTGGTGGAAAAACCCGACTTCTCTCACGGTATGATTCGTATAGAAGTGCGTGCCAAAGATTCAAACGGTCATTTGGGTCACGTTTTCGATGATGGCCCGGCACCTCTGGGTACGCGTTACTGCATCAATTCTGCAGCTCTTAAGTTTGTTCCGAAAAAATAAATCTTTAGCGGCTATTCACTAAAGTGGGTGGCGCATAATTCACGGTGAACGTGTAGCGTAGATGAATGAATCCGTCTTCTTCAATCATTTCCTGCGGAGGATTTGGGAAGACGCGGGCTTCGCGGAAGGCATTGACGGCAGCGCTGTCAAAGTTCTTGATCCCGGATTCTTTCATTATGATGGCTTTTTGCAGAAAGCCTTTTTTATCCAGTAAAAATTCAACCTGAGTATTCCAGTTGCGACGGCTTAGGCTCATGGCCATGGATGGATCCATGCCATTGATCGCTGTTTGTACGCGGGATTCCCAGCGATAGCGGACCAGCTCTTCTATACGCGCGTAAAATGAATAGAACAAGTATCGATCGGTATTCAAAGCAGTGAAGGAACCGATGCTGACATCAGTGGGTAGCATTTCTCCAGTGGTGGACTGCCCTTGGTTCAGGGCATTCATCGCTGCAAGCTCCTTGGCAACATCCACAGCACGGTAGCCGTCTTTGTCGGTTTCAGTTTTGTCGACTTCTGTTTTTTTCTGTGCCTGTTGTTTGTTTTTCTCGGAAGTAGGCTTTGGCAAAGTCGAAGTGTTGGTGCGGTTCTCTGTCATACCGGAATCAGCTGCTTGCATCTCTTTGAGTACGCGTTGGCGCTGTTCAGAAAGGAAGCGCGCCATGGATTCATCGTCAGGAGCCTTCAATTTATCAGGAGCCAATGCCTTACGAACGATCTGTTGATTGGTTTTGGATTTGCTCAGCGTATTCGCTGGCGGAGGAGAGGCCAGGCTGATCTCAATCGTCTCCGCTTTTGGAGTTTCAAACATGGGCGCGAAGACTATCATTCCCGTGATAAGTCCCAGATGCAGCAGCAAGCTGATCGCCATGGTTACGAATATAAACGCGTGAATCCTCTTCATTGTCTCATTTTAAGCCGGAACTGGACCAAAGTGCAAGGTGGCTAAAGTTGAAACGTTTTCTGCCGATAAGTTTTCATAGTCACAGGGGGATTAAATGGGGAAAGTTTTAGACATTACGACACGCCTAAGAACTCAGAATTCTTTGGAAATTGGCCACAAAGGCAGCAAAGGTGAGGTCTTGGATATGACGGAAGCTCGGCAGGAAATGTTGAGCCGTGAGCGTCGTGATGTGAAGCGCACCATTTTGACAGAGTTCGTAGGTGCTTTCGTCGTTCTTCCCGAGCAAGGCCTGATGAAAGTGGCTTTGTATGACATCTCCGAAAATGGTTTGGCATTCGATTTGGACTCTCAAGAAGGCAGCTTCCAATTGGATGAAGAAGTCGCAATGCGCGTCTATCTAAATCACTCTACGTACTTCCCATTCACAATCAATGTTTCAAATATTCGTAACATCGAAGATGAAGGTACCGTTCGTCACGGTGCTAACTTTGTGAAGGGTACCTTGAATGATGTTGCACTTCATCATTTTGTTAAGTTCATTGAAAACGTCAGCGCTTCGTTAAAGACGGACTCTGGCGATGTTCAAGTATCAAATATCTCTTAGTCAGTAATATTTCAGTCAGGAAAACCTTTTCCGTAGACTTTGGTCGTGGGATTTGTTGCAATTTAGCTGTGGGGTTCACCGCAGGCTAGGATGCCTCAAGTCCCATTGTCTTTTTGTCACGGTAATATGCCGTGCTACTACGGAGGGTTTGTCCTTGAGCAAAGCTAAACGCAGAAAAGTTGTTGTCGATACCAATGTGATCCTTTTCGATGCCCAAGCGATCATGCGCTTTGGAGAGGCTGATGTTCATATTCCTATCTCCGTTATTGAAGAAGTAGATAGATTCAAAAGAGATCAGGGCGAGAACGGTCGAAATGCCCGTCAGTTCAGCCGCTTCATCGACGTGCTTCGTGGTAAAGGCTCTTTGGCAAGTGGTGTTCAGATCGATAACTCTGAAACCATGGTATACATTAATACGGACTACATGCTTGCAGGGATGCCTGCAGAGATGGATGCTCAAAAGGCAGATAACCGTATCTTGAATACGGCTCTGGCACTACAAAAACAACATCCTCGTTATAAAGTTGAGTTGATTACGAAAGACATCAATCTTCGTATTAAGGCTGACGTTTACGGTGTGGTTGCAACAGACTACGACGCAAATGATATCAACCGCGACGATTTGTATGAAGGTTACCAGGAAATCGCTATCACTCCGGCGCAGATCGATTCTTTCTATAAAGAAAAACGCTTTGTGACCGATGTAAAACTTTATGCGAATCAATATGTGATCATGAAGGATGCATCGAATCCAAATCACTCAGCAATTGGCCGCTACAGCGAAGCGGAAAAAGCAATCGTTCCGTTGGTGCAAGCCGCTGATTCTATCTGGGGTATTCATGCACGCAACGTGGAACAGGCTTTCGCATTGGATTGCTTGCTGAACGACGAAATCATGTTCGTCTCTTTGGTTGGTAAAGCTGGTACGGGTAAAACTTTGATGGCGATTGCAGCAGGTTTGCATAAAGCTTTGGATCAAGGCCAATATCAAAGATTGTTGGTTTCCCGTCCGATTTTCCCAATGGGTCGCGACATCGGTTACCTTCCTGGTGACATCGAGCAGAAATTAAATCCGTGGATGCAGCCAATTTTCGATAACGTTGAGTTTCTGATGGGTGCGGACAAAAAAGCGGCGGGTCGTGCTCAGGAATTAATCAATCAGGGCATGTTAAACATTGAGCCGCTGACTTATATTCGCGGTCGCAGCATTCCTAAGCAATACCTGATCGTTGACGAAGCACAAAACTTGACTCCGCACGAGATCAAGACAATTGTTACGCGTGCCGGTCAGGGGACAAAAGTTGTCCTGACGGGCGACGTTTATCAGATTGATAACCCTTACGTAGATTCAGCGAATAGCGGTCTAACGTACGCGGTTGAAAGATTTAAAGGCCACGCAATTGCGGCTCACGTAACCCTGACTAAAGGTGAACGTTCGCCACTTGCAGAGCTAGCAGCGAATATCATGTAGGAGTAGGTAATGCAGGTTCCAAATGTAGATGTAGGTTTCACTAAGTCAGCAACAGTAACTGTGACGGATAAAATGGTTCGTCAATTTGCTGAGTTGTCTGGAGATCACAACCCAATCCATTTGGACGACGCTTACGCGGCTAAAACTCGTTTTGGCCGTCGTATCGCTCACGGCATGATCTGCGGAGCTCTGATTTCCAGAGCTCTTGTAGAATGTATCGGCGAGGGCGGAATTTACCTGGGTCAATCCATGAAATTCGTTAACCCGGTGTTCATCGATGACACGATCACTATCACCATCAAAATCACAGCGATGCGCAAAGAAAAAGGTATCGCCACTGTTGAAACCAATGTGACCAAAGAAAACGGCGACATGGTTGTGAAGGGTGAGGCAGTGATTATGATGGCGAAAGACTTCGCGCTGGCAAAGTAATGAATCCGGTATTTCATCTTGTTTACGTCAGTCACGCATCGGACAGCCTAAGCTACACTGACATTCGTAACATTTTGAATTCTTCACGCAAGAACAACGCCCGCGATAATATCTCGGGCGTTCTTATTTTGCGCGAAGGCCATTTCCTTCAGGTTCTGGAGTGCGATGACGAGCATAAGGTGCGCCACCTGGTAAATGTCATTCGCAATGATGACCGAAATAAGAATTTAAAAATTTTGATCGAAACCCAAAGTGAGAGACGTCTGTTTGGTGATTGGTCTATGGCATTTTTGGACGGGGACATAGAAGCAAATACCACCAAGGATCTGCTGGAGTTTTTCGAAGTGTGCCTGGATAGCGGCATCAATCACAAGACGCTGATCATGCCTTTGATCCGCAGATTCCGCGCTGCCGCCCCTAATTTTCAATAGTACATAATATACCCTTCAAACCTGCGCCAGCATTGGGTTTTGTTGAAAATGGCGAACTTTTTTACAGCGATTTTATAATCATTGATCAAGTATTTTACGAACTGTTCCCAGAGTGAGATTGCTTTGAAATTCATCCGAAGATATCGCAACAATGTGTAGGTACACGCACATTAGGAGCGATAGATATGAAGAATCTAGGATGGGCCATATTACTAACAATGAGTGTTACTCTTACGGCATGTCTCGAGAACCAAGGTAGCGTTGAATTTGGTAGCGCAGGCTCCGGTAGCAATACAAATGGTGATTTTAGCGTCGTTACTGAACCTTCTCCGACACCATCCCCAAGCCCTGAAGAAAGTCCGACACCGACTCCACCTGCAGGCGAGTCCGCAGTGTTTCAAATCAACGGTGGTGCGAAGTTGACGGATTCTTCCAATCTTGAGTTGTCTTTTATTTCTGTGTTTTCTGCGGCTTATTTGAAGCTGTCTGAAGGTGCGGATTGCTCTGGTGGTACATGGGAGTCTTTCGTAGATTCCAAAATGTATCAAAGTGCCAAATCAAATCAAAATGTGACTTTAAGTGTTCAGTATAAGGACTACGACAACCGTGTTTCTGAATGTTTGAACGCCAGCATCCTGATTGATGAAATGGGCCCTGAAATCGTTTTCTCGAAATATCCGAACTCGACTGTTGAAGAAGGTTCTGATGTAGAGATCGTATTCACAGTGACAGACGCCGGTGCCGGTGTTGATAAAGTGACTTGTACTTTCGCGGGTGTTGCTAAACCCTGCGCGGCTGGCACAAACACAATTAAAATCCCAAGTATGGTTTCCGGAACTTATACATTGGCGGTATCAGCAACAGATAAACTGGCTCATTCATCTGGAAAATCCATCACTTTTGAAGTGTCATCTAAATATAGATCCCTGGTTCAAACTGTTCAGGTTACACCAAACAAAAAAGTCGACTTGTTGATCGTGATCGATAACTCGGGCTCTATGGAATACGAACAGAAAAACATGGCGAAACGTGTTCAGAATCTGTTGAGTGTGATCAAAGGTTTGGACTGGCAGATCGCGGTTACTACGACGGATCCACGTGACGTGAAATTGGGTGACGGTCGTCTGGTTGAATTGACTGGTAAAAAAGGTTCCTACATCCTGACTTCCGCAATGGCAGATGCAGAGGCACAAAGCCTGCTGGGTGCGACTTTGCAAAGAACTGAAACTGGTAGTGGTGACGAGCAAGCGGTTTATGTAACTTACCGTGCAATTGAAAGATCTCTTTCTCAAAGCGGTGGTAACGTGAACTTTGTCCGCCCGGATGCGCAGTTCTCAGTACTTGTGATCTCTGACGAAGATGAATCTAAAAACGGTACTAAAAATGATCCGCAGTCATTGTTGAACTTCGTAAGCCAAACTTATGGTGGTCAAAAAGCATTCAGCTTCCACTCCATCATCACTCGTCCAGGCGATACAGCTTGTAAGTCTACGAATGGTTATGCTTACGGTTACCGCTATGAACAGTTCTCTAAACTGACTGGTGGTGTGATCGGTGACGTGTGTGCGGCGGACTATGCAGCGCAAGTGACTGGTATCGCAGATGGTATCCGTAAAACATTGAAAACTTTCACTCTGACTTGTGCTCCAGTAGTTGATGCTACGAAAGCCGTGACAGTAACTAAAGATGGCCAACCATACTCTGGTGCTTTCACAGTGAACGGTGTGAATATGGTATTCTCTAATGACCTTCCACAAGGCGAATACAAAGTTTACTACTCTTGCGTAAAATAGTTTTCAGGGAAATGGATTTCTCAAAAACTGAAAAGCCCGGTCTAAGCCGGGCTTTTCTTTTTTGTTTTTGTTGAAGTGGTTTGTGCGCTGCCGCATCCGTATCGGATGTGGAAATTGCGGATTTGTTAATTTATTCCGCTGGAACAGTACTGGCGATTAAGTCCCGAGCATATAGCAGGGTTCTATGCTGGATTTTCTTTTTATTTTCCTTGGAGCTTCGTCACCAGATCGGCCCAGCCAGTTCGTTGGTTGAATTTCAAACCATGATATCTTTCGATATAACCGCTGTAATCAGAAGATGAAGCTCCGGTCGGAAGCCAGATCGAAACACCATAAGTTCTTGTGTCCTGATTCTGGGAGTTCGCAATGACAAAGGTATTCTGAGCATCACGCACAGCTTGCATCGCTGGGGTGCTGATGCCGTTGCGGGAAACTAAATCCACGAAGTCGATCACGTCGCGATAGTCAAAATAAGTGAAAAGCTTTGCGTTCTTGGCAGAGCGCGCGACTTTGAAAATATCGCCATCACTCAGACCGCGAAGTTCTTCGCCCAATTGTTTCAGGGATTTTTCATAAGTATCAAGCTGAGACAAATCATAAGCGGACATCGTGACACGGCGATGGCCATAGACGCCGCCGTTATAAGCTGCCAGATACTCTGCCGCGTGGACTTTAACCAGGTCAGCGGGTGACATGGCGGGGTTGGCAAACCACTTGCCCAGGAAGGCTGCGTAAGGCCAGCCAGCGCCGGGTTCCACATCCTGGGATCCCAGATAATATTGAACAGAGTCTGACATCTCGGAAGCGACTTCCACCATGCCCATCAGGCAAGCGTCGGAAGAGTACACATCCACTTTGTGGCCGATGATTTTTGCCGACTCTGCCATTGCCTGACCCAATTGTTCTGTCGTGATGCGATTGCCAGTGTTCTCATCCCAAGAAATATCCATCGGACGAATCACGCCGGGCACGTTTAACAAGTGCCAGCCGCCACCATGATTCCAAACCACGATGAAGTATTTTTTTGCAGGATAGTTTTGGTTGGCCCAGTCCACGAATTTGACTAGCTCTTTCCAATCACCCATGTCCACAGATCCCAAGTTTTGTACAACCGGAGAAGTCACTGTGCTGGTTTGGCTGTCTTTTACGATCAAGTGGCGAGTCACATTATCACGGCTGGCAGAGGCCCATTGAACCAGAACGTTGACCTGATCGCTGGATCCCAGTTGTTCCATTTGATTGATATTCATTGGACCGAAGCTGTCCAGATTGTTATTTCCGTTTAGGAAAACCAACATGTTCCATTCTTTGACTTGTTGGGAAGCGGCGGTTGCCAAAGAGGATGCAAGCACAAGCATGCACACCGTAATAACGCGCAAAAGGTGATTCATTTTTCCTCCGTGAAAAATGGGGTCTTTGCAGGATAGCACTATAGGTCGTCGTTGCCACCACTCGTTAACAAATGTTCAGGACCTTGGTCGGTGCCAGGTCCTACTTACGGAAGCACCGCAGAACTGTTCTTGGATTTCATGCGCGTTAAGCTGCAAGCCGTTTTTAAAAATTGAAATGCATCGATTTAAATCAGCGCCGTTTGCATTTTAAAGCATTCAATGGCTTTACCGCCAATTGTTACTGAACTCTGTGGGGCAATCTGTTTAAATCCAACATTTTCATAGAATGTTTTTGCAGTTTTTGTAGCTGACAGATGAATAGTTCGAATGTTTTTCTTTTTACATTCTTCGATCATCAATTTAACGATCTCTTTTCCGAAATTTTGACCTACAACTTCTGGAACAAAATAGAGGCCCGCGACTTCTGCTTCCGAATCACCTTGAAATTGCAAATGTCCAAAACCAAAAATGTTACGATTCTGATCGGAAATAACCCAAACCATATCTTGATCCATAGTATGACACCAACGATCCTCTTGAAAATTCAAGCCAGACCATGCCGTGATTTGCTCTGAGCTGTAGTCATTTGAGCAAACCTCCCTTATGGATCTTCTGTGTGCATTTATAATGTTGGCTGCATCTTCGTGAAGTGCACGTCTAATCATAGGTTTCATAAGAATATGATGTTTTCATCAGAGAGCTCCGTCAAGAGCTGATCAACATACATATGCGTCTAATACAATCGAGGTATTACAAAGCTTTTGCTTAGTGTCCCGACACCCTGCCGTTCTAATTTTTCAAGAGCGAAAGCAAGGCCAATGAAGTGGACTTCATGGCTTTAGGGTTGTTTTGCATTCTTGCGATTTGCAGTGCCCCTTGGGTTGTGGCGTGGATCAGTGTGGCTGTTTCTTTTGGTTTCAGGGTTGGTCTGATGGTTTTGGATTTAATGCCTTCAGCAACGGCCTTCGTTAACCACTCTTGGATTTGTTCCTGAAGTTGGCAGACTGTTTTTTTTAGGTTTGGCGGGAGGGTGTTGTAGTCGATGCAAAAGACTCCTCCAGGGCACACCTTAAGACCATCTTGGGAGAACATACTATACATATCGATGAACTTTTTGATTTTCTCCAAGGAATCGAGTTCTGCGTGCTTTTGTGCCCATTCTTGAAAAGAATTAGAATAGTCCTCGATCAAAGCCAATCCTAGATCTTCTTTTGAGGCAAAATAGTAGTGCAAGCTGGCTTTGCGGATGCCCAGTTCGTCAGCGATGTCTTGAAAGCTAAAGCCGTTATACCCGCGTAATTGCAGGTGGTTTTTAGCTATTTCAAGGGCCAGGGTCTTTGTGACTTGCTTTGTTTCGTTCATAGGCGTATTCTACCTACCAGTAGGTAGATTATCAAGCCAGAAAAGGACTGCGTATGAAAACCAAACAAATGAGACCCATTGCGATTCTAGCGGGATCCAGAACTCCGTTTACTAAATCTCAGACGAACTATGTTCGCACTTCCAATCAAGAGTTGATGACGGCAGTTTTGCAGGATTTGGTGAATAAAACTAATATCAGAGGCGTTCGTGTGGGTGATGTTTCCACTGGTGCAGTTATGAAAAATGCGGCCGATTGGAACATGACTCGTGAAAGCGTTCTTAGTTCCGGTCTTGATCCGCATACACCAGGCTATGATGTCCAAAGAGCCTGCGGTACAGGTTTGGAAACAGCCTGGCACATTGGTTTGAAAATCGCAGCTGGTCAGATTGAAAGTGGTATCGCTGGCGGTACGGATACGAACAGTGATATTCAAGGGGTGCTGCCTCATGAATTCACTTGGAAGTTGATGGATGCGCAAAAAGAGAAATCCCTAGCGGGTCGTCTTGCGAAATTCGCCAAACTTTCATTGAAAGATTTAAAACCAAAATTTCCTGTTGTGGTTGAGCCGCGCACAGGACTTTCCATGGGACAGCATACAGAACTCATGGTTAAAGAGTGGAATATCTCTCAGGCCGAGCAGGACAAGCTGGCATTTACCAGTCATCAAAATGCCGCAAAAGCCTGGGATGCAGGATTCTTTAAAGACCTGGTTTTTGATTTTAAAGGACTTAAAAAAGATACGTTGGTTCGTGGTGACACCACTCTTGAAAAGCTTGCGAAGCTAAAACCCGCGTTTGATAAAACCGGAACGGGAACACTGACGGCAGGTAACAGTACGGCATTGACCGATGGTGCTTCGGCGGTGCTTTTGGGCAGCGAAGACTTTGCTCAGAAACATAACTTGCCAGTGCTGGCTTATCTGACTGATGCCGAGGTCGCAGCGGTGGACTATGTTGGTGGCGAGGGCCTATTGATGGCTCCGACCTATGCAGTGGCGCGCATGCTTGAGCGTAATGGACTGACTTTGCAGGATTTTGATTTCTATGAAATCCACGAAGCTTTCGCAGGTCAGGTGTTGTGCACACTGAAAGCGTGGGAATCTGAAGAGTACTGTCGTACGAAACTGGGTCTTTCCAAAGCGTTGGGATCTATTGATCGCAGTAAATTGAATGTGAATGGTGGATCCTTGGCGCTGGGGCATCCATTTGCGGCAACAGGTGGTCGTATCCTTGTATCACTGGCTAAGATGCTTTCACAAAAAGGCAGCGGTCGAGGACTTATTTCCATCTGTACAGCAGGTGGAATGGGTGTGACTGCAATCGTAGAAAGATAATTTCGTGACGTGACAACTGACAATGATCTTATATGATCATTGTCAGAGGTCATATTTGGTTTTGAAGCACGTACTTGCACTTATCCTGTTCGTAACTCCGGCTTATGTTCAAGCCCAGGATGTGTCCGTTCCTGATCCTCAAAAAATCACCAGTAAGAAAAGAAAAAAGAAGTCAGCAAAAGTTAAAACTGATTCCGGGTTTATGTCTTCAACGGGACGGATCATCACTGATTCCCGAGACGTCGTATCCGATCGTGTGATCCTGCTTGCCAATAAAGTCGATGGTTTGTTCGGTAACGATCGTGCGTTGGATGAATACTATAAAAGCAGTCTTAAGATCACGACTTCCAGCTTCTACAATGCCAACACCGGTACTTTTGATAACAATTTCTCCACCTCGTTGACTCTAAGTTTGCCCAACCTGAAAGAGCGTGAGCGCGCCTTCAATGACTATTGGACTCGTAAACCGGATCAGCCTCCCACGTCTGTGTTGGATGAAGACTTGATTTCTATAGAAGAGTACAAAGAACAAAATCCCTGGGATTTTGCGACTGAAACGGGAGTTCGTTGGAAGTGGCCCATTGCTTATTTTGGGAAGCTTCGTTTGTCGCGAAGCTATCTGACTCAAAAATGGGTCGACTATTGGCAAAATGAAATTGGCTGGGATTCAGAAACTTTGTGGGCCAGTAAAGTCGCAGTTACATCGGACTACGCATTCAGTAAGTATTTTCTTTTTCGTTTTCTGAACCAGGCCAACTGGTACATGAGTGAGCCGTCAGTTTTCGGTACGGTTCATGGTCCGTCGTTGATTTACAGCTTTGAAGATAAAAGTCTTTTCTCCACAGATTTTAGATTTCTGACAAGATCCTATGAGCTGGAGATGTACGGTGAAGGCTACGCCGTTGGATTCACCTATAGAACAGGTTTCAAAAAGGCCCCATGGATTTTCCTGGAGTTCAGTCCCGCATGTGCGTGGATGTACGCCGACGGCTTCACTCCCTCGACCTCCATCAATGTGAAGCTGGACTTCCTATTCGGTCGCGAAAAAACCTCCGCCCCGAAACCCACAAATCCTCTCGATATTCTTTAAAAGGTGCCAGGTCCTACTTCTTATCTATGCGCATAAAAAAAGGGAGTTCTGTAGAACTCCCTTTTTCGTTTTAGCTATTAGATAGCAGCCTATTTTTTCAAAGGCTTTTGGATGATGTGGATCGCGTGACCCAAAGTCGCCTCGGCACATTCCATGATCGTCTCGCCCAATGTTGGGTGAGGGTGGATTGAAAGAGCCAAGTCTTCAATGCGTGCGCCCATCTCGATCGCAAGAACTGCTTCAGAGATCAAGTTCGAAGCTTCAGGACCTACGATGTGAACACCCAACAACACGTGAGTTTTCGCATCAGCGATCATTTTTACGAAGCCTTCAGTTTCCATCATGCTCACAGCGCGGCCGTTAGCACCGAATGGGAATTTACCGATCTTAAGCTCAGTGTGACCCTTCGCTTTTGCTTCAGCTTCAGTCATACCCGCAGATGCGATTTCTGGGTCTGTGAAGACAACCGCTGGAACTGTTTTCGCGTCGTAAACGCGGTTTGCGCCAGAAATAACTTCAGCAACCAACACACCTTCGTGTGAAGCTTTATGAGCCAACATTGGTTGACCACAGATATCACCGATAGCAAAGATGTTTTGAACGTTCGTTCTGCGTTGAGCATCCACTTTAACAAAGCCACGCTCGTCAACCGCGATACCCGCAGCTTTCAAGTTCGCTTGGTCGCCGTTTGGACGACGTCCAACAGTTACCAGGATCTTATCGCATTTAACAACTTCGTCTTTACCGTTGATCTCAACAGTAACTTCGTAGCCGTCTTTGGCTTTTTTCTGAGATTTAGCTTTTGCACCGTACATGATTTTTACGCCCGCTTTATCAAGCTTACGTACAACGATGTTTGCGCAATCTGGATCAACTACGCCAGCAAGCAATGAAGGCATTGCTTCGATCACAGTCACTTCAGTACCCAATTTGCGCAGGTAAGAAGAGATCTCTAGACCGATATAACCACCACCGATAACTGCTACGCGTTTTGGAATTTCGTCGAATGCCAAAGCGCCAGTTGAAGAACAGATGTCTTTTTCGTCAAACTTAAATCCTGGAATTTCAATTGGACGGGACCCTGTCGCCACGATGAAGTACTTAGCCGTGATAGACTCAGTACCTGCAGATGACTTAACAGAGATTTCTTTAGAAGATTTGAATTCAGCGTCGCCCTTAATATGAGTTACGCCGTAACCTTTAAGAAGTTGACCCACACCGCTCGACATTTTGTCAGAAACGGATTGTTTCCACTTCACAAGTTGCTTCATATCAACGTTGATATCGCCTTTGATCATCAAGCCCATGTCTTTGAAGTTGTGTTGAGCTTTGTGAAGAAGGTGAGTCGCAGTGATCATTGCTTTAGATGGGATGCAACCCACGTTCAAGCACACGCCACCCAAGAATTCACGTTCGATAACTGCTGTTTTAAAACCAAGTTGAGCAGAGCGGATAGCGGCAACATAACCGCCAGGACCCGCACCGATAACTACTACGTCAAATGATTGTGCCATCTACAGCATCTCCACCAAAAGTTTACCAGGATTCTCGATACGGCCGATGAAGGCAGCCAAGAATCTTGCAGCCAATGCGCCGTCGATCAAACGGTGATCGGCAGTCATTGTGTAGTTCATCGTTTTGATAGCTTTCAATTGGCCATCTTTGATAACTGGTTTTTCGTCGATTTTGTACATACCAAGGATCGCCACTTCAGGGTGGTTGATCACTGGAGTCGCGTAAGTACCACCGATAGAACCGATGTTCGTCACAGTGATGCAAGCGCCTTTCATTTCATCTGGTTTCAACTTGCCATCGCGGGCACGTTTAGAAAGGTCGATGATTTCTTTAGAGATTTCCAAAATCGTTTTTTGATCCGCGTTTTTGATAACTGGAACAACCAAACCTGTTGGAGTGTCAGCTGCGAAACCGATGTTGAAATATTTTTTGTAAACGATTTCACCAGCAGCATCGTCGATAGATGCGTTGAACATTGGGAATTCACGGATCGTCGCAATCATGGCTTTCATCACGATTGGAAGATAAGTGATCTTAGTTCCGTTTTTCTCTGCGAAGTCTTTCAAAGACTCACGAAGCGCAACCAAAGCATCAACCTTAGCTTCATCCATGATAGTGAAGTGAGGGATGATTTGTTTTGAACGCTGCATGTTTTCAGCGATACGTTTGCGGATACCGATAAGAGCTACGCGCTCTTCCGCTGCACCAGCAACACCTTGGTATGCCGGTCTTGGAATAGTCATGCCACCAGCAGCTGGAGCTTTTGCAGAAGAGGTGGATGCAACAGCACCACCGCCCGCAGACAATACGTCTTCACGAGTTACGCGGCCAGCAAGACCAGAACCAGAAAGACCGTTGATATCAACACCAGTTTCGCGAGCAAGACGGCGAGTCGCCGGAGTCGCAAGAACTTTAGAATCAGCAACAGGCGGGAAGATGCCGTTTGCTGTAGCTGCAGAAGAAGTAGCTACTGGAGCTGCCGCTTTTGCTGCTGGAGCCGCTGCCGTAGCAGAAGCTTGAGGAGCTGGAGCCGCCGGAGCCGCTGCTGCACCACCACCTGCGCCAGTCAAAGTGATCATAGTAGATCCAACTTTAACAACGTCGCCGGCTTTGAATTTCAATTCGCCAACTACGCCGGCTACTGGAGTCGGAACTTCAACAGTGGCTTTGTCGGTTAGAACTTCAGCGATCGCTTGATCAGCTTTTACAGAGTCACCAGATTTAACCAACCATTTTACTAGTTCGCCTTCTGTAACACCTTCACCAAGTTCAGGAAGTTTTACGTCTTGTGCTTTACCCGCCGTCGCTGGGGCTTTGGCGGGCTGTGCCGCTTGAGCTGGGGCTGCCGTAGAAGGAGCCTTGTCCGCCGTAGCTTTAGCGGAGGAGGATGCGCCATTGCCATCCAATGCGATCATCGTCGAACCAACTTTAACAACTTGGCCCGGTTTAAATTTCAAATCTTTTACAGTACCAGCTACTGGAGATGGAACCTCTACAGTTGCTTTGTCAGTCAAAACTTCAGCGATAGGTTGATCTGCTTTTACAGAATCACCAGGTTGAACCAACCATTTTACCAATTCACCTTCAGTAACGCCTTCGCCAAGTTCAGGCAGTTTCACATCAGTTGCCATGCAGGGAGTTCCTTTCAATATTAGCCTTTAAAATCAAACACTCCCTTCTATTTCGAGGGGGCTCGATTTGCACCGATTAACACTATGCATAAATAAATTGGTTTTTCCCTCTGCAACATAGCGGTTTCAGAGTTGAATTCGGAGGTTTGGCATTGCTATTTTACAACCCGAATTGAGGGCTCCATGAAATATTCTCGTAAACTCCAGGAAGGCACCTTCCTAAAACGCTATAAACGCTTCTTTGCCGACATTGAATTCCAAGGTCAGACCATCGTGGCGCATGTTCCCAACACGGGGAGTATGAAAAGCGTCAATAACCCCGGCCAGCTGTGCCTGTTTTCGGAGTCCGACAACCCAGAGCGTAAATTGAAATTCACCTTGGAGATGATCAAATCCCCGGGCGGTTCATGGGTGGGCGTGAATACGGCGACTCCAAACACGGTGGTTAAAGAAACGGTCCTGCGAGTGATCGGCAAACACAAAGATGAAGTGGGCGGATTCGCGCATTGGGCGTCTTTTGATGAAGCTAAACCTGAATATAAAATCTCTGCTGAAACTCGTTTGGATTTTGCGCTTAAGAAAAAAGACACCGACAAAATGCACTTCATCGAAGTGAAAAATGTCACTTTGGGTGAGGACGGGGTCGCGAAATTTCCAGACGCTGTCACTGAGCGCGGGCAAAAGCATTTGAAAGAACTGATGGCTTTGATGGAGCAGGGGCACTCAGCCGAGTTGGTCTTCACAGTGCAACGTCATGACTGCGGAACCTTTGCACCAGCGGATGATATCGATCCTGAATATGGAAAACTTCTGCGCGAAGCTTCGGCGAAGGGCTTGAAAATTTCCCCATTCGTTGTGGATCTGACTCCAACCGAAGCCACTCTTTCAGAGATGACTCTGCCGGTTCACCTTTAGCGGCGTTAGGTTAGTGCTCGAAAAAAGTGGTGGAAAGTAGATACAAAGTATTTTGCGTGTCGGGTATGTAGTACACACCCACAGAGGGACGAGAGAACATTGCTTTTGGGCGGAGCTGTGACCAAGCCACGCCCACGCCTGCATTCAAACGTTCGTAAGGTGAAAGTCCAGCCTCACGCAAATGACCGTATGCCAATGTCAGCCATTCACGATCTTTTATTTGATATTGCACATCCAGACCGTATTCCGCCTCGCACTTTAGGGAATAAAGAAAAACCAAAGCGTCTTTGGATTCAATATGTCCGCACACCTGATTCGCAAATGGTGAAAAAGTGGTGTTTTCATTCCACTCAGGGCGATAATTTAAACCCAGCTGGATTGAGCGCAGCACCAGTTCTGGTCTGTCGACGACTCCTCCGCTAGTCCTAGCTTCAGATTTAAAGCGCGTTTCGGTAAAGGATGCAGCCCAGTCGACTTGGTCGCCGCGATAGAAGTTAACTTTTACAGTGTAATTGCTGCTGCCAGAGGCGGTGGCATAAAACATCGGAACAGTGCCGATTTCCAGGCGAGGCAATATCCCAACACTCACGGCATTCATCAGCATGTGAGAGTTCACGTTGGCGCCGCCGGTCCGCTGGTAGCCGAACTGCCACTGTGGCAGTGTGCGTGCTGAAGTACTGACAACCGGATTGAAAACAACCCGCTTCTCCGAAGCAGAGTCAGTTCCCGCAAAAGCGGAAGCCCCGAAAAGTAAAATAGTCAGTGAAACCAAAAAACGCATGTTCGCCGGTGATACAAGATAGGTGCCAGCAATGAGCATTCACAAAGCCTCGGATTTAGCTTTTAACTTAGATACTGTCCCTGACCGGGTAAATTTTCTGCAAGTGACTAAAACCTCATCAGATGTGTGGACTTCTCTGGTTTGAATCTCTGATTTCAGGACCTTTACAGCAATTTGCGGTACGGAGATTCCAGGAAGTTTGGAAACGTTGAAAATCTAAGTAGAATAGGATGGATGGCTGTGGCTCACTCCCTTATTCTATTTTTGATTTCTGTAACCGCGTTTGCCCAAAGTGAGCCGGATTATCAGGCCTTGTTCAAAAATCTGGAAAAGCTGCGAACTGAAATAAGCCAAAGTGAAAAAGCGGCTGTTGCGTGCGAAGTGCCGACCGTAACGCAATGTAATTTTGGTGATTATTGCCAGCAGCTGCGCAGTCAAAGTCAGAACTTTTATCTCTATAAGAATGGGGCCGGTAAATCAGTTCCGAATTTCTTTTTTATTCGTTTGGCAAAACAAGTTGAAGGCTGTCTGGATAAACGTCTGCCCGAAGTCGACACCCAGGATCCATTTATAAATCCGGTCAAGCTTCAGAAATCAAATCCCGCTTACCAGACAGAACTGGCTCGGACGACGGGGATTTTCGCGGATGTTAAGAAGCGAGCGGTGGCATTGTTGGAAACACGCCGAACTACTGAAAACTCAGCGCAAATTGATCAGGAAATTAAACGTATCAATGCTGTAAAAATGGCGAGCCCCCTGTTTAAGGACTCTTTTGAAATGCAGAGGGCGGGGTGTGATATGCCCAATGCCGCCTACCAATCCGACAACAACTCCATCACAGTGTGTCCCCAACTTCTAAACTTGCCTGATTCAACGCTGTTTTCGTTGTTGTCTCATGAGATTAGTCACTCGATAGATCCCTGCAATGCCCATAAGCACATCAGCGGAACTTCAGTGCCCGTCGGTAAAAATCCACTGCAAAACGTGGTCGCTTGTTTGAAAAGTTCTTCTTCCATGGGAGCCAAAGAGGTTTCAGAAAAAGAAATCATTGCGCGCATCTCTAAGGAAGAGTCCGACCTCACCAAGGAGTTTGGAACTTTGTCATCGGACTTCGTGGATCAATTTAAAAAACGAAAAAAAGAAGTAAGCGAGAATTTTTCAACGCATCAACATTGCCGCGGATTTTCCGGGAACTCAGATATGCAAGAGGGCTTTGCAGATTGGATGTCATCTAAAATCCTGGCGCAAAAAGTTTCTGAATTCACGGATCCCCAGCAAGCCAAAGACTTTGCTTACGAGTCGCAGTTGTTTATCGCAGGTTCTGAGTGTCAGAACGTGAAAGTCGCTGCCATCAATAGAGTTGCGGCGGCAGTTGAAAAAGACTGCCCCCCATTTGCCGAGTATAAAGATATGTTGTTGAATCCTGAAAAGTATCAACAGGACTCTAGTGATGTTCCCCATCCGAAAACGTCACGGCGTGTGGACAAAGTTTTGTTTGCGCCCGCTGAAATTCAAAAAGCACTCGGATGTAAGGCGGATTCCAAGACTTCAGTTTGTGAATGAAATTGAATAAGACGCTTACACTTCACGAAAGTCTCGTGTCCACAATTCTGACAGAATAAAAATGTTTAAAGTTGAAACATGAGCGAGCCGAAAACCTCTGTGTAACCAACACGGAGGTCCTAATGACATTCAAACGAACAAAGAATGTTCTGGCTTTACTATCCGTCACTTTCTTAATGGCAGCCTGTGCAAAAGGCGGTTTTGAAAGCTCTTCTACAGTTTTAGCTGACGATCCAGACACAGAACAATCCGCAGGTGATTCTGCGCAAACAATTCCACCGGCGGAACCCGAGGTTCCTGATACGGGGGGCGGTACTGATTCAGGAACTTTGACTGATGCTCAGGTTCTTGCGAAATACTCATACGTGGATACTGGTAAAACAGTGAATCAGACGATGTTGAAAAATGCGTTGCTGTATTACGATAAGAATTTGAAATCGATCAAAAACTCTGACTATTTGTCAGTGTTGGATTTCAGTCTTTCTTCCACGAAAAAACGTTTCCATATCATCAATATGAAAACGGGTGATGTATGGAGCATTCACGTGGCACACGGGAAAGGTTCTGATCCAGACCATGATGGCTATGCGAACAGCTTCAGTAATACATCGGGTTCAAATGCAAGTTCAGTGGGTGTCTATAAGACAGCTGAAACTTACAGTGGCAGCCATGGTTATTCCCTGCGGTTGGATGGCTTGTCTTCCACCAACTCAAGAGCTCGTTCCAGAGCGGTCGTCATCCATGGGGCTGACTATGTTTCGGAATCCAGTGTGATTCAGGGTCGTAGTTGGGGGTGCCCGGCGGTGACGATGAGTTATCGCACGAAATTAATCGACATGGTTAAGGGCGGATCAATCATTTATGCATCCGCAACCAAGTAGTTCAAAAAAGCATCGAATTTAACGAAAAAAGCCGTCTTTTAGACGGCTTTTTTTATTGTTTGAAGGGGGCCAAGCGGTTAGTAAAGTTTTAACTGCTCGCCAACCAGTTTTTTTAGGTCATTTACATAACCCGAGTACTCATTCAAATCCAGGCGCTCATCTTTGCGAACGTGGGCGCTTGGATCGTTGTATTGAGTCAGTTCGATCACATCGGCATGGGAAGAGATCTCTGCAAAGCCTTCTTCTTCAAGAGTCGTCATAAGGAAATCAAGATCGTGAGCATCGCCACCCTCTGGGAATTCCAGGCCACGCATTGCCATCATTGCTTTCAAATACAACTCGCAAGCTTGTGCAAGATTGTAACCAGCGATGTCGTGTTGGGAGTCATCATTCATCGACTTTTGCGCGATATCAAGATTGTCTTGGGCTTTCAGAATTAAAGATTTCGCTGTCGATATGCTCATGATGTCTCCATTCCCTGGTGCTTACTTTTGCAAAGTAAATGTCTTTGTAGGACTCCACGGAGAAGCTTGATTTGGGTTTCTTCCACGAAGCCTATAATACCAAGTGCCATCTTTTATCTCTGGAGGCAATCTATATTGTCTGGCTTCGACTTTAAATAGTTTACTTTCCTTAAATTCAGAATTTTGTGCGATCTCAAAGTCGTACCAACCGGCTCCCAGAGTTTGTCCCCACTTGAAGACCACAAAGTATTTTCCGTTGTTGTAAGGGAACTTTGCTCCGTTAGCAGGCTCTTCCACTGTCGCCAATTGCAGACGTTCAATTTTTTTGTATTCCACAGCAAACACCGTTGTGGGAGCAAAAAAGTAGTCAGTCATTGCGGAAATAGGAGTCACTTTAAAATAATACCAGCCAATGTCTTTGACTGGAGTGAAAAATTCGATGTTTTTAGTTTCAAACTTTTGAACTTGATCGAATTTTTCATTGCGAGAAACCTCTACCACGTATTTCAGCGCATTCTTTCGATGTGTCCAAAGAATATGAAGCTGGTCGATACTGCCTTTGGAATCTAGGTTGGCATAAGCGATTTCATATTTCTCAATTGTCGGCCCAGGGAGGAATCCTTTGACCTTCACGATATTAGAAGGCGGGGAAAGTTCGCCCTCCGCAGATTGTGCAAGAACGCGGATGTATGATGCATCTCGTTGGGAATGCATAAGGTCGTAAGTGTTTTCAGGCACACGATAGCTTCTAAGAATTGAACCAAATGTGTTGGTGTTATTCAGTTCCACAATATATTGAGTGGCATACTTCACATCACTCCAACCTAAATGAACTTTGGCAAGATCGGGGCCCGCCAAGATCTCCTGAGGATTCTGTAACTGAGGGGCTGTCAAAGGTGGGCGCAGAGCTTGGGTCATCACATTCGACCAACCCTGAATCTCTGAGGCTCCTTTCGCACGGCGCGCGCGAACGTAATAGGTCCCGGGTTTTGAAAGGGAAATGACATCCTTGGTTCTGCTTGTTTGCTCATGTTCAAGTCTTGAGAACGTTGAGTCCATACTGACCTGCATGTTGAAGGTCTCTTCAGGTTTTGCATCTTTAATTTGCAAGCTTAAGTTCCACTTGTTTCTTTCAACGAATTTCAGTGTTAGCTTTTCGATCTGAGTGGATAGAGCGGCGCTGATCGTAAACGATTGAGTTTTACTGTATTCGGTGCGCCCCAGTGTCTGTTCAAAGGACAGACGCCAGTAATACCGACCCACGCGCTCCAATGGTCTGATTTTTGTGAAGTTGTCTTTTTCTGCGGTGATTCTTATTACGTCTTGAGAAAAGTCTGAAACATAAGATATCTCGACGGTTGGTTTTTTAAAGACGGGTTCCCATTCAAAGCGAATGCTGTCGTTGGTGTAAAAGACCGAACCATCCAGCGGCAACAGCAACGACGAGTTGTACTCGTCGGGTGTTTTAGGTGCGGCGGCTTTGGCTTGTTTGTCAGCTTCCTTCGCCGATTGTTCTAAGGCCAGGCGTTTTTGTTCTTCTTCGTGAAGCAGCGTTGATCCCTCTGACACCAGAGTATTCGAAGGCGCAGAGTTTTCCCCCTCTTCAGAAACGGCGATCACACGGTAATAGACTTTGCGAGGACTGCTATGCTGAACAGCTGACTCAACTGTCATAACTGTTTTTTGGGACATTACCGCCGCAAAAGAAGTCGTGTTCGACGATTGAACTATATATTGTTTCGCAAAAGGAACTTCATACCATTTGATTTCTGAAATGACATTGCCAACGCGGTCTTCGGTTCTGTCTGTGAACTCAATGACAGGTGCTTTCAAGGAATCGCGAATCGTTACTTTTTGAGCTGCAGACCATGGGGAGAATAGCCCATTGCCAAAGTTTTTGCGGGCTCTGACAAGATAGTCCCCAGGCGAATCCAAAAGTGATGTGAAAGGCGCTTTGCCCATAAATCCATCTTGGAGGGGAGTAAAGCTTTCAGACTTGCTGACCTGAAAGTCGAAATTAGATTT
This sequence comes from Bdellovibrio sp. HCB290, assembly GCF_047305925.1. Lineage (GTDB taxonomy): Bacteria > Bdellovibrionota > Bdellovibrionia > Bdellovibrionales > Bdellovibrionaceae > Bdellovibrio. The sequence goes on along the minus strand of NZ_CP178620.1, from coordinate 3,125,238 downwards.
GTCGTCATCTAATATAGTCGTTTGAACTCTCCAAACGCCTTTACGAATATAGTTCGGAGCGGAAACTTGCACGCGAATCGATTCAACCTGACCAACCTTAAAGAAAGAAGCTCTTGAATATGCCGGAACACCATCTTTGATGGAAACCAATCTCCAAAAAACATCACCTTTCATTGTATTTAAAGGAATAGGGAAAAACTGTTGCGAGGAAACATCGAGATCGGTCACACCATCTGCAAAGTCGGGTTGTGATGAATATTGAAGACGCAGATTAGAGGCATCGGTCGTTTCCCATTTGAAGAACACGGGCTGCGTCTGTTCGCGTACGATCTCGCCATCATAAGGAGCTAAGAGATTAAATGATGTCGAGGGAAGTTCTTTGGCGATGATTTGTTTGCTGGCTACTCCGCCTTGATTGACAGTTCCCGCCATTTCAAGCGTGATAGAAGTTCCTGTGGCAAGATCTGTTTTACCGCTGACATTTTGTAGGGTCAGATTACCCAGGGCCACTGAGAGAGCGAGCTTTTTATCAGTTTTTTTAACATATATATCATAGGCATCCTTCGAGATGATCTTAAACTGACCATCATCAAGGTTTAAGACCAAGGGATCCATTTGGCCTTTGCCGCTTTTTAGATTGAAGCCACCGTCATTGATTTGCAACGCGATCAGTGCGGGATTTTGCTCGACTTGTGACAGGCGCAACAGAGTTTCTTCATTCAGTCGAACCTTGCGATTTTCTGCGAATACCAATAGGGCCGAGGATTTCGGGCCGACAAAGATTTGCGATCCATCGTAAACTTTGCGACCATCTTGAGCGTCTTTCCAGAAGAACGTGCGCGTGTATTTGTAGCGCACTTCATTTTTCAAATCTCGCAGTACGCCCAGCGGGCGCCCCAGATTTTCTTCTGAAGGCTCCGTTGTTTGAGTCAGATAGATTCCAGCAATTCCTAAAACGACAAGTGATGCAACAGCCAACAATATGTTTTTCTTCATGCATTTATAGTTCCATTTGTTTGGTGTGAATTCACGGGCTAGCGATCAGGTTACGACCTCAGCTAGGCAGGCGAGTGTTTGAAAGTGTTCGGGGTTGTTCGGCGGATTTTAGGGGATATAGTTTTTTTTGCGCGTTTAGAGTGCCGAGTGACCCCTGATATTCACTACAATTCAGCTCGCACCTTTTTTGGTAGAATTTCCGTTCGAAAAAAGTGACCTGTACCAAAAGAGAGCTCTCAAGTCTCAAGATTTCCAATAATTTTCTCGCAATTGTAAACTAGTTGTTATGAGACATTTCCTTTCTTGTTCGTCGCTAGTCATTTTAGGATTCATTTTATCCTCCTGCAATAACTCAGGTTTGCAAGGCACTTCCATTCCTTCAAAGTTTGAAGGTGTGCACGAAGCTGTGGCTATTTCTCCGACGACGGTGAAGCTTTCTTGGTCTCTACAGGCACGATTCAAAGAGTATCGCGTCTATCGTAAGGGCTTCAATACGCCGGACAAAATTGAAACTTTCGCAACGACGACGGTGTCTCCGTTGGCTGTTGATACATACTATGATTTTGCGGTAACAGGCGTTGAAGCTGTGGGCGGCAACGAAATCGGTTACGAAAAGTATTTGTCAGTTAAAACAATGAGCACCTTTGCGGGTGTGCCAGCTTCGGGATTGACTGCGCAATCCAATGGTTCGGTGGAAGTAAGTTGGATTAAAAATGGCACAGACGTCACCTATAAGATCTATGCTAAAAAAGAAAGTGAAACTTGGGATTTAACAAATCCAGCTGCGACTATCATCAATAAGAGTGTTGGTTCTGTCACGAATTTGCCAAGCGGTAACAAGTACTGCTTTTGGGTTATGGCGTACTATCAAGATGGAACTTTTGAGCCAGCAAATATGTCAGAAGCTTATATCAACTCAAAAGCTCCATGTGTTCTGGTTCAGTCTCAGTTAGCGAACTTGCCAACTGTAAAAATGCAAATGGCCGTGGTGGGGAATTTTCCTTGGTTTTGGACTGAAGGGGGGGATTCCACATATACCACTGAAATTTTTGAGCGCGCGACGGATATTCGCTGGGCGATTGTAAATGGTAATGATTACTTCCGCTCTATTGTTCCGATCTCTCCGGGACAAAAAGACATGTATGCGAAAGTCACTTCGGCGACTGGCGCAAGTACAATTGTAAATGTCTTGATCGAAGGTGCTGGTAAAATTAAGAAGCCATTGATTCGTTCACTCGAAGGAACAAGTGCACCTGTTCCTCTTTACCCACGCTTAGTTAATGGTGGCTTGGGGATGCAGGAGTTGGGCTCCCAGGTTGTTGTGGGGGACTTTAACTGTGACAGTTTGCAAGACGTTGCGGTGAGTGCACCTCGTGCAACTGCATATGTCGGTGATACTCACCAAGATTCTACCGGAGCTGTGGTTATATATTATGGATATGATGCGCCTCCATACTATGATGCCCAGGGGAATGTAGTCGATCCAGGTCCCGCGCTTAAGATGGCTCCCGCGCCAAGCCCCGATGCAGCCTATCCAGATCCGCAACTTATATATTATCCGGGGCTTGCAACAAGCACACGGTTGGGGCAGCGTCTTGCTGTCGGCAATATCAACGGAGATTGTTACAGCCGTTATACTGATCTAAGTGATCCAAAAGCAAATAAAGTCGGCTTGTGTGACAACTTGTTATCACCTGCTTCGGGTGTATCTGATATTGCCAAGATTAAAAAGATCTACACTTGCGATGACTTGGCAATGATGACGAATCAGGGACAAGTCTTTGTGACGTTTGGTGATCCAACAAGGGGCCTTGTCACTGGTTCTGGCGGCATCTCATATGGTGTGAACGAAACGACGTGTGATCCGACTTCATTTAAATGTCGTCCAGTAAAAATCTCTGATGCAAATACTGTTGCAACCACTTCAATTGCTTTTGGCGACTATAATAATGACGGTTTTGATGATTTAGCGATTGGTGTGACGGCATATGAGTCGACTGCTTACAAACGCAAAGTGGCAGTCCTGCGTGGTGACCGCATGGGGTTAATCCCTCTGACATCCACAAAAGCATTTCCGATTATTGATGCTGAGGCGATTGGCATTTCCTCATTGATTTCAGCCGATGGAACTTTTGTCGGTAAGAGCTTTACTGAGGATTTTGGTAAGGCGGTGGGAACGGCTTACAACTCTCGTGTCTGTGAAAACGGTTCTACTTACAAATTCAGACAGACGACTTATTCAGGGGAGACTTCTCCAGCGCCGAAAAACAAGGGCTATGACTACACTAAGTGCGATGACTTAGTGATTGGTGTACCAGGAAGGTCTTCTGGCAGGGGGTCGATTCTGTCTTGTAAAGCAGATATGCCAACGATTGCGAGTGGTGTCCTTGATTTGCAGAAAATCGCTTCTTGGACCTGTCAGGAATCTTACCCTGACCTTAGTTCAAACAGTGAAGCAAGCTATATCACTGTTCAAGGTTACGGCTCGAGTATCCTGGGTGTTCCGAATCAGAATGGTTATCCTCTGACTAATATTATTGGAACGACCAACAGTGTGCCGAATTTGAATGGTGCGGTGTTTGTCGGAGCTCCATTGTCGACAGTGAGTGGTATGACCTATGCCGGTGTGGTATTTGGATATTACGTCACGCCTCGTTCGAATGATTATGCGACAGGTGGGATTGTTGGAATTCTTGAACCTCTGCAAAGTATCACAGCTATCAATCGTGTTGCCTGCGATTCCCGTAATACCAATGTGACGACAGGCAGTCTTAAGCATTGCGAAAATCAGGTGATTCATACGAATCCACCAGAGTCCGGTGTTCAATTTGGTTTTTCTTTAGGTACGGTTGCCGATATCGAAACGATTTCACGTGCGATGCCTTCACTGGCGATTTCAGCACCATATCGCGCCACAACGTCTTCCACGGGCAGTTCTACTATCACTGGAAGCGGTGTTATTTACCTGTATAAGCCTGACGTTTCAACATTAGGTTATGAGGGGGCAACACGTATTGATACTCCTCGCTTGTCTGATAACGACAATACGTCGTGTATGAGCAACTGTACTTGGTACAGTGGTGGTGTGAATCCATTCGGTGCTTCGGTTATTTATCCTCGTGATCTCAGTGCAAATTCAAACTTCGGCTATGGTGGCGCAGCAGGTGCTGACTTTAACGGAGACGGCTCTGGGGATTTGATCGTTGGAGCTCCTTATCAGTCATCTCCAGTTTATTTTAATGGCGGTGCCTTCCTGTTTAATTCGACTGGTAACTTTGCGTCCTCTGTGACGAAGGCTGACCAAATTATTGATGTGAATTTTAGTAAGGAACTGAACTATCACTATGAGCGTGCCAAAGTCGCAGGGGATTTCAACGGCGACGGTTATATGGACGTCATGACGCAAATTATGGTTGGTAATACCGTTGAAGTGGTCGTTTATTACGGCAGTGCTACGGGTTTGATACTGACACCTGATCCATCCAGAACCCCAACGACGGATCTTGCTCCTTTGAAACTTGTTGTGGATTTGGATCCAGGTTTGGGCGGCGAGTTCTATCGCATCGGTAGTGTAAATGGAGATGGTTATGATGATCTGATGGTTATCGGTAACAAAGGTTCCTATGTCTATTATGGATCTTCCAGTGGACTTGTTGCGAACTCTGTTCCATCAGTTTCTCCGGTAGGCCAAAATCCATTGAGCTTTGCTTTGGCTGATACGAATTCTGTTTATTTCCATTCCACAGGCAGTCAAAAACGTACAGCTGCGAACTCAGTTCCAGACGCTATTTCATTTGGAGATTTCAATCCGCGCAATCGTGCTGTGACTTTTGGTGATTTCAATGGCGACGGTTATGGTGATTTTACGGTTGCGACAGAAACCATAGATGTGCCGGCTGCGGATGTTCGCGTTGGTTCTTTGCTATATACGGCAGCAAATGTCGGGCGCATCTACGTTTTCTATGGATCTAAAGACGGCCCACAAACGAATCGAACGAATGGTAAAACATTATTGAGTGATTCAAATGGAAATGCTGGTGACATCGTCATCGAAAATCCATGTACCACCGCGGTTCCTGCGGTTTGTAAAGTGCAAATGCTTCTGTCGAATGAAACAGCGGGTGGAGTTCGCTTTGGTTGGAGTTCTGCGGCCGTTAAATCACTGGAAACACAATCAGGAGAAATCTATGACGAGCTTGTTGTCGGTGACCCAGGTTACTCCAGCTTTACGGGGCGAGCTTATCTGTACAAAGGAACTAACAAAGGTCTTGCTTACACACCACTTCAAAAACTTCAAGGCACAACGACAGGTGAGGCATTTGGTTACAGCGTGATTACACCGGGTGACATCAATAAAGATAGCGTCAGCGACATTGTGATCTCCGCTCCGCGCACGCCTTCGACTTCAGTGAGTGCGACGGTTTATACGTTCTTTGGTGGTACAGTGGGTACGGTAATAGCCTTTAAAGGTGCGACAGATATTAATTCCACGACGTACTTTGGGACGGGTGCTTTGGCGCTCAATACGGTGAATGCAACCAACTTGGATTTGAAGCCACAACGTTCGTCTCCAACTTTGTTCCAAGGTTCAACAACGGATCACTTTGGTGTGGGACTGGCGGCAGTGGGTGATATCAATGCCGACGGTTACGCCGATATCATCGTTAACGTACCAGGGAAAAGTTATGACTTGGATACGGTGTTGGCAAATACAGGGGTCTTTATCGTGTTCTACGGCGGTGAGTACGGATTGAAAATCGACACTGCGCCAACCACAACGCCTCGTTGTTACGGTGGTACAACACCAGTTTGTGAACCGGCCTTGATCTATCTGCCGAATCGCGAGGCATCTGAGTATACATATGTTTCTAGTTCGCCAGCAGGTGACATCAATGGTGATGGAATTCCAGATGTACTTTTAGGCTCACCAGGACGTAGCCATCCATCAGGTAAAGCATTTGCAACGGGAGTCGTATATGTCCTTTATTAAACTGATCAAGTGCGTTCTTTTGGGGGCGCTTCTAAGCACGACTCTATCTTGTACAGAAAAAGTTGAAACTGGCAGTATCTTAAAAGACTTTTCGGGGGTTGCTGGCGTAGAAGCATTGTCTCCGACTGCTGTTCGCGTGTATTGGGGACTTCATGATCGCTATAAGACGTATCAGGTTTATAGTAATACTTCGAGTACTGCAGTTGCGGACACTCCACGCTCTGAAGCGATCATTCGTAATTTAAATCCGAATACGACTTATACTTTCAAGGTGGTTGCAACCGACGGAACGTTAAGCGTCGGTGGTAATAAAGAAATTTCCGTTACGACACTAAAACCATTCGCGGGCGTTGATAAAGTTATCAAAGACTCTGATGGTAATTTGCTATTGTCATGGGTCTATACTCCAAAAGTAGCGTCGTACCAAATTTTCATGAAGAAGTACGAAGATCCAACGGCCAGCAATACTAGCAATTGGACTTCGGTGGACTATACGTCCTATGATACGAAATATACTTTCCGCAATATGGAAGGTTCAACACGTTACCACTTCGTCGTTCAGGTAAAATACTTAGACGAGACCTACGAGTATCCAACTAAAGCTGTCAGTATCAGCACAAACTCTTCCTTCCCCACTCCAACGTATGTGTTGAGTCCGATTTCGATTGGTTCATTGCCATTCCTAAAAGTAACGCCGGTGGTGAATTCGACTTATAAAAACGAAAACTATGTTTCACGCATGTATTCGGGTTCAACTCCGATTTCAGATCCATTAACGGGTGCGGGTACGATTGTGTTTTCTCCAGGGTCTGGAGTTACTAACGGGAAGGTCGAGAACCTTTCGTTGCAGGTGACATACAGTGAGGCGGGAAAAACTGAAACGCTGATTTTTGATAAGCTCAGCACTTACATCAAAGGGATTTTGGGTTTGAATGCAATCCCGCCAATTAAAGCTGTTGATTCAGGGGTCGCTTTCATGGGTGAAGCGATGACTACTGGCGATTTCAACTGTGACGGTTATTCGGATTTGGCGATTGGCTTGCCAAGTGTGTCTGTGACTTCAGCTGGGGTGACAACTCCAAGAGCCGGTGCGGTTTATATATATTATTCCGTGAAGAACACCTCCACGGGTGTTTATAAATTGAATACTACGGGTACCCCAAGCCGCACGCCTGCAATTCCGGGTGTTGATCCTCAATTGCTGACATTTGAAGATCTGACAGACTATTCGCGCTTTGGTAAGTCTTTGTCTGGAAACGGAAATCTGAATGGCGATACTCTTTTGGGTAATGCGTGTCAGGATTTGATCGTGGGTGCTCCGGGGTTTAACACGCCCACAACTTCGTCGGGTGATAAAACATATGATGGGGCTGCTTTCTTGTTCTTTGGTAGTTCCAAAGGTTTAACGGCTCCTTCGCGTATCAAGGATATGCAGCAAAACGTCGAGACCTGTAACGGGTTGGTCGAAAATGCGACGTGTTCTGCTGTAATGTTGTGGCCGAACATGGCAACTCTGCCAAGTGCCTATATAAATCCAAATGCGATGATGAATGCGGATGATCCGCAGTTTGGTTTCTCGGTTTCATTCGTGGGCGATTTTAACGCCGATGGATATGATGACATCGCAGTCGGTGCTCCGACAGCTCCATGGGATGGTGTTGCGGACTCGAATGCTTCGGGTACAGCTAAGATGGTAATCAAAACTGGTTACGTTGCCATGTTCTTTGGTTCTAAGAATGGTTTGGGATATGAAATTCCAACTTCCGATGGAACGACGAAATTCCGCTTTTTAAAGATTTTCTCTCCGACCCCGCATGAAGGTCAGTTGTTTGGATATTCTGTTGGTGGTGGTGCTGACGTTGACGGTAAGTACCGTATCCGTAACACACAGGATAAGTTAGTCGGTGGATCCGATATGATAGTCGGGGCTCCGGGTGATCGTTATCCGCAAATGACAAATATAACGAAATTGAAATTGCTGGGAGCATGTAATCCTGGCAGCGGCGATTGTGCATCCATTGGTTTCGCAAATGGTGGTTGGGGTGGATTTACCAGCGATTCGACAGGAACAGCTCACTATTATGGTTTACCTACGAATGCCGGGACAACAGCCAGCGTCGGTGATGGCGTCGGAGCAGCGTTCTTGTATTTTGGCCGTGGAGCAGATTCTCCTCCAGCATCCGGTGTTCAAGAAAGTCCATCGCGAAATGCGTTTTGGGGTTGTAGCGCGCGAAAAATGAATAACGCGGGTGAACACTACTCTTGTTTGGTGAATTCAAACAGCGTCAGAGTTCTATTCCCACGCAGTGGCTATAAAACAAATGGATCGTATAAGCTGAAGAATTTGGGCTTCGGTACGTCGGTTACTTTAGTCGGAGACCCGTCACATTACGATAGCAATAATACCGCTATCACAAGTCCTTCCGATACCAATGGTGACGGTTACTCTGAGGCCGTGGTTGGTACGGGATACTTCTCAAACTATTCTTCAACCAGTACCGGAGCTCTTTGGGTTTATTACGGAAATCCGTATCGTCGTTATGAATACAATGACTTCTATCAAATCGATCCTATGACTCCGACGAACAAGGACTTGGATTGGAATGACGGACTTGCTCAGTGTTCGGCATTCACGACTGATAACGCGGTTACACGTGAATTGTGTGCGCCGACGTTGATTCGAAGTAATTCAATCGGTTCGTATTACAGTTTAGGTTTGTATCCAGAAAGTATCACTGTGGGTGATGTTACTGGAGATGGTCTTAAAGACGTCATTGTGGGTGCTGTCGGTGATAGTACGAAAGGATCTTATTCAGGCGCTGTCTATGCCTTCACAAGTTTGGCAGGTGCGGGGCTTACGACGAACTTCTTGAAGTTCTATAATTCCAATGCGCAGGCTTTCGACTTCATGGGGCGCTCTGTAGCAGTTGGAAATTTCGACGGAGATTTCGCTGGAATAAAACCATTGAATGACGTTGCCGCAGGTACATATCTGGATAAGACGTCAAAAAATGGTGGCGGTGGCATCTACGGATTTAACAGTAATGGCCAGGCTTTGCCATCGGTAAATTCGGTTCCGTCTTTTTCGATCTATGACAGTTTAGGAAGCCCTCAGTTGTTTGGTTACGACAGTATTCGCATTGTTGGCGATATCAATCGTGACGGTTACGCAGATGCCGTGGCTAAGATCACGCGTCCATCTAAAACTACGACGGCTTACACGACGGAAGCTGTTGTGTTCTTTGGCTCTAAAGTGGGCTTGGTCACGACGGATTTTTGTTTGGCTAATAAAACGAAAGTTTTTAAAGACACCGGCGCCAGTGATGACTCATGTTATCCTGCCACGACTCCTGCACAAGGTATCACGTTGGATGATATCGCATTGCCACAGTTGGTTTCTCAACCGACGAATTTGTCTAGCACATGGGCACAGCGTGCATTTGATGCCGGTGATGTGAACGGCGACGGCTTCGCTGATGTTGTGTTTGTCGATGCGACAATTCAGGGCGGTGGCCAAGTTGTGGTTTATTATGGATCTCGTTCTGGTTTGCAAGCGGTCAACAATCCGCAATGGGTTCCTGCTTATGGTGATCCGCAGATTGTGACGAAGCGATGGGCTTATCAAGAAAGTCCTACGAATACAGCAAGTGGTACCAACGGAGCTGTAAATCGTCGTGAGTTGGTTTATCACGGTGACTTCAATGGTGATGGTTTGTCAGATCTTGTGATCAGCAGTCCTTATGCGAACAGCTTTTTTACTATGAATAGACCAAGTGGATACAATCCTGGTGCTCCTCCAGATGGTGGTAATAGTGGTGGATGGACTGCTGGAACTGGTGGGTGGCAGTGTTCTGACTCGACGGACTCTGGCTGTACGGGTGGTACTCCGGCTTATGAAACTGGGCGCATTTGGATTTACTATGGATCGACAAGCGGTCTACAGACTCCAAAGGTTAAGGGCTATTCTGGATCTGATTTAGAGCCGTCAGTGACTTCTGCCTTAGCGTCATCAAGTCCGACCTATATGGAAGACGTCTACAACTCCGAGACAGGTTCGAATAAAGCCTGTACGGGAACAACGACTAAGAACTGTAAGATGCAGTTCATGTATGATCCGTTCATTGAGAATGTTCCGCACGGGTATGATCGTTTATTGCATCATTTTGGTAAGAGTATTGCTGTTGTAGATTTTGACAATGACGGGATTGATGATCTCGTGGTTGGGGCCCCTGACTGGGCGGATGCATCTTGCTATTACGATTCTGACCCACGCAAAACTTATGGTCGCATATTTCTGTTCCGTGGAAGTTCTGCTGGGATTGTGGCGGGAAATCAGCGTTCTTACTATGATAGTGTTGCGGTGGCGGGCGCTTGCCAGAGCGATGATCTTTTTCAGAGCAGAAATAGTGCAAGTCTGAACTTGGATGGTTCGGGTAAGGTGCGCTCTTTGATGCCACCGATTATCAACGGTGACTTAGGTTCGAATCGCACGAATCGAAAATTCGGTTGGATGGTTGCCTCTGCGGGTGATGTCAACAACGACGGCTATGAAGACCTGATTGTGAGCTCTACAGAATCACCAAGAAGTGGTTTGGATTCAGCAGGTATGGGCTACATCTACTACGGCCCGCTGTGTGGGAATGACAATGCGACAGATATGTGGTCAGCGTTGGGTTCGAACTTAAATACTCAGTACAAATTCTCTGACAGCGCGATCACTGCGACGGGTGTCGTGGCGATGGCGGAATGTGCGCAAGCTTCTGGAAATATGAAGCCAGTGCCAATGCCATTCTATGTGTGGGACTCCTCGTCTGGCGACATGAGCGGTTACGAAACTATGTCGGGCAGAAAAAAGAAGGGCGACTTTAACGGCGATGGATATGACGACATCGTTTTGGGTGCGCCATACTGGGATGACCAGGTGAATTCGATCACAAATTTCGGCCGAGGTGTGGTGTTCTTTGGATCTGCAACAGGTTTGCATACAGCAGACTATCCAGACAGCTCTGTTGTTGCTGATAGTGCAGGACACTTAAAACCTTATATCGTGCAAAGAGCGGATACGAGTACTCAGACTCCGCGTTATTTCTTCTCGAACACGTCTGCGGGGGATGTGAACGGGGACGGCACGATGGATTTGATGGTGCCGACAGAGTTCTATAATGGTGCTGGCGCTGTGCAAGGTGTTCGCATCGGTACGTATTTCTTGTTGTTCTAGTAAGTGTTCATGGGGAAGGGTCTTGTGATAGGACGTTACTTGTTGATTTTCCTTGCTGCGCTGATCTTGGGAGGCTGTCTTGAAGGGACAAGCTCTTCATCGTCTATTGTGATTCCTCCAGGGGGACTAGTTCAGCTGGATATGAGTACGGTCAATGTCGTGGGAGAAAACCATTACTCATTATACCTTGCAGAGTATATTCCTGCAGAGGGCAAAACTCGCAATCTGATGGACATGACGACGGATAGTAAGCCTGATCTGATCCGCCAGATTTTACCCAAGAATCTGACTATCACATCATCAGCAGTTGCCAAAGTCGTCATGGAGTATCGTTCGACGCCGTGGTACGCCATCGTTTTTCCAGATGTGATTAATAAAGTCGATATGGATTCGACATTGGTGTTCTCGCTGCTGTCGTCTTATTCGGGCAGAGCAATGAACTCCTACTCTTATCAAGAGGTGATGCAAATCACCGATGCGGTGACTAAGTTCCGTAAGGAACGTATGGAGCTGTTTGGCTTAGAGGAGGATTTTAGTCCGGATCTGTTGTATCGCTTCGTGCGCAATGGTTTATCCAGTGATGTTGAATTTCTAAAATTCCTGGAAAAGTATAACGTGGAATTTGATTTCGACAGCAATGGTGATATTTCTGCTGAACCATTTCCGTTCAATATCAACAACCGTCCTCCAATCGTGGATGATAAGGCGACAACCAAACAGGTTGATCAAAGTGTGAACGAGATGACGACGCTCCAAATGCGCGCAGCCGCCCGTGATCCCGATGGAGACGAAGTTTTTTATGCTTGGGCTTTTGAAAATAAACCCATCGCGAGTGAAGACGGCTTGGTAAAGTGGATGCCGGATTACGAACAGGGACGCTTGGCCCCATATCAAATGTCAGTGATTTTTTCTGATGGGGGAAAGGTCACAAGAATCAACTGGAATGTCTATGTGATGAACGTGAATCGTCGTCCCGAATTTTCGCATTCGTGTTCTTTGGAGGCTTCTGAAGGAAAAGAGTGGATTTGTAAGATTACTTATAAAGACCCTGACAAAGAGAAAGTCTCCATTTCCGTCGAGCCAATCATCGACTCCAGTGCCTTGACGGCAAACGGTCAGGTAACGCCTGTTCAACTCGATGACTTGAATGAAGTTGAATTGCGTTGGATTCCTACGAATAACGACTCTTTAAAAAAGTCTGCAACGATTGCTATGGCATTCACCGATGAATCCCTGGGCGTGACGATTGGTACTTTGAATTTGACTGTCGGTGATAATAATAGAGTGCCTTATCTGGTGGATGGAACAGCCGGCGCAAAAGTTGTTAATAATGACCCTTACGAATTTGATTACTGCGCATCGGAAGTTCCAGACGGTGTGCCGCCGTATCGTTTTTATTTTGATATCGTCGATCCAGACAACTTAACCACACCGGCTCCGACGCCAGAGGACGTTGTTTCAATCACGACGTCGGGAACATTAGCATCTTACATGACGAAGGTGTCTGAGACGGTCATTGCGGGTGGTCTTCGTTATACTTATGATTGGAAACCTACTCACGCGGTTAAGACCGGAACATTTATTATCGTCGCCAAAGACAATCACGCTGGCGTAGCGACGGCAGTTACTTTAAATTTTACGTCATTAGATCGTAATACCAAGCCATGCTTGAGTGGTTCCGATGTCACAGCGGCATTGACATATCTTTCCTCTGGCGCGAATACCAATTTTACAAGTTCAGATAAAGACGGTGGATCTTTGTGGCTCGAAGCCTTTGGTTTTGCTGCAAATTCAAGCTATGACTTTTTGAAGCTACTTGCGGACTGCAGTAATTCTATGCCGTTGTTGTTAAAACAAAATGTCACCCAAACAGAGCCAACATATCGAAAAAATTCCGGGACTTTGTGCGTACGTGGTCGTTGGGACACGGAATGGTGGGGCGGTGCTGGCTACGTGATCTTTGAACGCTCCAGTACATTGACGGGCAGGCCGACAGCGGCGACGACGATTAAAAAAGGCACGGTGCTGACGTCGACGACGGCTGGTTATATCCAAAAGTTTAAAACTTATTATGACGTGGTGGTACAGCCAGCAGACTGGTTGCTTTACATTCCGGTTATTCCGGATACGACCGACGTTCCTGCAGGAATGGTGACGGTCTTTGAATCGGCGATTGCAGGCTTAAGTGTCACAAACTCGGCGGCAATTGATCTTAAAGGTACTGTTACGTTCACTCGTACGACTGCGACGACAGCCTTGACTATTCCTGCTGGTACGATTGTGAAAACTGCAGAGTCATCTGGTGCCACGTTCGTGAACAGCGTGAAGTTCGAAGTTCCTGCAGCAGTCGTCATGCCGATTGGGACTTTGGCAGTCACGGTTCCTGTATGGCGGATTTATACTGAAGTTCCTGCAAATACCGCTCTAACGATCACTTATGCGTCACCTTCTCCAAGTGAACCGACAGGATTTACGTTCACTGCGAAGACCGTATCGAAGCTAACGAACTATGATTTAACTTCATTGTTTGTGGAACCAAACTTTACAACTCCGACAGCGCGTAAATTTACTGTGCGCGCCTTGGATGGGGAAAAACCTGCGGTTAATACGATCACAGTATTCTATGATACTTTGCCGGCAGCTGCGACAACGTTGAAAGTCACGAATCCAACGTCCTTCGATATGGAAGGCTTGGTAAACTTCACACGGACCAGCACGACGACCTCTTTTACTTTGCCTGTTGGAACTAAAATCATGACAGCCAACCGGACTCTTTACGAAACAATGAGTGCGGTGACGATGAATGCAGGAACAGCTTCGGTGTCGGGTATTTGGGTCCGCAGGACGAACAACATTGGTTATCCAGCATTAAAAACGATGACGTACAACTACACCCATCAAAATGTCGTCTCTAAATTGATTACCGATCCAATCATTCAAGCTTATGAGGGGGTGGAGCTTACAAATGGAGCGATCGAGGTTTCGGATAACTATGCCGAAATTCCAAATCCACTCTATGGAATTACCAACTATTGGTATCCATATGATCGCCGCGACACGTATTCCTATAACATCGTGGCTTCGGGTACGGCTCCGACGGGGACATGGGATTTATGCCGTGATGCCGGGAATGCAGGAACATCATGTGCAAATAAGTGTGTGCCAATTTCAAGTTCAAACTTACTGTCGACTCATCCAAGTTCGGGTCGTAAGTACTTTAATACCAATAAATGCTATTTACGCTATCACCCGGTGACGGCGGACCTGTCGGGAACGTTCTCATTCAAACTGACTGTGAATGAAATCATGAATAAAGGAAACCCAGATACTTGGACTTCTGCAAGCTCATGGACGACAAACATTACATTGGTGGTTAATGAGATCAATCACCCTTCGATCATGACGGATAGTTCGTTTACAAATCTTGGGACGGGCGTAGGAGCTTCGACCTCCAATCCTCTGAACTTGGGCGACTACGAAGAGGGTGTTACTGGCTATTATAATATTTATGCCAAAGACACGAACAAAGGTGTTGAGCTTAAGACTACAAACTTTGAATTAGATTCCCAGGTATATGATTTGAAAACCAACACGTGGGTGACAAGGCCTGCAGGTTTGAGTGTGATTGTTGAGAAGATCGAGGATCTGACAACAACGTCGGGAAGCAAAACTACGGCTCGGATTGTATGGACGCCGACAGATCAGGATTCTAAACGCTTGTCGGGGACTGCAGGATTTGTAGTCAAGATGAAAATATATGATGCCAAGTCCTCTCCGGATTTAACTCAGACGATTTATGGTTACTACAAAGTCCGTGTAATCAATAAAAATCAGATTCCATCTGTTGGGCAGATGGCGACAGATAATCAAGTGAAGGTTTTCGCCGACACTTACGTGAAAAAGGAATTCTATCTTTACGATAGCGACGCTTACATTCCTGTCGGAGGCACGTTCTCGACTCTGCTTTCAATTTGTCGCGACAGCAATGGCAATCCTTTGCAAAATGCGGCTTTGGACAGTGGTGCGACAGATCCTTACACGTGCCACGCGACGACAACTACGTTTGCGTCTGAATTAGTCGCATTTGATAGCGGTTACGATAAGAATCGTACAGTCAGCCCATGTTTTTCTGGGGGATTGTTAAATACGGATTTGGCAGTTCCGAAATTCAGTCCCGTAGGGTCTCCGGAACTTGTTTCAGGTGTTCTTCGCCAGAAGTATCAAATGGAGTGGTGTCCTCAGCGTGGGCACATTGGTGTTTACTCTGCGGAGCTTGATGTCGCCGATAACGGAGATGTGGATCGCGATGGTACGACGATAGTTCGTGCGATCAGTTCTTCGCCGTTGCAAATTACAGTTGTTGCTCCAGTGTTTTTAATCAGTCCTCGTGTAGATATTAGTAATATTCCGGTTCACTTTATGCCACAAACGGCTGCGAGTATGAATTCGTATCCGTTCCGTTATGAAGTTCTGGTAAATAACTCTCAGAAAAATACCTTGGAATATTCTCTTTTGAATACACCGCGCGCATGTGGTCAAACGAATGGAATGTGTATTGATTCATCAACCGGAGTGATCACTTGGGTGCCAAGCTATGCAACCGATGTGACAGCGACTAATGGTGTTGGCAGCCTGGTTCGGGTGCAGGTGCGTGATACCATGACCGGTGAAACAGATGCTGCGCACTTCTATTTGAAGGTTCAGAATGCGGTATCTCCTCTCGAGGAGCCTCCGGTCATCAATTCGATGATTCCATCGTCAGATTCAGTTTTGATGTCCGAGAAAGCCTCTTTGAACTTCTTGGTGAGTGCTTCGGATCCGAATGACAACGACACTTTATTCTATCGTTGGTATGTAAATGACGTCTTAAGCTACGATGAAGGGCCTTCTTATATCTTTAAACCATTGGATACAGATGGGTCTGTCGACGTTGACGGAGGCGGTCCAAAAACTGCGGGTGAGTTCACTGTTCGTGTCGATGTGACTGACGGGAACTATACTGTGACTCGTTCTTGGAACGTTAAAGTTAAAAATACTTATCTATTGGGCGAGTCGGTTTTTGATTTAACAGATGCAAGAACTGAAGGCTTGCCGGCAACGACTCCCTTGAACGTTACTTGGAGTGGTGAAATTCCTTATGGTATCGCCCAGGGCACAAGCTATCAGGATCATTTAATTATTTTCGGTAGTTACCTGTCGGGATCGTTTACGAAGCATTTCTTGTGGGATCTATTAAGTGTCAATGGTGTCGTATCAAAACCGAATGGCACCGTGACGATCCCTCCGTGGAATTTTACAGAGTCATTGCCGTGGTTGACGGGGACGTCCACTCGTCGTGTGTCTATTAATCCTGTGGGTACGGGCTATGACATGTTGCTGACTTCGCAGGCGTCGCGCAGTGGTCCTTTCGGTCTGACAACAGAGGCGCTGCATATTTTGAACGGAGATCTGACCGCGTTAACTTTGAGTGGTAGCAATAAGTGCTCAGGGGATTGTCCAACACAGCTTTATACCAGCCCGTACTATTCTGATACGCGGATCACGGCTTCAATGGATTCGGCTTATGTGTTTTACGCATCAGACTCTCAGAATATTTTGTACTATGACTATCTGACACCGGACAATCCTAAGACGGTATATAACTTTGGTACCTCAAAGATCACGGGCATGACCTTAAATCGTGCAATTGATCGTCTGTATGTGACAACTCAGCAGTCAACTCCGTCGGTTTCACACAAGATTCACGTCTTTAGTGTGACGGCAGCTCGTAGTGGTGGGAAGCCGTCCTTAGTGGCAACTCTTTCAGTATTTGACGGAGTTGTAGGTCATGAAGACTGTAAACCGACTGATATTGTCTATGATTCCGTCACGAATCGAGTTTATGCGTTGTTAAGTGGTACGGGCGGTGTAGTGACATTCCCTGATGGTTCGTCAACAACTCCAACATCCGCAAGTCTGCAGTTCATTGGCGTGAATGAACTAAATGGGTCGGCATTCGACGTGGCGGGTGCTGGACGTCGTTTGGTAATTAGAGCATCTGATCGCCTTCTTATTGGAACGATGGAAGGTGCCAATCAAGTCTTCACAATTGATCTGACTGACAATCATGTGTACGTCAGCGCCGTGCAGGCGCCGATCGCCAGCATTGCTAGTTACGATTCGGGACAGATCATGTTGATCAGTCGAAGTAAAGGAAAGGTCTTTAGAGCAAAATAGATGAAAAAGATTTTCTTCATCTTAGTGATGGCAACATGGATGACTTTTTGCCTCAGTGAGCCGGCCTTAGCCAGCAGCTGGATCAATATTGATTTCATCAAAAAGAATGCAGTACCTGTCCGTCGTGTGATGGACGATGTCGTGTTTTTGCCCCGAAGCAACCGAGTGAGTGTGGGAGACCTTGTGGTTGTCTTGCGTGTACAAGGTGACGACGTCGAGGTGATAGCCCGTGGGGCCGCTGAAACCGTTCAGAACAATGAGCTTTTAGTTGTGATGGAAGGTCCTTCAATCAGTAAAATTCCTAAAGCCCGTGATTGGGTCGTGAGTCTTTCGAAATTAAAACCGCCTCCGGATGATCCATTTTTTCCCCAGCCACCTGATGGAACTATTATTGATAAGCCTGATCCTTATGAACCGGGATACATGGTTTTTGAAGTTGGGACCGATCAGGGGCATTTTGAAAGCCAATCCCCTAATCAGGCCAATCAATACAAGGTCTTTGACTATAAATTTACCGAGATGCATTTCCTTTGGTATGTCGACATGTTCTGGAGATATGGCATCGAATATCAGTCGTCCAGCGCGAACATTCCGGTTCAATCCTACTACCGCGAAATTCGTCCCACGCTGGCGGAAGAAACGCGCATAGCTTTGCACTATCGTATGCTTCCAGTATGGAAAGAACTACGTCCGACTTTAAAACTGATTTCTCTGAACAATAAATTCGTTACCACGAACGAGGATGAGTATGTTTTGTCTTCCCAGGCGTCGGGTATGGGCTTGGGAGCAAATTTTCACTATCTGTTTTCTGATAACCTATACAAATCAGATAAAGGTTTGGGTTGGAAACTCAATCGGGCCTACTTCGATTTGAACTATTTCCCAAGCTACATCGTAACTGATGGAACTGTCAGTCGAGGATCGGCTTCTTCGGGAAATCGTATGGAACTGAAAGTCGGGGCAACGGCATTATTTTACGTGCCATTTATTCCTTGGTTGAAGCGCTATTCGTTGGATGTCAGTTACGGGATTTCTCAAGCGCAAATGAGTTTTTCTGGAGATGTTAAGAATGCACCAGATGGGGCCTATGTTATTCCTGCGGGACAGTCTTATACGGAAAGTCAGTCTTTTTTTAAAGTGATGCTGGGTCTGCGTTTAGATGATTTTTTCAGCAAACTAATGAAGTCGAGATGATGATAAAAGTAGCAAGTCTTTTTTTATTAATAGGATTTTACGCGGGATCTGCACTCGGCGAAGAGTCATTGGATAAGCTGGATTTCAATCCGACGAAAATTCCCGTGAATGAGCAGGGTACCGCCGATTTGGGAGAGCTCGAAAGTATTCCTACGCCGCTAGTGGAGTATATTATCGATAGTTCCGGTTCTATGGGGCAGATTCTGACCCAAAAGAAAACGAAGATCTTTGTGATGAAAAAACTATTGTCACGCTATCTGCTCTCCCAATGGACAGAAAAGACCTCCAGTGGAATGCGTGTGATCGGATCTCGTAAGAAAAAGGACTGCAAGGATAACTACCTTGCAATTCCTCCGGGCAATACCAAATTAGGGTTGATCGAGGGAACCGTCAAGTCCATGGATCCAGTGGGAATGACTCCTTTGTATGATTCTATGAAAGATGCCTACAAAGATCTCGAAAAATACGAGGGACCCAAAAGAGTTGTGATTTTCACTGATGGCGAGGAGACTTGCGGCAAAGATCCCTGTCAGTTAGCGGCTGAATTGAAAAATAAAAATGTTGATTTTAAGTTTTTTGTAGTCGCGTTTGGGTTGCAAGGACAGCAGGACACTCTTCAAAAACTGAAATGCATCGGTGATCTCCATCAGGCAGACGACGAAGAGCAGCTGGATAAACTATTTGAGGACATTGACAAGGAGCTGAATCCCAACAAAAATCTCTTTGTCGATAGTCCTGAGCAACAGGCAACTGTGATGTTGTTTCGTGCAGAAACACCAAATGAAATTTATCGCCGCTTCCAAGCCTCCTATGGAATTCAAGTTCCGCCGGGAAGGTACTATGCCGTTGTGAATTTGAAACCTAAGTATCGCTTCAAAGAGTTCGTCGTTCCTCCGAATAAGAAAGTCACTTTGAAGGTGAAGGGCGAAGCCAAATTTACTGCGAATTTTATTGATGGACTCATGAAGGTCGAGTTGCTGAATAAAAATCGCAAAGTGGTGAAACGCTTTAATAGTGATAAGCCCGTCGATCTGCCTCCGGGCAAATGGAACTTTAGATTCTATAGAGATCCATTTTATGAAAAAGTTGTGAATAATTATCTGATCGTTCCTAATGCTGAGTATGAATACAATATCGAGGAAGCAGGCGTTGCATATGTCGAAGATCCTTTAGTGCGCGGTATTTATGTATTCGGGAATCGGGGAATTATGATGGGGAATCACGTGACAAATTTCCCATTGGTTTTGGGTAAAGGCGTTTACGAGATCCGCGTCGACGATAAATGTGTTTTCAAAGACGTCATCATGGGCTCCAACAAAGAAGTTGTAAAACTTCAATGCTCGAAAGTTAAGAAATGATTGAGATGAATAAAGTTAAAAAGTTACCTCTATTGATTAAGGTTCCCGTGTTTGCCGCGATCTTTCTGTCGTTGGTGCTGGGATTTGTGACGGTGTTTGAGAATCTTCCGGAGAGTGCCGGAACGCCTCGCCAGTGCGAGGTGAAGTATTCTGGAAATCTGAAGATAGGCGATCAAAAGGTGGGTTTATTGACGCATCTTTATCGCAATCAGGAGGGTCAGTATATGATTGCGGGTCTTACCGAAAATCGTGATGGCTGGCTGATTGGCAGAATGGGATTTGCGGCAGACTATCAGCCGTACTGGGATCTGGGCGCACGTCACGAGAGCTCTTTGAAAAATTCTGGAGGCAAGAGCTTTCAGGTAGTTGCTTCCAGCGAGGATTGGGCGTTTGTTCGGAGCAATTTGGGGCAGGTCGTGGCTGTGAATTTAAGTAAAAGCAAAGTCGTGGAAAAATCCAATTTAGGATTGTGCACGGGCAATTGGTCAGAGGACGTGCGTGTTCATCGTTTGAATTCCAACAGTGTTGTCTTTGTAAACGGTAAGGGACAAATTGGCTTCTATGATTTGCGTCGTTTGGCTGATTACGTGCCTAAGGGAGTGGGGCGGTCACCTGATACTTTGATGGTCGTTGATCCTGATAGCAAACTGAGTGTCGGGCAATGTGATAAACTTGCGGAGAATCGCAATGCGCGAATGAAGATCGACGATGGATTGATGGGATTCTCGTCGGGAATGCATGGGACTTTGAATCTTTACAAAGTAGCGGCTGATAAGATTCAGTTGGATCCATTATCTGTATCGCCATTAAGTGACGGATTGTCGGACTTCGTTATCAGCAAAGAGAACGTGTTCGGTGTTAAAGTCAGTGGTTGGTTGGATCGGACTGAAAAATGGAAGATGTATAAGCTCTCTGATTTAACCAACTACCGTGCGGATGCTCCTTTCTATATGGCAGCAGAACCTTTGGCATTTCGTGGAGATTACTCTTTGGATGAGACTAAAAAAGATGGCTACTGGATCGCGGAACGCTATAAGAGCTACTACTTCTTTGATCGATTTCTATTAACTCACGTGACTGCAGAAGGAACAAAACAAAGCTATGAAGTGAGTGATTCTTTTTTAACAGATTCTTTGGCTGATCAACAGATGTGGGTGGTGTTACCAGACCAACGTCATTTGGTGGCTTCGAATACGAACGACGGTGCAGGATATTCGGTCATTGAGTGTAAATGAACGAGTTCTGTTACATGAAATCTCTTTGTACTAGCTCGGATGTAGTTTTGAAGACTCTGAGTTCTGTGGCCTTGTTTTCATTTTCAGTCCAGTAGGAAGTTTGAGGAGCATTTGATTTCGCTTTCAAAAGTGATTGTGCCAGATAAGCAAGCTGCACCTTAGCGATCTCCAAGTCGGCACGCAAGCGTTGCTCGACCTGCAGGCTCTTATTCCATAATGCATTGATACCCTGGATTTCTCGTTGAGCTTCTTCCAGTTTCTTATTGGATGCTGCCAGTTGCTCACTCAAGATTTGAGTCTCGCTTGGAGCCTCTGGAGAGTCTGTTTTTGACAAAGTGTTCGCTCTTGTTCGGCGAACTTCGCGCATGATCAGAATGATTTCTACGAGGCAAATAGCGATAAAAACGAACGTGATAGCTGCTGTCATGATTTTCATCCTTGCTAGTGTTCTTAGTATAAATGCGAAGTGCATTTTCGAAAAAGCAAACATGGATATATTTCGAAATCTAAGCCTAGGTACAGTTCAGCGAATCGAAGCTTCTTACGATTTAGTATGTAAATATTTCGAGTCTTTTTTGGAGGCGTTATGAACTTTGCAGGATTGTTAGGATTGATTGCAGCAGTAGGTATTTCATCATTTGCAATTATGGACAGTGCAAAGAACCCAAAAGTCTTTGCAGATCCACACGGTATCGCACTGGTTCTCGGCGGTACACTGACTGTGGCTCTAATGAGCTTCAATTTTAAAAGTCTGTGGGGTGCTCTTAAAATTATCGCACGCAAGTATTTTGGTCGTGAGCGTGCCATCAATTACAATGAGTCGATCGAAAGAATCGTGGTGCTGTCAGAGGCCTATCGTAGAGATCCAAAATCACTTCAGGCAATGATGAAGCCTACAGATCATCCATTCCTTAAAGATGGTGTGCATATGCTGTTGGATTATGGTTTCAACTATGAAGAACTAGATGAAATCTTGCACAATGCTGTACGCGGCAAAAAGAAACGTGACGGCGATGAGATCAAAGTATGGCAGACGATCTCTAGATTTCCGCCAGCGTTCGGTCTTTTGGGGGCGACCCTGGGTATGATTTCCTTGTTGCAAACGTTGGGCGAACCGGGAGCTCAAGATCGTATCGGTCCCGCGATGGCAACAGCTCTGGTAGCAACATTCTACGGTCTATTGACTGCCAACTTGGTTTTGATCCCGATCGCAGAAAAGCTTGCGAGCGTGTCACAAGCAGACCTGACTTTGCGTGAAATTATCAAAGAAGGTGTGTTGTTGATACATGAAAAGAAACACCCAATGTTTATTAGAGAATATTTGAAGTCTTTCTTGGCTCCTCAGGCAAGACACGAGGGCAGCGACTCGGGTTCCTTGAAAAAGGTGGCATAGATGGGCGCGCATAAACGCAAATACAGACGTCATCACGATGACGATCATCAAGAGCACAGCGTCGCTCACGATGAATCGAATTGGCTAGTAAGCTATGCCGATATGATGACGTTGCTATTCGGATTCTTTGTTTTGATGTATTCCCTGTCACGCTTTGATAACACACGCTTTGACCTTGTTCGTAAAGAGGTCGCGAAGTACTTTGGCGGAAATATCAAAGAAATCAGTTCAGTACTAGATGCAGAGCAAAAGATTAAAACGGCTTTGATGGGCTCCGGTGAGATGAAAGGTGTTGAGATCTCTAAAGGATCTGACAACACCTTGCAATTAAAGTTCGAAGGAAATGTCTTGTTTGAATCAGGAGCGACGGAGTTAAAAGACGCCGCAAAACCAGCACTTCGCCAAGTAGTCGCGGCATTACGAGCGGTACCAAGTGTCGAGAAAATCAGCGTTGAAGGCCATACGGATGGCGATCCAATGGCAAGCACAGTGATTAAGTCGAACTGGGAGCTTTCATCTATGCGTGCAAGCTCGGTGGTCAGATACTTTGAAGAAAGTGGTCTGAGTTCGAATGTCCTTGCGGCAGTGGGCTTCGGTTCTTCGCATCCGGTTGCGCCAGAAAAAGATGCTCAAGGTAATCCTTTGGAAGTAAATAAGGCTGCGAATCGTCGCGTGGTGGTTCAGGTTAAATTGATGGACCCGGAAGAAGCTTATCGTTTACAGCAACAGCAGTTTAAAAAGCAGCTAACGAAGGAAGAAGTGGAACGTCAGAAGAAGGAAAACGAGCTTCAAGATAAAATGAAACTCGCTAAAGCCCGCTACGACGAAGCTCAACGTAAATACCGCGAGCAAGCCGAGCAAAAACGTAAACAGCAACAGCTACAAAAACTCGAAAAGCAAATCGAGGCTCTCGAGAATAAAACCAAGGATTACGAGCAAAAGGCTCAGTAATACGAAGTTGAGAATACAAATGAGGCTCCAAATCCTGAATATTTGACTGACAAATCATTCGAGGCTGAGGAGCCTTCTCTCATTGAAAGCTCAAAAGAAAGCAGAGTATTTGGTTTCAACGGATACTCGAAGCCTGCCCCCAGGATAAATTCGTAAACCAAGGCACTGAACGAGAACGATTGATTGGGATCGGCCTTATCTAGTTTATTCAGATTGAAGTTCACTGGCGTAAAGCTTGCGAAAGTGAACAAGCCAGGGCGGGACTTCTGCAGCAGCACCTCATCAGGGCTGATCTCGTAGGCAGAAGACAATCCTTTGAAATAGTAGTATCCGCTCAGACCGATACCGGATATTGGTGTTGCTCCGTATTTACTATTGATATCAAGGAGATAGTGAATTCCAAGACGTGAATTCATGGATGGAACATCCCACAACAGCGTTGGTTGAATGGTCATCATGGAACCGAGGGTTTCCTCTTTGACCAACTCACCGGCAGATACAGTTGTATTGTACATCGAGAGCTTCGCGCGAAGCATCGGAGCTTGGACACTAGCACGCGAAACATCACCGAACAGTATGATTAGGACCAAAGTTAAGAATGGTTTCATAGAATATGTTTTTTTCCTCTCTGGTTAGGAAAATGAAAGAGGCGAGCCGCTTCAATCAGTTTCACATGTCATGGAGGATATGGAAATGTTTTTAAGACAACAACTGAAAATGTTGTTCTTCATTCTTTCGTCAGTGTTGGTCTCGGCCTGCGCTGGAAAGTATTCCATTAAATCCTATCCTCAGGGTTCGAAGGTTTACGTTAAGGATATGCAGACAAACGAGAAAAAATTGCTGGGCATTTCTCCACTGAATATTCAGGAGGAATCCAAGCTTGGCGACGTTTTCTTTTTGATTTTCGAAAAGCAAAACTATCGTACCAAAGAAGTGATGGTAAAGGTGAACGAAGGCGAAAGTATCGCCGTGCAAGCACGACTAGATCCCTTGTCTGACGAGGAAAAGAAAGCCGAAGAGCTTGCTAAGAACGACGAAAAAAAACAAGATCAGCAACCTCCAAAACCCGAAGACAAGAAAAAGCCTGAGGATAAAAAAATGGAAGACATGCTAGCAGAGCTCGCCGAGATCAAATTGCGCGTGGCTTTGTTAGAAAATACGTCTTCTTTTTACAAAGATGCATTATTCTCGCCACGTTTGTCGGGCGGAATGCCAACTCAAGATCGTGATCGCAGCGAGAAAATCGTAGGACTTATTTTCCAAGGCCAAAAAGCTATCATGAGAGGCGATTACAAGCAGGCTTTGACAGAAGTTGATAAGGCATTGACGATGGATGAATACTCGAACAACGCCTGGTTGTTGAAGGGTTCTATCAAGTATCTGCAAAAAGATTTTGAAGGTGCCAAAGTCGCATGGGAACGTTGTTTGAAAATTGATCCCTATAATAAAGTGGCATATCAGTATTTGTCTGATGTTTATAAACGATTAGGTATGGCCCCATTGCCCCAATCGGGTGCTGAGATGAGATATCCGGCTTCAAATGTTGAAATTGAGAAACGTCGACAAGAAACCAAGGTTCGATGATGCACAAACTTTGGTGGATTGTTGGTGTACTTTTCTTTTCGAGTCCGGCCTGGGCGTACTTGACGTCAGATTGGGACGCGAGCTTAGGCATAACCAGTCTACAATATGACTTTGCACGTATGGACGATTCAAAATCATTGGAATCATCGACGACACTTGAAGTGAACTACAGCATCAATAATCCTTCCATGAACACGGCAATGACTCTTTCATTTATGGAGATAACAGAAGCTGGGGGACTGCAGTTACCATTCACACGAATTGCCGTGGGGGCTCGGTACTATTTAATGGGTGTGAATGGAATGCGCACTGTTTTAGACAGTCGCACGCAAGCCAAGGTGTGGAGATCAACACCTTTTATCGCGGCGAATGTTGGTTTAAGTAATTTAGCTGTCGAAAAACTGAATGCGTCGTTATTGGATTTAAGTATTCGCGGTGGGGTTGAAATCCCGGTGATGTCCAACATGCTTCTAGTGGGGCAAGTTGCTTTAGGAAGCAGCTTAACTGCGTCGAGTGACGAGGACAGTGTCAGTTATCAATTTGTGACTCTTTTTGCAGGCCTGCGCTTTGTGGGCTTTGAGTGATTATGAAAAAAATAAAGATTTTGGTCGCAGGAATCGTATTAATCGGGATTGCAGGGGCAGCGGGATACTATCTTCGCAAAGGTCGTACTGTTGCCGCGACTGGTGTCACTCATGGTGGTGGCATTGAAATTTTGAAAGCAGCTCAGCTTAATGCCGGGATGGCATTGAAAACACATTTGGATTCCCCAGTGGGAAAAGCATGGAGGACTAAGGATTTCACCCAACTTCATTCTATGTTCGGTCTAAAAAAGAATGTCCAAGACAATATTTCGTTTTTTCAGGCTAGCATATATATTTTAGACGTGACGAAGCCTGATTGGAAACTCGAGGAGAGAAAGTCCTTGGAGGAATTACAGACGGCAATTGCCGACTATATGATGGCTAAACGTGACAAGCCAGTTCTGGGGCCAGAGGCGCAGGCATTGAGCTATGCTTCTAAGGTTCTTTTGAAATTCAATTCGATTCCTGAAGAAAGTATTAAAGCGATGTCGAACTTTTATGGCGTTGCAAACTCTGAAGGCCAAAGGAATCAGAAAGACATCGTGGGTGAAACGCTATTGCGTATGAACCCTGTACCAGAAAGAGGCCGTAAGATTGTTCGCGAGAAAATATATTCGAAACAAGATCCCTATCAAGGCGTCGTCTTGATCGCACAAATGCGTGATGCAATGGCCGCGACCGAGTTATGGAATGAAGTTGCTAAGAACTTCAGTTCTTATCCTGCGCAGTATCGCTCGATGATCTTTAAACAGTTGGTAATTCGTCACCAGTTGATTAAAACGGACCTAAGCGTTCATTTGGATTCTTTATTGAAAGACGGCAATGAAAACTCCCAGGATGCATTCCTGGTGGGCGTTCGTGAACTAGATATCGTTAGCAAGTACCGCTCTGACATACAGAATATTGCCAATCTAACGCAGTATCCAGAAACAAAAATCCTGGCTCTCTCTTTACTGAACATTTCAGGAGGCGCTAAATGAAGCACCTAATTTTAGCTCTGTCATTTTTGCTGTCATCCTTAGTCGCGAAAGCCCAGTACATTGAGGAAATTGGCTCTTTGGAGAGTCTCTACGAAGTCAGAGCACGCTCTGTTCTAAATACGATCTTGCGCCCGACAGAATACACGTTGGTGGTTGCGGTCGAACTTGACCGTGATGAAAAGAAACTCAAAGAATTCCATCAGGAAGCAGAACTGCAATATTTGCCAGGTATGCCGATGATGGGCGACGTACCCGTAGGGCCCGTCGCTGCAAATAAACTCCATGAAATGAAAGCGCGCACAGATATTAGTGTAGTTTTGTCTCGCAATGTGTCCCCGGAAGTTGAGAAAGTCATTCGTGACCTCTTGGTTTCAAAACTGCATTTGGATTCTACGGCGGGTGACGCTGTGACAATTCGTCGTATCGAATTGCCGATGGACCCGAAAGTTCAAGAACCTCCAAAACAACTGCCAGAGCTTTCGTGGAAGACATGGGTTCTTATTGTGATCTTGTCTTTATTAGCTCTTGCCGGCTTGATGTTCGCCGTTTGGAAGCGAAGTAAAAACTCAGAACCCAAAAAAGAGATCAAAGAGAATCATGACTATGCTCATGACATCGATGAAAAACCAGAGACGAAATCAGATGTGGTTCCGGCAGCAGCCAATGGCGTACTTCCCGCAGATGGCATCGTTGCAGATAAATCCAAATCGAATGAATTGGTTTGGGATTTGGACCTTGAAAGTCTTCGTCGCCATGTGATTCAAATTGCCACTCAGTATCCGCAAATGGCGTCCCGTGCGATTTCAGAGTATTGCTTGCAAGGGGCCGCCGAAAGTACGACCAATTTTATGGACTTTATTGGATGGGATACAGCGAAACACTTGTTCTCTGAAATTCCCGCCATGGCCTGGGGTCGTTTAGGTCGCTCAGTGAAAGAGCGCACAGGTGATCCATTGCCGGCACAAATCGAAAAAGGTGTGCGTGAAACGTACCGAGCTTTGTTGGCTGCTTATATCGAACACGAAATGGCTGAAGATGAAGCAGGACCATTCAATTTCGTACTGAAGTTGCGTGATGACCAACGCATGCAGATTCTTGAAAAAGAAAGTGCTAAAAACATCGCAATCCTATGCTTGCATGCGCCTTCTGAAGTCACAGCGGGAATTTTAGGAACTTTGGAAAGCGACAAGAAAATCCGTGTGATGGGAGAGCTTTCTCGCATCGAAAAGATTCCTCACGATGTTTTACAGTCAGTGATTCAATCTTTCAAACAACGTTTCGCAGATACTCGATTGAAGCCAGAGCCAAAAGTCGATGGGGCAACAGTTCTATCAAAGGTAGTTCGTGGTATGTCAGCAGAGGAAGAGATGAACATCTTGAATCTGTTCGCCGCAGAAAATCCCGCAGAGTTAGATCGTGTGCGTCGTTCAATTTTGATCTTTGATGATGTCGGTGTGGTTCCAAGAGATATCCTGTCGGAAGTGCTGGGCCTATTTGAAGTGGAGTCTTTGTATAGCGCGTTCTTCCGTTGTCAGCGTCCTTTGATCAACGCGGCTTTGGGTGCATTACCAGAGAAAAAAGCCATGATCTTAGAGCGTGAACTAAGCGACATGCCGATGATTCCGTCGCAAAAAGTGACTGCGGAAACTCGCAGAAGCATTTGTCTTCGGATTGAAACGATTCTGGACTATCGCTCCATCACGATGACGGATCTGATTGATGGAGCCGTCAAGGTGACTAAGATTCGCGCAAATGAAGGCTAAGGAAAGTAATGTCATCGGGTTGTTCGATTTCTTGAGTGAATTCGATAATCCGTTTGGCAATTTGATCGTGAACACTGCGCTGGGATCCTTTGGTCGAAGCGTCTGCAGCCATTTTAAAGACCGTACGCTCTCCGAACTGTTCACCCTTGTCATTCTGAGCATCTGTTAAGCCATCTGTGTACGCAAATAATGTTTGTCCTAGTTTAAAGTCGACCGTCACTTCTTCATACACTGTGGCCTTTTCGTGACCCAATCTTTTGCCATTCACATCACCCAACAGAGTTATATCGGACTTTTTAAATTTACGACCTTCTTCACTGAGTGGCAGCAACAGCGGTGGTTCGTGGCTGGCATTTGCGTAAGTAATCTTGCCTGTTTTCAAATCCATGGTTGCTGCGAATGCCGTCATCATCTTTTCGCCCTTCGCGATATCACAAAGCACTTGGTTGATTCGGCCCAGGGTTTTTCCAGGACTCCAGATTTGCTCATCGACTGTCAGCGACAGGATCGAACGAGTGGCGGCTGTAATCAGGGCAGCGGGAACTCCGTGACCTGTTGCATCTCCAATGAAGATAAAGATTTTGTCTTCGACGCAGTTGTGGAACCATAGGTCTCCGCCGCACTCCGAAGCTGGATGATAATATCCCTTCAAAGAGTAAGAATCTGTTTCCACTTTCATTTTCGGCAGCAGTGTAGTTTGAACTTCTTTGGCTGTTTCAAGTTCAGCCTGCATACGGGCTTTTTCTTGAGTTTGCCGCAGCAGCCCCTCGATCTTGCTTTGCATGGAATTAAAGACGCCCGCCATCTGACCGATTTCATCGTTATTGGAGATCTTCAAAGGTTTTGCAGAGCCATTCTTTGAAAATTCACTCATCGCATTCGCCAGTCGCAACAGGTTCTGGGTCAGACCATCAATCGACAGGAACATCGCAATCAGACCGATCACCAAGATCACCAAACTAGCCAGGAGGGTTTTGTTCATGACCGAATCGACCACGGAAAAGATGCTTTTCTTATCAAAGACTTCGAAAACATAGACGTCTAACTGTGAAAGTCGCTTGAAGGACATTAGATAGCGACGGTTGTTGATGTCGACGTCTTTAACTCCGCTGGAATTTTGTTGAAAGATTTCCTTCAGACGTGGAGTGATAGCGTTGAATCCAGTATCAGATGGTTGTGGAAACCACCATTGTCCATTTCGGGCCAAATAAAGAGCCACTTCGTTTCGGCTTTGCAGGTTTTTGAAGAATGGGAAGTTCAAATTTGCATAAACACGGAAAGGTCCCTGACGAAATAGCACGGTGATCTTATCAGGAAATTGGATGTCATTTTCTACAAGCAGCTCATTTTCCTTCAAAGAAGTGAGTCTTTGAGAGACTGCTTCAGAAGTTGATATTTGTGTTCCGAGAGCATCCATGAGACGCAATGGGAAACCTTCTTGAGCTACAAAAATAGAGATATCGCCCCATTTTTGGTTGTTAGCGAGGGCTTTTACTTGGGGAGGAAATTGTTGGGTTGCGGCATCGAAGAGTTGCAGAGCTGAGCGAATTCGCTCGAAACTGGTAGTAAATTCCTGATCAAAATTTTGACTGAGTCCATCGATTCTCTCGAGGGCATTCGCATAGACGTAAGATCGTTTATCAGAGAGAAAAGTCTCGCGATTTAGAATAAAGATTGTGGCGGAAGAAGCGACCAAAAGAACAGAAACGATTAACAAAAATTTTACTTTTAACGACATGCAGATTCCTCTGCGGGCTCATCCATTGAGCAAACGCAAATTAATCATGGATTATCGTTGCGTTTTTGCAAATAAAAAAACCACAGCCTTTTGAGCTGTGGTTTTGAATTTGTAACTTTAGTAAGTAAATTACTTCGCTTTCAAATGGCGATCGATAATGTCTTTGAACTCAGAGAATGGGTACGCACCACGAAGTGATACACCGTTGATCAAGAAACCTGGAGTACCGGAGAAGTTGAATTTCTTAGCTTCTTCCATGTCAGCATCGATGATTTTCGTGATTTTTTCTGATTTAAGATCAGTTTCAAGACGTTTCATGTCCGCACCAACTTTTTTCGCAGAGTCTTTCAAGAAAGCCTCTTTTTTAGTGCGAAGTTCACCTTGGTTTTCGAAAACGATGTTGTAGAACTTTTCAGCTTTTGCATGGTCTTGCATTGCAATTGCTTCGAAGTAACGAGCTGCTGGCATCGCCAATGGATGGAAATCCAACGGCAAGTGTTTAAGAACAACACGTACATCTTTAGGGTAAGCTTTCATAACTTCGTCAACAGTCGCGTGACCTTTTGCGCAGTATGGGCATTCGAAGTCAGTGTATTCGATGATTGTTACTTTTGCGTCTTTTGGACCAAAAATAACACGGCCATCTTCAATGTTTGCTTTCAAAGGATTGGCGAACTCATCGTCACGCTTTTTGCCTTCTTCAGCCATTGCTTTTTCTTGAGCTTTCTTTTGAGCGCCTTGAGCTGCTTTGTTCACCACTTCGATGAATTGCTCAGGATCTTTTTCGATTGCTGCGAAAACGATGCTTGGATCTTTTTCTACTGCTTCTTTAAGTTGTTTTGCAGACGGAGCACAATTCACAAGGGAAAGTGCCAACGCTGAAACTGCGACTAGTTTAAATGCTTTCAATGTTGCCTCCATAAAGGAAAATATTGTTAAAACTCAAAAGCCCTCCCATTGTGCCATGTTTTTTAGGCGAGGGAAGGAAAAAAAACCTAACCTAAGTCCTGTACCCTAATCTTGCCGTGCTGCATGAAGTGATTGGACTTGCGTGAAGTTTGTGTGTGTTTAGACTGGAAACTATGAAAACAACAAATTTTATTTTAGCAACACTCGCGACTGTTTTTTGCCTGAACGCACAAGCAGCTCTTATTGCCAACTACGCAACCCTTGCTACCAAGGATCTTGATCAGATGAATGAACTCATCAATGAAAAGATCCAGGAGTCCGAGGAAATGGCTGACGAAAAGTACATTCCTTTGAAGGAAGCTCTTCAGGCCGTTTTCTCGCGTCCAGACGGTACGGACGACATGATTGACAAGGTTATCGGTCCATTGCGCACCAAGTTGGATGAATTGGATCAATGGGAGAACGCATTGACGATTCTTGTGGACGAGGCCGTGGACGCTTTGAAGAATCCTAAGGGCGTCAAACCTGTCATTCAAAATACTTATGCTGTCTTTTTGGAAAACTTCGTTGCAGAAGCAAAACCTTATGCCAAAAAAGGTGGTTTCGAACGCAAACTTTTGGAAAAAATCCGCAACGCAAAAATCCAAATGTCCAAGGAGGCAAAAAATGAGCGTAGCCTTCGTGGCATGAAGGTGGGGGATTCTCCATCGGATTTGGCGAAGCGAGTGCTTGAACAGAATCCTATTGAGAAACAGGATGCTCCTAAAGCTGATACAAAGAAAAAGAAGTAAAACAGTTCGCCGGTTTCCCTCGAAAACCGGCATTTTTTTCCCTCGACCGGACTGGCCTCTGGTACTTTCTGACCAGAGACCAGCGTCAAATTAAAGACCTCCTCAAGTCCCCGAAAATCGCCTCAAATTGACTCAAGTTCTTACGAACTCCTACCGATAGAAACAACAGGTAATAGGGGGCAGGATGCTCTCCGCTTTGATCTCGCAAATCAGGGTGCAAGCAGATGGAGGATTCGATGTTTCTTCAAGGCGATTTGCAAATTATGTTCGATGCACTTTATTCAGTGGGCGCAATTGACCCAGTGTTGAAGTTAGACTGGCAAGAAGTCACTAAAGAGATGATGGCAAACCCAGCACTTCTTAGTGAAGCTTTCCAAAGCATTAACGGTTGCCGCGGAGACAAAGATCTACTTATCCAGAAGCTGCACATGATGGATCAAAGATCCGTAAGTTATATCGCTATGGAGGTCGCTCGTGAGTTTTGTGAATTCCAAGACCGTAAAGATTTGCACTAGTCTAGTAACGGCATTTCTGATCACCAGCGTGGCAAATGCATGGGAAGTGGATTTTTCCCGTCGTCAGGTTAATTTCAACCAGGTGACGAACGATGATCGCCTGCCTGCAAGCATCAAAGAAGATCAATCCGTCAGCATTCTGGGTAAAGTATTCGACTCGGTCGAGCCGGCTCAGGATATCGTCATCATGAACACTGATAAGGGCTTCGTGCCGGAAACAGTGCGATTGAAAAAGGGCAACAGCTATCGTATTCACGTGGTGAACGTGAACGGTAAGGAAAAGAACGTCAGCTTCGTATTGGATGCGTTTTCTGAACACCACAACACGGTTTTCGGCGAGCAAAAAACATTCAACGTGATGCCTAAAACAGACGGCATTTTTTCCTATCAATGTCCTGAAACTGCAGTTCAAGGCAAATTTATTATTTATTCAGACACGAATTCTGTCCCTGGTGGCAGAAAACCAGCTTCAAACTAATTTAAGCAAGGTGCACCCATGTCGGATCAGTCGAACGTTTTCAAGCAGACGATACAACAGAACCTCGGTCCTGTTGTTAAGTACCTTGATGACCCGGGTGTATCTGAAATTCTGGTGAACGGTCCCCACGAAATTTTCGTCGAACGCAAAGGTAAACTCGAGAAGGTGGCTGAAAAGTTTCCTTCCGAGGACGACCTGCGTGCAGCAGTGAACTCCATCGCACAATCCGTCGGTCGTCGTATCAATGACGAAAATCCCAGACTGGATGCGCGTTTGCCGGATGGCTCACGTATCGCAGCGGTGATTCCGCCGATGTCACGTAAAGGCACGACTCTGTCGATTCGTAAGTTTACGAGCACTAAAATTACTTTCAACGACTACATTAAAATGGGCACAATTTCAGAGGACGGCGCGCGCTTTTTGGATATCGCGATGTTCCTGGGAAAAAACATTATCGTGAGCGGTGGTACGGGCTCCGGTAAAACAACTTTATTGTCGTTGTTGTGTTCGCGTATTCCCAAAGGTCAGCGTGTGTTGATTATCGAGGACTCGTCAGAGTTGCAGGTCGATTATGAACACTTGGTGATGTTTGAAACTCGCATGGCCGATGCCCAGGGTAAAGGCGAAGTGAGTATCAAGGATCTGGTTAAGAGTGCCTTGCGTTTGCGTCCGGATCGCATCATCGTCGGGGAGGTTCGCTCGGGCGAAGCTCTTGAACTGTTGAATGCGATGAATACCGGTCACAAAGGTTGCATGGGCACAGTCCACGCCAATTCTCCGGAAGACGCGATTGTGCGTTTGGAGGCGTTGGCCCAAGGCGGGGACGGAAAAATCAGCGAGCGCGCTTTGCGCCAGCAGGTGTCCTCGGCCATCGATTTGATTGTGCAAATCTCCCGTTACGGAGACGGCTCGCGTCGAATTGGAGCAATAAGTGAAGTCCGTGGATTCCTCCCAGATGGTTCGTACGACGTAGTACCAATCTTCGAATTGGGCCGTTTGGTGCGTCGCCCCGATGGAACACTCGAAGGCAAACTCGAGTCCACAGGCAATGTCCCGACCTTTATGGACGAAATAGTCGATAACAAGCTCCCTTTCCCCAAATCCAAATTCCAAAAAGCCGCTTAGGGTGCCAGGTCCTACTTACGGACGCGCTGCGATGAGTTCCGAAAAGGTGTCTGCGAACTCGCGCGTTTTTGGCAGAAGCGCTGCGCCATGGTGTTTTGATATAATATAGTTATTTCAATGGCTTCGCTTTTGGGCTATCACTTTTGCGTGCACTTTAGTTGTAAGATCTCCAACTCAGTTTTGACGGTTCTAGAAGAGCAAGGTGAAGACCTTACGCCCCTCTATGAACAAATTCATCTGCCAGTTGAACTGTTGCGAGATTCTTCATACTGGATCAGCGCTCCGGACATGGAGCAATTCCTTGAAATGTGTTTGCGACTTCCACTCAAAAAAGATTGTGATGTGCTGACTCGTGCAGGTCACAACGGACCCGAGCTTCGCGCATGGGGTGTGTTGGATAACGTACTTCGCATGATGCCTCGTCCGCAGGAGATTTTTAATCAGCCTGAACATTTCCTGGGTTATTTCATTTCTCCAAAACCACCGATCGACAATCTTCGCAAAGACGAGGTGAGCATCTCTTTTGATTTGCCACTTCCCGCAGAGCAATATCCGTTGGTGACAACGTATTTGAAGGCGGCGTTTGAATCATTGCCGGTATATGTCGGCCAACCTCTGGCTTCGTGTGAGTGGTCAGGAATCAGTTTGAAAATGAGCTGGGCCACGCAGCAAAAATCCATCTTCACGGAAAGTGAAAATGTGGGACATCAGGTAAGCCCTGATTTGTTCCAAAGTTTGCTGAACGATTTGCAGCGCACTCAGCGCGAGCGCGAAGATCTGCAAAAATACGTGGGTGATCTTGAAGACAAGATTCGCACATTCGAAAAGCAAAGATTGCAGCAAGTGGCGCAGATTGAAGCCGCAGACACAGTCGAGGGGAAAGCTTCGTTGCTTCCTCACGAAGGGTCTTTGTCGCATTTGAACTTTGATGTCGAATCTCCGGCGTATTCCCTGAATCAGAATCTGGCCCGCATGCATGATTACATGGTGCGCGCTCAGCAGTTGATCACTATGCTTGCCTCCCAAGGGAAAACAAATCCTGCGGTGAAGGAAGCCATGAGACGTGTGGACTGGGAGTTCGTGAAAACCGAATACCCGCGCACTGTTTTCAACAGTATGGAACTTGTTAAAAAAATGAACTCTAAGCATTCCGAGAAAGAAGGAACTCATCATGTCTGAAATCATCAGTGTCGTAGCTCGTGAAATTCTTGATAGCCGTGGTAATCCAACGGTTGAAGTTGAAATCGGAACAGCCGATGGCAATATCGGTCGTGCCGCAGTTCCATCTGGCGCATCGACTGGTGCCCATGAAGCTTGTGAACTTCGTGACGGTGATAAAAACCGTTATGGCGGTAAAGGCGTATTCAAAGCTGTAGATAATATTCGTGAAAAGATCGCTCCGGAAATCCTGGGCCTTCAAGCGACTGAGCAAGTTTACCTGGACAAAGTTCTTCGCGAAATCGATGGAACTGAAAACAAAACAAACCTGGGCGCGAATGCGATCCTCGGGGTTTCTTTGGCTGCTGCCAAAGCCGCTGCTGCTGACGTAAATCTTCCATTGTACCGTTACATCGGTGGTTCTCAAGCTTGCCGCTTGCCGGTGCCTTTGATGAACGTACTTAACGGTGGCGCGCACGCGAACAACGGTCTTGATATTCAAGAATTCATGATCGTTCCGACTGTGAACAACTCTTACGCTGAGTCTTTGCGCGCAGGAGCTGAGATCTTCCACGCTCTTAAAAAAATCCTGGGCAAAAAAGGTTTGACGACAGCAGTGGGTGACGAAGGTGGCTTCGCTCCGAAATTGTCTGGCAATCAGGAAGCATTGGACTTGATCATGACTGCGATTGTTGATGCAGGTTATGATCCAGGTCAAAACGTATTCTTGGGCTTGGACGTTGCTGCGACTGAAATGTACAAAGACGGCAAGTACCAATTCGATGGCAACTTGATCACTCCAGCTGAACTTTTGAAAGTTTACCAAACATGGGGCGAAAAATACCCATTGATCACAATCGAAGACGGCTTTGCTGAAGACGACTGGGATTCTTGGGTGAGCATGACTGCTGCCATGGGCAACACAATGCAACTTGTGGGCGACGATTTGTTCGTAACAAATCCAAAACGCCTGCGCATGGGTCTAGAGAAGAAAGCTGCGAATGCGTTGCTAGTTAAAGTAAACCAAATCGGAACTTTGACTGAAACTTTCGAAGCCGTAAACCTGGCACAAAGAAACAAATTCAAAACTGTGATGTCTCATCGCTCTGGCGAAACAGAAGACACATTCATCGCAGACCTTGCGGTGGCCTTGAACTGCCACCAAATCAAAACCGGCAGCTTGTGTCGTTCTGAGCGTATCGCAAAATACAACCAACTACTTCGCATCGAAGAAGACTTGGGTGGTATGGGTGTTTACTGGGATAAAGCAGCTTTTAGATAAGCGCTCTTGTTTCACAGAATAAAAAAAAAGCCACTCGAAGGAGTGGCTTTTTTTATCGGTGGCGAACTTCGATCACGGTTTTTGTTTGGGCGATTTCGTTGATTCGGGTATTCACGATATTAAAATTTTCTTGGTCAAGATTAGCATCCCACTCATCCAGCAGAATAATTTCTTCTGAAGAGTTTGCCAGGACTTCGATATGTGCCAACAGATTTTCTCCTGACGAACGAGTCGAAGATGTGTCACCACCAATCATCAAGTCAGGGTGGGTAGGTAAGTACACTGAATTGTTCAGGTTATGATTAAGGTGTAGCAGAAAAGTCGATTTGCCTGCTCCATTGGCTCCCCGGATTTCAAATCGACCCATAGGGTTTTCTTCAAATTTGTTGATCATTTCTTTGATATCAGAGAACGATTTCTGATTGATTGTGATTAGGTCGGTTTTGATAGATCCCTCTAATTTTCTTGCAGGAATAATCGTACCTTCGCACAAGACACTGAATTTAGCTTCAACACCAAGAAGGCTCGTCAGGCTTTGAAAAACACTGCGAAAAACCCCGAGGATGTTGAGTTGTCTTGGCAAAGTCGCCAGCAGAGCGATCAATACCTGTGTGTTCGAGAACGAGTTCCATATAATCCAG
Organism: Bdellovibrio sp. HCB290; assembly: GCF_047305925.1. Lineage (GTDB taxonomy): Bacteria > Bdellovibrionota > Bdellovibrionia > Bdellovibrionales > Bdellovibrionaceae > Bdellovibrio. The sequence goes on along the minus strand of NZ_CP178620.1, from coordinate 3,088,139 downwards.
CAAACCGATATTAGCACAGGCAGGCCAGTAGCTAACCCTAATGCAAAAATCAACAGTTCACTCGCAGTCGCTGATTGAGACGCTCGTGATTGCGCGGATGAAATTTTTTGAGTGAATCTATTTTGATAGTTTTGCAGAATGCTGGAGTTTTTCAGAAGGACATTGTCCCACGACTTCAAAAGATGGCCGACAAGTTCCGTGCGTGCGGATTGATCAACGTTGTAAAGTGCTTCGACTTTTTTACTGAATTTACGGTATACCAGGAAACTCAGAACTCCAGAGCATGCGAACGCCGGAAGTAAAGACATATCAATAGTAAAGCTAAGAGTAAGAACACCAAGAATAATCGAAAGTACGAACGAGTAAATGTCCATGCTGATAAAGAGCACGAGACCCAGGTAGTCACTGGCATCTGAGCCAATTGAGGCAAGAAAGCGGTCTTTTAAATTTTTACTTTGCCACAGAGATGCGTTCCCACGTTTTGAGAACAAATTTTCGCTTAAGAATATTCTGTATGCATCGAAACTTAGGTTGCTTTCGGTGCGACGGATAAAGATGTTAATAACCGGAGACAAAATAAAAAGTAAAATACTGGTAAGAGTCCAGAGAATAAACTGTTCGCGATTCTCGAACGAAAGCCCGGCTTTGGCGAGCGCGTAAGTACCGAAAGCATTCAAGGCCTGTTGAGCAGTAATCAATGCGAATGCGAACAAAAGCTTTTTCTTTTCAATATAATGTGTGAGGTATTTCATTTTATCGTCCTGTCTTAGTTAATAAGCCATTCCATAATGATGGAGTAGCGTAGCCATTGATTCACTTTTTTTACACTGTGCCAGTGGGAGTCTTCTGAGCAAAAAAGAACCATTCGGTTGGTAATTGGCGCGATCACTTTCGAAGTGCTTGATAGAGGGCCCTTCGACTTTTCCTTCAGCAGACAAATCTCGCCACCGTATTCTTCCTTCCAGTCGGGCGACACATATAAAATGCAGACCAGAGATTTTTGATCTTGGTTGTCGACGTGCGCAGGCATTGCTGGTGAATCTGGAGTCATGACTCGCAATTGCACTAAGCTCTTTTCATTTAGTTTTAGCGAAAGTCCCGTAGTCTTTTCCAGGAATGCTCTGAATTCTGAGCCCAGAAAGTACTTTGCGAGATCCAGGTCAGGCAGGAATTTGTAACGAATCTCCATGTCATCATCGTCGTCTTGGCGGAAGTCGTTTTGATGCTCAGGCAGTAGTGACTGAAGTCTTTTTAAACTCTCATCCGGAAGGAAGTTATCGAAGATAAAGTGAGGCCAAGGCTTAAGATAATGCATGGATAATCCTGAATCATAAGGCGCACTTTTGAGTGCTCCTTACGGTAATAAGTTATTTTTTTGGAGCTGACGTTTTTTGAAGAAGGGAGCGGATCTCGGCAGGAATATCGTTCTCTGGGAGGTCTCTTTGAACACCTTGGCCAGCTCTGTTACGTTCAGACATGATTGATTCGAAGAAATTTGCGGCTTTCATTTTTTTCCTTTGTTTTCGAGAATCGAGATTGATTCTTGCCGATTCCTCAAAGCAAGGCAGGGGCCACAAGTGAGGGGCTCCATAACGAAAATAAAGGGGGCTGATGGAATTTTGTCTTGGATTCCGGAATTTGTTCTCGGATTGTGGAGGATTTGCCGTAGTCGCCGATCTGGACTACCCAGCAGAGGGCAGCGAAATTAGACTTTTTGTATGTCTTACAGTCGTTTCGCAGTCGGATTACGCCGTTTACTAAACCACCCAGGAAGAGTTGCATTCATCTGCATGATCATCTTCGGGGTTTCCATTGTCTTGAACGGCAACTTGTGGCGCCTATGGGGTCTTCACAGAGATTTTGATCGCATAACAACTGAAATAAATGATAGCAAAAAAGCCACACTCGACCTCGAGGTCCAGCTTAAGCAAGCTAAAGATCCAGCCTTCATCGAACGCCAAGCCCGCGATAAATTAGACCTGGCTGGCGAGCACGATTTAGTTTTCGTTTTTCCTGAACAGTAGTCTAACGCAAGTAGTTATTTGATGTCGCTCCGGTATACTAGCAATAGTATCTCAGCTCTAAATACTTTTTATTTAAAAGTAATACCGGGGGTTTACGTATATGATCGAAAACTCAAACGAATGGAATAAAGACAGTCTTCGCGCTCTGCGCTTGCGTCTTGGATGGAGCCGCTCCGATATGGCTCGTCGCTTGAAGTGTACTTTGACAGACATTGAAACTTGGGAAGAAGGCGGCGGTGAGCTTCTTTTCAATCCTCATATCAAAGGCGAACTTGCCTTGATTCACCGTCAAGCAGATGAGTGCTCTGATGAAGTGCGCTTCACTCCAGCTTGCGAAAACGAGTGCGACAAAAATGCACTTAACCAAATTGATTTCTCACGCGTCAAAGCGGACCTAGAATAATCGACATTCGCACTCTCCCGTTGTAGGTTGTCCACTTGGAAAATTACGGGAGAGTCTTATGAAAAAAATCTACCTTATTGATGTCAGCTCGATGTTCTTTCGCGCCTTCTTTGCGATCCGACAACTGACGTCCCCAAAGGGCATGCCCGTTAACGCTATTTACGGTTTCATCTCCATGATCACAAAGCTGATAAAGGAAGAAAAGCCGGAATACATGGTATTCTGCTACGACCGTAAAGAGCCTTCATTCAGACACGAAATGTACGACGATTACAAAGCGCATCGTACAGAGATGCCAGAAGACCTGGCTGTGCAAATTCCTTACATCAAACAGCTTGCAGACATCATGGGTATTCCAGCCCTGGAAATACCAAGCTATGAAGCCGATGACATCATTGGAACCCTGACAAAAGTGGGCAAAAAGAACGGCGTTGAAGTCGTGATCGTCAGTGGCGATAAAGACTTCGGTCAGTTGATCGAAGAGGGCGTCATTCTTTACGACACAATGAAAGATCATCGCTATAACTCCCAAGGTGTATTTGAGAAATGGGGAGTACGCCCAGATCAATTCATCGACTACCTGGCTATCGTCGGCGATACATCGGATAATATTCCTGGAGTAAAAGGTGTCGGTGAAAAAGGCGCGATCAAACTTCTAGAACAATTCACGCACTTGGAAGACATTTACGAAAATATCGACAAGGTAGAAAGCAAAAGCGTTCGCCAAAAATTGATCGATGCCAAAGAAATGGCTTTGTTGAGTAAAAAACTTGTGACCATCGCGACTGAAATCCCGGTAGATCACAACATCGAATCGTACCGCCTGCGTCCACGTAAGGACGAGGAACTTCGCGCTTACTTGCGCGAGTTCAATTTCAAAACCTTCGAAAAAAATCTATTTGGCGAGTCTGGCGCAGCAGCACCGTCTGCCGCTCCGATGACTTCGGCCGAAGCCGGGAAAGCATATTACTCAGCCGCTGCAAAGCCAGCTGCCGCTCCAGATGCATTGGCAACTCCGATGCTGGCGGACCATCAGACCAAAGAGTTTAATGAAAAGACGTTATCCACAAAAGAACTCGCAGGAATGTTTGCTGAAGGACAGCCACTATGGGGTTTTCACGATGCCCGTGGCGTTTTCATTGGTACTGACAATGACATCATTTCAGTTTCTGATTCGGAATTTCTGGGTAAGTTGACCGATACCTTCAAAGTGCAATGGAAAGGCTACGATCTTAAGGATTTGTGGCACAAAATTGGGGCTAAGAATCCAAGTGCTGACTGGGATTCAATGTTGGCAGCGTATGTATTGAAAGCGGCCGATGCTTCTGATTTTTCAAAAATTTATGAAAAGCACATGGGTGAAGCCCTTCCAGAAATGGCAACACCTTCCCAGTTGTACAATGCCCAACTTCACTTGGCGAAAACTTTGGACAAAAAACTACACGAGCTTCACGGTGAAAAAGTTTACCGCGAGCTCGAGTTGCCACTGGTGAAAGTTCTGTTGTCCATGGAAAACCTGGGCATTCGTATCGACACCGATCTTTTGCACAACCTAAGCAAAGAACTTGAAGGTGAAATCGCAGTTCTGGAAAAACAAATCCACGAACTTGCAGGCGAAAACTTCAACGTCGGCAGCCCGAAACAATTGGGTGTAATCCTGTTTGAAAAACTGGGGCTTCCAGCAGGCAAGAAAACCAAAACAGGCTACTCCACAGGGGAGGATGTTTTGGAAGGCCTGAATCATCCGATCGCAAAGCAAGTCCTGCAATGGCGTGAGCTATCAAAACTGAAATCCACTTACGTGGATGCCTTGCCAGCGATGGTGCAGGAAAAAGACGGTCGCGTTCACACTAGCTTCAATCAAGCTTTGACCTCGACGGGTCGTCTTTCCAGTACGTCACCAAACTTGCAAAACATTCCAATTCGCACTCAGCGCGGTCAGTTGGTTCGTAAAGCCTTCATTGCAAATCCAAGAATGAAGTTACTGTCTGTGGACTACTCGCAGATCGAACTAAGAATTCTGGCGCATATTTCTGAAGATCCAAACTTGTGCAAAGCCTTCGCGGAAGACTTGGACATCCATGCTGCGACAGCAGCAGAGATTTTCAACATTCCACTGAGCGAAGTAAACGCTGAACACCGTCGCACGGCGAAAGCCGTGAACTTTGGTATCGCGTACGGGCAGGGGGCATTCGGTCTGGCAGAGACCCTGGGAATCTCCAGAACCGAAGGTAAGGATATTATCGATCGCTATTTCACACGTTTTAAAAACGTTCGTGATTACATCGAAAACACGGTCAAGATCGCCCATGAAAAAGGTTACGTAGAAACCTTGTTCGGTCGCAGACGTTACATCGACGAACTTCAATCCGGCAATGCGATGCTAAAGAAATTCGGCGAGCGCGCCGCAATCAATGCGCCAATTCAAGGTACTGCCAGCGACCTGGTCAAGAAAGCTATGATTGAAGTGCACAAGACAGTTCCGGTACGCATGCTACTACAAGTGCATGACGAATTGATCTTCGAAGATTTCGCAGACAATTTGGAAAAGATCACACCGCAATTGGTAAGCATCATGGAAAATGTAGCCAAACTACGCGTTCCACTAAAAGTGAACTACTCCATCGGCAACAACTGGGACGAAGCTCACTAAGTTATTGAGTTTCCCAGCCGACGACGCGGCCGCCTTCGAAGTATACGAAACGGACTTCTTTGCGGAAGCCGGAGGAAGTGGATGACTGGCGTTCATAGCGCCAGCGTTCGTTTTTGTACAGGGGATTGCCGGAAACGTCGATCCCGGTCGGCTCACCCCAGGATTTTTTGACATATTCCTGTGGCATTCCGACGGCGATATCCTGAGTTTCAACCAGACCCTTCATTTCGGTCTTCGGAGCTGTGGATCGACTCCAGATTTTGTTTTTATTGATCCACGCCTGACGGCCTTCGATAGAGGGGATGCTCAGGAACTCCATCTTTTCTGCATCTGATTCCAGCCAAGGTAAAATACGGGAGTATTGTTCTTTCTCTTTGTTCGAGCGAAGCTTACGCTCCATTTGACGGACCGTTGTGCGATCCTGAATGTCCTGGATATCAGAAGCATTTAGGTTCGCAGGGTCTTTGCCCAATTCATAGGCTGTCTGGCGAGCGGAACGATCGCGCATGATATCGCGGGAATCCTGGGAATAGTCAGAGGACCCATAGCCACTGGACGCTGATCTTTGAAGATTCGAACAAGCTGACAAAGAAAGGCCTAGTACGGACACTGCTAACAATACTCTCATGGGTGAACTCCTAAGGTTTCATTGTAAAGGATAAGGGCTTGTTTATAAATTGTTCTTGCGAGAGTTTTGGTTCTTTTCTTACAATCGTCTTGGGAGCAATTATTGGCAGACAATGAAAACACGACCAAAGTAGAGTCTCAGAAGCCTGAGGGGGCTCCAGAGGAGGAAAGTTCAGAAGAACTTTTGTCTTTGGATTCCTTGGATTCTATTTTGGAAAAAGAAGATCCCGAGTTTGCCAAGTCCCTGCAGAGCATCGGCCCCGATGATCCAACGAATCCCATCGTCATTGAAGAATCCGATCTGGAATACAAACTTGCAGATGAAGTGAAGTACTGGGAAAGGCAGGAAGGCTGGCGCCAGAAACTGGTGAAGGTTTTGCCTTTCATTCCACGGGTTAGCTATTTTGTACGTCTGCAACACATGGCTCTTCGCCTGAGTTGGCGAAAATTCAAAGAACAGACAATTCAGTTTATAAAAAATCTGGGTCCTAACCTGAAAGAATGGCTGGGCGATGTCATAGCGGGCATTAAATCGTGGATCGGTGAAACGGTTTCGACGATTAAAGGCTTTTCGATTCTTCAAAAAGTGGGCTTGGCGATTCTGTTCGTCGCGACAGGTGTCGGCGGAATGGTGTTGTATAAGATTGCCACTAACAAACTTATTCCAGCCCATGAAGAGCTGTTCTTGCCGACACTGGAAGAGTGGGCTGATAAAAAGGAAATTTATCAGACTGATCAAGTCGAGCCATTTTACGATTCCACGCGTGTGGCGCAGAACATTTTCAGTACCCAAAGAATTTTTGCGAATATTCGAAAGTCTTCACAGTCAGGCCCGAGCCCCATGGCAGCCCTGGAGTTTTTCGTGGAGGGCACTGATGCCGATGTGGTCGTTGAAATCAAAGACCGCGAGCCTGAAGTGAAGGATTTGTTTTTAAGAACAGTCGAAGAATTTACCTATGATCAACTGGCCTCTGCAGAGGGGAAACAGATGCTTTGTGAACGACTTCGCAAAGAAATTAATAAGATCCTGACCAAAGGAAAAGTGCGCAGGATCTTCTTCAAAACGGCAATTATAAAGCCTTAAAATTGTCTATTTTGATATTGTAGTATTTCAAGCGGTCATGCAGCGTTGACTTGGGCATTCCCAGATCGGCAGCTGTGCGGCGCTGGTTGCCACGGTTGGCAGTCAAACGTTTGATGATCATCTGTCTTTCGATCTCCTTGATGACTGGAATGTCGTTGTTCACTTCCGCTTCTACCGGATTCGATAAAGTTTTATCCAAAAGCTTTTCAATGTGTTTCTCTTCAATGTACTCGCGGGGATAAAGAGCCGCCGTACGGCTGACCAGATTTTTTAACTCACGAATGTTTCCGGGCCATGGGTGCTTTTTCAGACGGGCGATGGCTCCGAAGGAAAAGCGCACGCGCAGCTTTTTGGCGAAGGTGTAAAGCAAGTCATCAAAGTCTTCCATGCGATTTGCCAATGCCGGGGGAGTTACAGTCACGACATTCAAACGGAAATAGAGATCGGCACGGAAGGCTCCCTGTCGGATTTTTTCCGGCAGACTTTGATGAGTGGCTGCAATAATGCGCACGTCAGTTTTGATATTGCGATCGGCCCCGACAGGACGGATCTCACCATTTTCCAAGGCACGCAGAAGTTTTGCCTGCAAAGCGTAAGAAAGGTCTCCGATTTCATCCAGAAACAAAGTTCCACCACGAGCTGCTTCAAAAGCTCCTTTACGATCAGTGATGGCACCCGTAAAACTGCCCTTCACGTGGCCGAACAATTCACTTTCAATCAGCGTTTCACTTAAAGCACTGCAGTTGACACTTAGAAAGTTGGCATTTTTGCGCGAGCTGGTGTTGTGCAAGGCCTGCGCGATAACGTCTTTACCAGTGCCTGATGGACCCAGGATAAGAACTGGGAATTCGGTGTCTGCGACATTGCGTAAGGTTTGTAGTTCTTCGTTCCAGACTTCGTTGCGACTTTTAAGAGGGAATTCAGAAGTGTTTTCTGATGTTGAATAGGTGAAAAAGAACTCCTGGTTACCAGCGCGGATTTGATCGCCTTCCTGAAGGATGGCTTCCATAATTCTGGCATTGTTAACATAGGTACCTTGGGGACTGCGCAGATCGCGAATGTAGTAAGTTTGGTCGCGGCGCTCGATGCGGAAGTGTCTGTCGGCGATTTCGTCGCTATGGATTTGAATCTGACATTGGGCGTCTTTGCCGATCGTCAGAAATTCGCTGACTTGATAAGTTTTCGGGTTTTCCCCGACATGTTTAAGTAAAGGTTGATTCATTTTGTTTGTCTCCTTGCGGAGACTCAAAAGCAAGGGCTCTGCCAAGGCTCATCTCGAATTAAACTCACTCTCGCGATATCGGGGCCTTATAATGTACTGAGCCTAAGATCGCAGTCTTAGAATTGAGAATTGAGAAACTCCTTAATAATTGGTAGCCTACGTTATGCCAAAACAGATCAGATTCATAAAAAGTGCAGTTGTCGAAAAGGACTACCCAGTCCACTCTCGTGCCGAGGTTGCTATTGCCGGCAGGTCCAACGCCGGAAAAAGTTCATTCATTAACGGCCTTGCCACAAATAAGATCGCCAAAGTCAGTTCGACTCCCGGGAAAACCCGTTTGTTGAATTTCTTTGATGTCGCAGCCACGTTCGTTTTGGTGGATATGCCTGGGTATGGATTCGCGGCTCGTTCCGGTGATGAAATTCGCGACTGGCACAAGATGATCGAAACATATTTGTCATCTCGTGAAAGTTTGGCGGGTCTGATTCTGGTTATGGATATTCGTCGTTCCTGGTCTGAAGATGAAGAACTACTTCGTCGATTCTCTGAAACCCAAGGCTTCCCATTGGCAGTGGTATTAACCAAGGCCGATAAGATGTCCCGCTCGCAAATGCTTCAGGCAGTTGCAAAAATAAAAAAAGAAACCGGATTGAGTGCGGTGTTCGCAACGTCTTCCATTAAGAAAACCGGACAGGAAGAAGTCGAAGACTATATCTATAAGAACTGGATCAAATAGATGAAAATTGTAGGCGTCATCCCCGCAAGATTTGCCTCCACGCGTTTCCCCGGAAAACCACTGGCGATGTTGCAAGGTCGCCCCATGATTCAGTGGACGATTGAAGGCGCCAAGAAATCCAAACTTCTAACAGAATTGATCGTGGCAACGGATGATGAATTGATCAAGGGCGCGGCAGAGGAAGTGGGCGCGAAGGTCGTTATGACCGACAGCGATCTTCCTTCCGGCAGTGACCGTATTCATGCTGCCATTAAGGGCATCGACTGTGATGTCGTCGTAAATATTCAAGGTGATGAACCTCTGGTTACGGGGGAGTTGATTGATAGACTTGCCCAGGTGTTTGTGGATGATCCGAAAATGGACATGGCAACGCTGGCTCATCCGATCTCTGAAGAAGAACTGCAAAATCCCAACTCTGTAAAAGTCGTTATGAACATCAAGGATGAGGCACTTTATTTCAGCCGCTTCCCGATGCCTTATTCAAGACTGAAGGCTTCTGACCTTGGGGATTACTCCGGATGCTTAAAACACATCGGCATGTACGCTTATTCAAAAGATTTTTTGAAGGAATTCTGTGAGGCTCCGCAAGCTTTGATCGAGCGCGCAGAAAGTCTGGAGCAACTTCGTGCATTGTACCTGGGTGCAAAGATCAAAGTTGTTCGCGTGAAAGAAGCCAGCATCGGGGTGGATACTCCCGAGGATCTGGTGAAATTGGATAAAATTTTAAGTCAGAGGAAATAATGGCAAAAAAAACTGTCGCGACCACAAAAGTTTCAACCGCAAAATCGACGAAGACTTCCCTGAAACAAAAATTTATTTTTGTAACAGGTGGGGTGGTTTCATCCATTGGTAAAGGACTGACGGCGGCAAGCCTTGGGGCTTTGCTGGAGGCTCGTGGCCACAAAGTCACGATCATGAAATTCGATCCGTACCTGAATGTCGATCCGGGAACAATGTCTCCGTTTCAGCACGGGGAAGTTTATGTGACCGAAGACGGTGCAGAAACTGATTTGGATTTGGGCCACTACGAGCGCTTCACGTCAGCTGTGATGAATCGTTCGAACTCTGTTTCTACAGGTCAGATCTATGATACGGTTATCGCACGTGAACGTCGCGGTGACTATCTGGGCGGTACGGTTCAGGTCATTCCGCACATCACTGAAGAAATCAAAGCCCGCATCTATGAAGCGGCTCAAGGCAGCGAAGTTATTCTGGTTGAAATCGGCGGTACAGTCGGGGATATCGAATCCCAACCGTTCCTGGAAGCTATTCGCCAAATGCGCATTGATGTGGGAATGGATAATTCCGTACTGGTGCATGTCACTTACGTTCCGTACATTGCCGCTGCGGGCGAGTTGAAATCAAAACCGACTCAGCACTCGGTAAAAGAATTGCGCATGATCGGCTTGCAACCAGACTTCCTGGTTTGCCGCAGTGAAAAACATATCGATGAAAATCTTAAAGGCAAAATTGCCCTGTTCTGTTCAGTTAAGCCTAATCACGTGGTGGCCGCACAAGACAGCCGTTTCATCTATGAAGTTCCATTGGCTTTGCACAATGAACAGCTGGATGAATTGATCGTGCAACGTCTGGGACTAAAAGCTCAGCGCTTGAATTTGAAGGGCTGGCAAAACCTGGTGAACGTGCTTTCCCGACCGGATGACACTGTGAAGATCGGTGTGGTCGGCAAGTACGTGGAATTGAAAGAGGCTTATAAGTCTTTGAATGAAGCCCTGGTTCACGGTGGTGTTGCCAATAAAGCGCGCGTGGAGATCATCTATGTCGATTCCGAAAAGGTGACTGACAAGACAGTGAACTCATTGTTGGGCAAAGTGGATGGAATTTTGGTTCCGGGTGGCTTTGGTACCCGCGGGGTCGAAGGTAAAATCACAGCGATTAAATTTGCTCGTGAAAAACGTGTTCCATTCTTTGGTATCTGTTTTGGTATGCAGTTGGCAGCGATTGAATTTGCGCGCAATGTTTGCGGAATTAAGGATGCTACCAGCCGTGAATTCCACGCTGAAGGCAAACGCAATGGCAACTTTGTGATTGATTCCATGGTCGAGCAACGTGGTCTGGTGAACAAGGGCGGTACAATGCGTTTGGGAGCTTATCCTTGTGCGATTGCACCAAATACAAAGGCAGCCCAAGTCTATAAGTCTGCAAACATCACGGAACGCCATCGTCATCGCTTTGAATACAACAATAAATTCAAAGCTCTGTTCCAGAAGAATGGCATGATTGCCTCGGGTATATGTAAAGAGCGCGATCTGGTTGAAATTGTCGAGCTTCCCGACCATCCTTGGTTTGTGGCAGTACAATATCATCCAGAGTTTAAGTCCAAACCACTTGAACCACATCCGTTGTTTGTCCACTTTGTGAAAGCAAGTTTGAAGAATAAATAGGAATTGAATATGTCGAAATTGGTTGAACAAGCACTTAAAGTTTTGGACGTTGAAGCACAGGCGATTCTGGCTTTAAAACCACGCATTGGTGCGGAATTCGAACAGGTCGTAAAGCTTATCACCTCATGCAAGGGTAAGCTTGTCGTGACAGGGATGGGGAAGTCAGGTCAAATTGCACGTAAACTTGCGAGCACTTTCTCTTCGACAGGAACTCCATCGGTCTTTTTGCACCCAGCGGAAAGCAATCATGGCGATCTGGGATTGGTGACCGGAGATGATGTCATCATGGCGCTTTCCTACGGTGGCGAATCTCCCGAATTTTCCGGAATTTTAAGTTTCGTGGCTCGTAAAGGTATTCCACTGATTGCCATCACGGGCAAACCGTCGTCATCGCTTGCGAAGGCAGCACAGGTGACTTTGAATGTGGAAGTTTCTTCTGAAGCATGTCCTTTGGGGCTGGCGCCGACTGCAAGCAGTACAGCGACCCTGGCGATGGGTGATGCTGTTGCGATGGCGGTGATGGCGGAAAAAGGCTTCAGCTCTGCTGACTTCGCGGAATTCCATCCAGGTGGCAGTCTGGGGTACCGCCTTTTGACTCGCGTGAAAGATGTTATGCATGCGGGTGAAGCGCTTCCAACTGTTGGCCTAAATGCTCCATTAAAAGAAGTGTTCTCGATCATGACCCACAAAGATGTTCGTGGTGCTGCAGGTATCGTGGATGAAAAGGGTGATCTGGTAGGGGTGATTACTGACGGTCAGATTCGTCGTCGCCTGGAAAAGTCCAACGATCCCTTCACGGGCCTGGCAAAAGATCTGATGACGACCAATCCAAGAACGATTGATAAGAATGAACTCGCTGAAAAAGCACTGTTTGTGATGGAGCAATTTCAGATCAATATGCTGTTTGTCCTGGATAAAGACGCAGCCCAGCCTCATAAACCTGTGGGTATCCTGCACGTTCAGGATTTGTTGAAAGCACGCGTACGCTAATATAACGGGGTTTCAGTTCGAAGCCCCGACTTCATTGTCTTTTGGTTTTCATTTGAATCCATGCGAGGTGACTTTTTCCTGGGGGGCCGTTAAACCCATGGATAAGAGGCTTTGTTTGACGCTCAATTTTAGAGAATTACCCCCATTTGCAATTTCGTTGTTCTTGCACCTAGCGGTGTTTGCGGGCCTTTCTTTTGCGGCACTGAAGCCTCAAAATACCGCGCCTTTTGGATTCTACAAAAAGGGCGGACCTGTAGTGGTGGAGTTTGAATCGGCTCCTACAAACGCAACAGCGGTTAAACATGTGGCGATGCCAAAGCTTGCTGATGATGGCGACGTTGCCATCGCTCAGAAGAAAGTCAAACCTCAGGAAATGGCGACTCCGCCGGCAGAAGCTGCTGGAGCAAAATCTTTGGGTCACGAAGACGGAATTCTGACCTCAGGTCCTTTGGGCGAGGCCACTGGCAAGCGAAACGCTTCCATTAAAGAACGATATCTTTATGAGCTTCGTGTTTTGATCGAGGGTCGTAAAACTTATCCCGTCACTTCAAAAAGATTGCGCGAAACGGGGCGTGTTTTGGTTGAGTTTATCGTTGAAAAAGATGGAACTATTACCGCAGTGGAAATCAAGCAGGGCACGACTTTCGAGAGATTGAACGAAGCTGCGAAAAGTTTGATTGCCGGGATCGGAAAATACAAACCATTGCCAGCAGAGTTCGCGACAGCTTCTGCGAAACTTGAAATTCCGATCGAATACTCTCTGCAGTAAATCAAAAACATGACTGTCCATTAACATTCACTTATGAATGGTCCAGTTCTGAAAAAGGAAACACACTCTACCTTAGGTTTCTTGTTTCCTTTAACAACTTTCTCTTCGACTTGATACCAATCCCGACCAAACTCCAGTACGACAAAGGTCTTGTATCAGGGTGCGACACTTGCCGCCATTGTAATAATTTCCCACAATGATTCCGTGGCAATAGAAATATCAAAACTTAAAAATATCAAGATGTTGGTGCTCGATGTCGATGGCGTCATGACCGACACGCGAATCTGGTTTGAAAGCGGCGAGTGGCGCCGTTTTTATTCAATCCGCGATGGTGTCGGCATCAAACGTTTGACAGAAGCGGGTTACAAGATCGCGGTCATCACTGGCACTAAGGCAGAGGATGTTCGTGCGCGCGTTAAGTCGCTTGGCATTCAGTATTTCTATGAAGGGGCTCTCGACAAAGAACCCTCTTTCTTACAGCTGCAAAAGGATTCCGGCATTTCACCAAGTGAAATGGCGTATGTGGGGGACGACATTTTCGATATCCCACTTTTGCAGGCGGTGTCCTTCGGCGCCACAGTTCCTGAAGCAGTAGATGAAGTAATAGAGATTGCAGATTACGTGACGAAGCGGCCTGGTGGTTGCGGAGCAGTTCGTGAAGTTTGTGATTACATTTATAAATATGGGGCCTTTTCCTCAGGTAGGTAATTCATGCTAAAGAATGGTTTGAAAGCCTTGATCATCATTGGTGCAGCTTTGCTTCTGCATAAAGCGGCATTTGCTGCCGAGTTGGTCGAGTTGCCAGTAGATGAACTGGCAAAGGAATCCGTACTCCCGGTTTTTGATAAATCGGTGAGCGTTAAAAACCGTCGTGTTGTAACAGCGGGTCGCATTGATGCGAACGTGTTTTATGGTATGGCCCTTACAGAGCCGATTTACGACGTAAGTAAATTTGGATTCTCTGCCTACTACAATTGGAATGAAGAGAACGCCATCGGTATTCTCTTCTCGAAAAATGCTTCGGGGGTTTCCAGTTATGCGAATCAACTGCAAGGGCAATTCAATCTGAACTACAACCAGGCTCCCAAGCCCGAGATGACGTTGATGGCTGACTATAACATCAAGGTATTCTACGGAAAAATGAGTCTGACGAAGTCAATGGTGATTAACACCATGCTTTTCGGTTCGGGCTCAATCGGTATGGTGAAGTTTGAAACAAAATCAAATCCGGCTTTGGCACTGGGCATGGGGCAGAAGTTTTTCTTCAATCCGAACTGGGCCCTGCGGTTTGATTTGCGTCTTTATATGAATCAGGCGCCAATCCCATTTAACGCAGGATTGAACTCTGGTGGGACAGTATCAAAAGATTCATTCGAAGAACGTCTTACTTACACCACAAACCTCGATGTCGGTTTGTCCTACTTGTTTTAAGCGAGGTTGAAAGATGTTGAATAAAAATCTTATCGCAATACTGATTTTCTCAACGATTCTGGTGCCTGGCTTTGCCAAGGCTCAGGATCTGGGTGGTGGAGAGGACGTTGACAGCTTTGAGTCCGAAGTTGGCAAGTCGGCTCCTAAAATGGAAAATTCCGCAGCAGCGAAAAACTATGATGATACTCCGGACAAAAATACGACAGATTTCAAGGGACTTGCGAATCTTGCACCTTTTCAGGAAATCTCGATCATTCAAAAGCGCTTCATGCCGAAGACGGGCCGCTTCGAGCTTTTTGGTGGCGGTACGATCGTAACCAATGACCCATTCTTTAATACAATGGGTGGTGTGATTAAGGCCGGTTACTTCTTGAATGAAACCTGGGGTGTTGAGTTGAACTATTTCGGTTTAACAACTTCTGAGCGTCAATCAACGACAGAGCTTGAAACGAACAATAAAGTGTCTACCAAGAGTTTGGCGTTTCCGAAATCATTCCTAGGTGCTGACGTAATGTGGGTTCCTGTCTATGGTAAAATGACTTGGTTCAATAACCGTATCGTACCTTTCGATCTTTATTTGTCTGGTGGATACGGAATGACGGAAGTTTCAACTGGCGAAAGTGCAGGAACTATCCACGTAGCAGCCGGACAGATTTTCTCTTTGACTAAGTCTGTGGCATTCCGTTGGGACTTCAGCTGGAACTTCTTCAGTGCTACGGTCCGAAATGAAGATACTGATGGAAATTTTTTGGGCAATTCCACGAACAGCTTTAACAACTTGTTCTTAACTGTCGGCGTCAGCTGGTTCTTTCCGGAGGCAACATACCGATGAGAAAACTACTATTACTCTTGATCGCTACAAGTATGGTAATGCCCGCTACGGGTGATGCACAGACCGGCAGAAAAGCCCCTGCGAATCGCTCCTCTAACACTCGTGCAGCTGCTCCTCGTAAGGCGCAACCGCCGAACGCAAAAGCACAACTTGCACGTGCATTGCAAATGGCTCAGAACGGCCAGTATGCAGCAGCGGCAAATAACCTGTTTACGTTAGCTCGTAAGCCGGAATTGGCAGCAGAGCGTCCACAGATAAAATACATTTTGGGTACAATGTTAATGCAGTTGAAGCTGTACCAGACAGCGGCCTTCCAGTTCGTGGATGTTATTCGCTCCAACAATCCAAAGTATACGAAACCAGCAATCGAAAAGTTGTCCATTGTGGCCGATGGTTTGGGTGACGATACAATTTTGAATTACGCGATCTCGCGTGTGGACTTGAACGCGATCCCTGCAAGTCAAAAAGACATGGTTTACTTCCGTTTGGGGGAAATCCAACGTCGTAATAAAGACTATGCTAAAGCGATTGATATGTTCAGCCGCGTAGGTGCGAACAGCTCTTACTTCTATCAAGCCACGTATAATCGCGGTTTGTGTGAACTTGAAGCGAACGAAGTTCCACAGGCGATCACAGTATTTCAAAATATGATTGATGCCCGCGCTTCAGCTCCAGTGACTGATACCAATAAGGTTCAGGCACAATTGGCTTTGGCCCGCGCTCACTATCAAAAGAAAGACTGGGAAGCGGCGATCGAAGCTTACTCTCAGGTTCCGCGTGATACTCTGGCTTGGCATGATGCGATTTTTGAACAATCCTGGGCGATGTTGCGTTCTGCACGCTTCCGTTCAGCTATGAGTAACTTCCAAACTCTCCACTCGGCATATTATGAAGACTTTTATATGCCGGAGAGTTTACTTTTGCGTGCGATCGTTTACCTCTACATCTGTAAGTACGACGAGATGGAAAAGGTTTTGAATCTGTTCGAGTCCACTTATGGACCGATCCGTTCCAAAATCGGTAACTTCATCAAAAGCACCAACGACAACATGTACTACTATCAGGAGCTTGAAAAAGCGAAAGTTATCAAAACTACTGATAAGTCCGCGAACCTTCATCTTCCGTATATCGTTCTTAGAAACATCATGGACCAGGGTGACGTGAAACGTGCGATGAATTATCTGGCTCGATTGAATCAGGAAAAAACACGTGTTGAAGGCAGCCCGACATTCCGTGCATCTGCATTGGGTCAGTATTCCTTGAAGATTCTGGCAAATCGCGCGAAGAACACGAAATTGGCCATCGGCGACATGATGAAGGTGCATTTGTTGAATATGCGCACCGAGCTTCATGATCTATACGAGCAATCCGGCTTCATCCGTTATGAGATGATCAACGGCAGAAAAGAAAGCGTTAAGAAGAAAATCGCTGGTAAAGACCTGGGTGAGCAAATTGACGATAACGTAAACCGTAAGTTCTATATCGAAAATGGCTTCCAATACTATCCATTCCAAGGCGAATTCTGGTTGGATGAAATTGGTAACTACCACTATCTGGGTAAACAAAGTTGCGAGTAGGAATTATGAAATTTAACAGGCATAAGCTTCTGGTCACAAGTTTAATCACAGCATTGGTCGCGGGTTCCGTGGCGCCAGTTCATGCAGCTCCTCCTAAAAAAGGAAAAGCAAAGAAATCGGCTCCGGCAAAATCTGCAACTCCGGCTGCGTCCTCTCCAACCCGTTCAAGAACGGTGGGTGAGTTGTTAGCGCAAGCAGATCGCGAAAAGGCTCAAGCCAAAAAAGATTCTACTGCGCTTCCGACGGCAAATCTGGGGTTCGCAGCTCAAGCCAATCAGGTGAATTTGAGTGCCGTTAAGCCTCCTCGTTCGTCCGAGATCATGCAGACGCGCACAAAAGGTGACCAAAAAGCGCAGTACGAAAAGATTCTGGATCAACAGATCCAGGAACTTTACAAACTGACACAAAGATTTAAAACAAGTCCGAATCGTGGTGAGTTGTGGCTTCGCCTGGCGGAGCTATACGTTGAAAAATCCAGCATTGTGGATTCCCGCAAACAGGATGAGTACGACGCCAAGCTTCGTGCTTTCCAGGAAAAGAAAACTAACCGTAAACCAGTATTGGAACTGGCAGAAGCACGCGATTACAACCGTAAAGCGGTTCAATTGTATGAATGGTTCCAGCGTGATTTCCCTAAAGACTCAAAAATGCCGCAGGCATTGTTCTTCCTTGGATATAATTACTTTGAATTGGGAGAAGTTAAAAAAGGCGCACAATACTACGAAGAGTTGACCAAGAAGTATCCAAAATCCAGTTTCGTGGGTGAGGCCCACTTTGCCCTGGGTGAATACAACTTTGAAAATGAAAAATGGTCTGATGCTTATCGTGAATATACATACCTGATTAAGCAAAAGAAGCACCGTTTGCATACGTTTGCGATGTACAAGGGCGGCTGGTGCTTGTTCCGTCTTGGAAAAGTACAGCAAGGTCTTGCCTATCTTGAATATATCATTAAAAGCAGCCGTCAGGAAGAAGCGGAGCAGGTGGCGGGTAAAGCCGTCAATCGCACTCGTCTTGAAGGCGAGGCAATGCGCGACTTGGTCGTGTTCTATGCTGAGGGCGGGGATCCTGCAAATGCCGCAAACTATTTCGATGGTTTGATCGGTCAGGGTAGTGATCAGTATCTTGAAAAACTGGCGTACCAATATCAGGCCCGTGGAAACAAAGAAGCGTCCCGCGATATCTTTAAACTGTTGATTGCTCGTAACCCGACGTCGCCTAAATCCTTCGAGTTCCAGTACCAAATCGTACAGAACTTCTTCTATGCCAAGAATACGAATCGTTTTAAAGACGAATTGTATGGCTGGGTGAAAGATTACGGCAAAGGCAGTGACTGGTTCGCAGCTAATAACAAAAACAAAGAGCTGATGGATAGTTCTTATAAATTGCGCGAAACCACTTTGCGTAACTATATCCTTCAACAGCATCAAACGGCACAGAACTCCCGTGCTCAGTTTTCGCAAACTCAGGCGAACGAGGGGTATAAACTTTATCTTTCTGAGTTCACTGATTCTCCGTCTATCGGCGACATGCACTTCTATTACGGGGAGTTGCTATACGATATGCAAAGATACGACGAAGCTTTCGCTCAGTACCAATGGGTTGCTGAAAAAGCTCCGACGAATAAGTTTTATGCAAAAGCCGCTCAGAACTTGATCTTGTCTGTGGAAAAAACCATCCCTACGGACGCGGAAATGCAAAAACGCGTTGGGAATTCTTTGGATCCGGTTCCATTGGATCCAAAAGTGGAGCGTTTTATCAAAGCAGGCAGCTGGTATGCAGGGAAGTTCCCGCAGTCTGAAAAGACTCCGGAAATCAAATTCCGTATCGGTCGTCTTTACTATCAATCGAATCACTTTGATGAAGCGGTTAAAGTATTCCGTGACATTGTTAAGAACAATCCTAAGTCCAAGTACGCAGAATACTCTGCGAACTTGATCCTGGATGTGTACAACCTGAAGAAAGACTACGCGGGTCTGGAGAAGGTCGGAGCAGAAATGCTTGCAGTGCCTTCTATCGCAGCCTCACCGGTGGGTAAAGACATCAAAGGCGTCATGGAGAAGGCCTCTTTCAAAAAAGGTCAGGATCTAGAGGGCCAAAAGAAGTTTGCTGAGTCAGCTCAGGCTTACGAAGCATTCTCTAAGTCCAATCCGGGATCAAGTCTTGCGACGACCGCACTTTATAACGCCGGTATCAACTACGAGCGCGCAGGGCAAAATGGTATGGCAATTGCCGCTTACAAAGGCATTATGTCATCCAAGGATCCTGAAGCTGAAAAGCTAAAGCCTAAAGTTCGCAGATTCCTGGCAAAACAATATCAGGATTCAGCGCAGTTTGAAGAAGCAGCCAAACTTTACAAACAACTTGCTTTGGAAGCGCCGAAAGATCCGTTGTCTCCAAACATGATGTTTAATGCTGCTGTATTGTACGATGCTTTGGGTCGCAGCGATGAAGCTATTCGCGCTTACACTGAGTTCACTAAGATGAACAAAAAACGCAGTGAAAATGTTGAGGTTCTTTATAGTATCGCGACGATTCACCGTAAGGCTGATCAAAAAGGTGCGGCAATCCGTAACTATATGGAATACGTCGAAACGGGGGGCCGCGATCAGGAAAAAGTGGTCGAGAGTGCTTACTGGGTTTACGAGCTGTCCAAAGATGTAGGCGCGATCACGCGTTCTAAAGAATGGGCTGGCAAAGTTGTTTCGATCCAAAGACGGTTTGCTCCAAACAAAAAAGGCCCGGGTGCTTCCTATGCAGCCAAGCTGAAATTTGCGGATGCTTTGACAACATTTAAAGAAATGCGCTCGATCAATTTCCCTGCGAACCCGGCAAAACAAAAAGCAGCCGCTGACAAAAAGATCGGTTTATTGACGAAGCTATCCGGCGAATTAGTGGATGTGATCAAGTACGACAGTGCTGAAGAGATCATCAGTTCTCTGGCGCTGTTGGGTGATGCCAATACAAATATGGCCCAAGCAATCACAAATGCTCCATTGCCAGGTGGTTTGAATCCGGAAGAGACCAAGCAATACAAGGCGGGTGTTGAAAAGTTCGCGGAGCCTTTTGTGGGTAAAGCGAAAGATTCGTACAAGGCCTGTGTGGATCGTGCTTGGGAGCTTGAAGCCTATAACGATGCCTACCGTGCAGCTCTGGACTACATGAGCAAAGTGGACCCGGTTAACTACTATAACGGTGGTGAAATGGGCTCTGAACTTCGTCTGGTGAATTGGATGGGTCAATAATGAAAAAGATTTTACTAATAACTGTACTATTTATTGCAGCTTGTTCTTCCACTCCGAAATCCAACGAGAGTTCTGAAGACATGATGGGTGGTATGGACAGCGTGGCAGATGCCCCAATGCCGGAGGCTCCGGCAGAGGAAAAAGCAGCGGATGAGCCGACTCCGGAAACTCCAAAAGCAGCACCGGTTGGATCTTCGCAATACTCCAATTTGAATTCTGCGATCAAATCCCAGAACGATGAGGGAATCTATCGTGCGGCGACAGATATCCTTGCGCAAAATGGTAACGATGCCCGAGCTTTGAATGCTTTGGCGATGTACCACTTTAAAAAAGGCCGCTTTGATTTGTCCCGTTACTTGTTAAGTAAGGCGATTGGTGCGAATCCAAGTATGGCTGAGCTTTACTCCAATTTAGGAGTGGTCCAGTTAGCTCAGAATGAAAGACGTGAGGCGATCAAGTCTTTCAAGAAAGCTCTTTCGATCAACGCGATGGAGCCTGTGGCTTCTGCAAACGTAGGTTCCATTTATGTTCAGGAAAAAGACTATAAAAAAGGTCTTTTGGCTTTGGAAGTTGCCTATAGTCGCGGAGTTAAAGATCCACGAGTTATGAACAACTATGCAGTAGCACTAACTGCTACAGGTAGTTACGACAAAGCCGCCGACCTATACAAGAAAGTCGTCAAAGAGGACAGCAATAACCGAGAGGCGATGCTGAACTACGCTATTCTTCTTGTCGATAAAATGGAAAAATATAAGGACGGTCTGGACGTTATCAGCAGACTAAAGTTCGTGGGTGGACCAGCAGGGTCGAGTAATAAAATAAATGCTTTGGAGAACAAGGCCAAAGCAGGTTTAAAATAAGTTAATCCTCGAGGGAGTGAACCATGTTGCGAGTTTTAAAATACATATCATTGCTTGGAATCATATCCATGGCTTGCAATTTTGCTTACGCACAAGACGCCGTAAAAAAAGAGCGTAAAGCAACACTGAACTTCGAAGATGAATTGGTTGAAGGGGGCACTCAAAAGCCTGAGTTGTCCTATCTCTTCCAAAAGAAAAACTTCAATTATAAAAGATTGATCAAGTTAAGGGAAAACTTCATTCCTGAGATGAGAAAATCAGCAGAAGACATTCAGCGAGTTCGAGGTAGTAATTGAGATCGCCGTTAATATTCAGAATCTTTAAGGATAACCAACTTATTGGAGTGAAACAGTTCGATCAGGATCAGATCGTAATTGGTCACTCTGAGGAAGTTCATGTCGACCTGGATGGTGATGGTGTATCACCTATTCACTGTCTTTTGGAAAGACGGGATGCCGGATATTATATCTGTGATTTGGGTTCTCAGACCGGTACTTTCAAAAACGGTCAGGCAGTTCTTGATGAAAGCATTTCCTCTGGTGATGAAGTCAACGTAGGACCTTTCAAAATTGTATTCTTTCTAGGGGTTCCCAAACCAAAAGGACCACCTCCAGGTGAAGCGCAAATGAACGACATGGTGGCAGCACCAGTTGCTCCGGTTGAACCTCCGGTAGCTCCTGCGGTTTCGACTCCACCACCAGCGCCAGTACCGACTGAAACGGTCACGGTAGCTCCAGTCAGTCCGCCGCCACCAGTAGAGCCGCCTGCGCCACAAAAAATGGCTCCAGCGACTCCTCCGCCTGCAGCGGTCGAGAAGAAAGAGGAAGTGAAAGTTTCCATTCCAACTGTTGTGCCTGTGATTGATGAGAAGGCCGCACCAGTTGCAGCGGTGGTTTCACCAGCGGTTGTTGCTACGACAGTTGCTCCGACGCCTTCGCGCCCGGAAATCCGCCCTGGTAAAGTTTCATTTAAAAAAGACAAAAAAGAAAAAACCTTTGCTCCTCCAAGTGAAGTGCAGGATTTGAAATCATACTTGAAGCCGGGCAAAGGCCCGACTGTTCAGGTGATCGTCGCTTGGAAAGAGCGCATCCTGAATACGTACAACTTCAAAGGCAATCAGCCGGTAAAAGTGAATCTGGGTGAAGATAAATCGGATAGCATTGCTTTGCCGGAAGGAATTCTGCCAAGGGGATTCCAGATTCTGGATATGGCGGGTGGTCTAAAAGTTAACACGTCCGCAGATATGAAGATTGAATTGATCGGTGCTAACGGAAACGTCAGCGTTGAAGAACTTGAGAGATCCGGTCGCGCACAAAAAGCGGGTGCGGGATATTCAGTTCGTGTGGATCAGAACGAGATGCTTTGTCTGGTATTGCCAGGTGGAATGATTCATTTGTATGTGCGTTTTGTGCCTCAGGCTCCAGTGGTGCCGATCACGAACGTCATGTTGTCTGGTTCAGAAATGACCGGAATGATCATGTCCATGATTATCGTTGGTTTGCTTGCATTGTATATTTCTGCGACCACTCCAAATGATTGGGAAGAAAACAAACAAGAGGACGTTCAGCGTATTGCTCAGGTGATCTTTGATAAGACGCCGACGCCTCCTCCTCCGCCTACTCCGACGCCGAAGCCACCAGAGCCGTCTCCGACGCCGGTGCAGCAGCCAACTCCGACGCCGACACCAAGAAAAGTTGTCGTGTCTGACAAGGATAAAACGGCTCAGCAGAAAAAGCCTGAGAACAAGCCACAACTTGCGCAAAAAGCTCAAACTGCAGCACGTGCAAGCGAAGTTGCTCCTAAGGAAACTAAAGATCGTACTAAGAAGTTCACTTCAACTCGCCAAGGTGGCGCAGTGAAGATGGGTGAGACGGCAAGTGCGAATGCGCAGTCCAAAAATAAAGATCTTTCCAAAGTGGGTCTGTTCAGTGCCTTCGGTGGCGGTGGAAACCGTGGATCGATAGACAAAGCTTACTCAGGTCAGGGTGAAGTTTTGGGTATGGCGGACCGTGCAACTGGTACATCGGGTATGAACGAGAACCGCGCGGGTGATGATCTGGGTTCCAAATTCAAAGACTCCGGCGCCGGTGGTAAAGGGACTGCGACTCAAGGTATCGCGGGTATCGGAACTAAGGGTCGTGGGTCAGGCCAATCTGCTTACGGTGCTTCTGAAGGTTTCGGTTCGAAATCCCAAGTCGCGATCGAAGGCGGCGGTATGGAAGAATCCTTTGACGGAACTATCGACAAAGAAGCGATCCGCCGTGTGATCCGAGCGAAGCTTCACGAAGTTAAGAGCTGCTACGAAAGAGCACTTAACACGGTCGCAAAAGGGACTCGTTTAGAGGGTAAAGTGATCCTGGGCTGGGAAATCGTAGCTCAAGGTCAAGCCCGCAACGTAGTAGTGAAGAGCTCATCGCTTGGTAACAAGCAGGTTGAGAACTGTATCAAGGATCGTTTGGCAAGTTGGACATTCCCGGAACCTCCAGCAGGTCTCGTGGCAGTGATCGAAGCTTACCCATTCGTTCTGAACCAACAATAGAATTAGAAATTAAGATTTAATAAAAGATACCTTATAGGAGGAATCCCGTGAACCCAACAGACGCAGCAGCAGCAGCAGCAACAAACGCAGCAACTAACGTAGCAGTGCAAGTTGCAACAGGTGATAACATGAACTTCATTCAACGTGCATTCCATGAGGGTGGATTCGTGATGTACATCATCGCGGCAATCTTCATCATGTCGATCATGGTCATCGTTGACCGTATCATGAAGTTGAAAAACCTGAATGTGGATAAGAAAGAATTCACAGATCAAATCTTCCGCATGGTAGTAGCAGGTGATCTTCGCCAGGCTATTTCTTATTGCGACGCTCGCCCAGCAGCTTTGACGAACACAGTTAAAGCCGGTCTTGTGCAGGCAATGAACAAACGCCCTGACGAAGAAATTCAAGTGGCAATGGATGCAGCAGTTATGAGAGAGATGCCAAAAGTTGAGGGTTGGGTTTCCTTCCTTGCAGTTTTCGGTAATATCGCCGTACTTGCGGGTCTTCTTGGTACGATCGTAGGTATGATCGGTTCCTTTAAGGCGGTTGCGGTTGCAGATCCAGCGACTAAATCCATCGAACTTTCAAAAGGTATCTCGTATGCCCTGAATTGTACGGCATTCGGTCTTTTGGTTTCGATCCTTTGTATCGTTGCCTACGGTTTATTCCAACATCGTATCCAAAAAACAGAGAACGAAGTTGTTGAAACCAGCATGAGCCTTTTGAATCTGGTTGTAGCAAACAGAGAGAAAATCAGAGATTAATTTTTTGAGAGTTTAGAGGTTTAGCATGGCTCACATAGAAGAAGGTGGCAAGGGCGGCAGGGCGAAGAATATCGAGTTGAATCTCGTGCCTGTTATTGACTTGATGAGCGTACTTATTACGTTCCTCTTGATCTCCGCCGTTTGGACTCAGATCTCTATGATTCAAATTGGTAGTTCCTTGTACGGTAAGAAATCCGACACTCAACCCAATCCGACCCCACCTCCTAATGCGGATGTGGTGTTGAAGGTGGACGTGAAGCCTGTTGGTTATGTTTTAACTGTTGGGAAACAAGTCATCAGTCTTCCGATGCAAGCGGGACAATTTGACGATGCGGGCCTTATTGCGCAACTTCAAAGAGTTAAACAAATCTATCCAGAAAAAGTGGATGCAATCCTGACTATGGCAGACGATCTGCCATACGAACAATTGATCAAGGCGATGGATAATTGCCTGATCGCAGGATTTAGTGCGATATCAGTCGCGACAGGAGCGCCTCAATAATGGCAATCTTTAAACCGGGCGAGAGACATCGTTACCATAATATTTTGAGTAAGAAAAAAGGGAAGCGTGGAGTGACGGCGGTTCTGTCTTTGACAGCGATGGTCGACATGTTTACGGTTCTCGTGATCTTCCTTCTTCAGAACTACAATACGACAGGTGACATTCTGTACATGCCAAAAGAAGTAACACTTCCGAAGGCAGCAAGTGTAAAAGAATTGAAGCCCGCACACGTTGTGACGATTTCCAACAAGGAAATTGTTTTGGACAGGGATGTTGTAGCGACGTTCGATGAAGTTCAGGCGTCGGGACCAGATGACTGGAGCATCCCGAAGTTGAAGGAACAGTTGACGTTGGCTTTGGCAAAAAGCAAAGCGGACCACGAAGCAAAATTGCAGAACAAAATCAGAAATGCTGTTGATCAAACTAAAGGTCAAAGCCCTGAGGATGATAATGCATGGAGCAAAGTGACTATCCAAGCCGATAAGGGTATGGATTTCCTGACTGTGAAAAAAGTTATGTTTACAGTGACAGAAGCCGGTGCCGGCGAAATCAATTTCGCGGTGATCAAAAACTCTAACCAGTCGACTTCTACCCAATAGTTTGGGTAGAATCGATCCATGGCCAAATTCAAGAACCTCATTTTTACAGCACTTTTAGTTTTGTTATTTGTTGAGGTTCTTATTGTCTTTCCTCAAAAGCTTGAACACGAGGACGATACCCAGGTTCAGGCGCGCGTAGAACTCCAGGAAAAAAGAAGAAAAGAACTTGAAGAGCTGGGTAAAGATGCCCAAGCAAAACCCACAGCGGGCCCTATGGCGGATCAGCGCATGGGTGGTGTTCATCTGGTGGAAAGCCAAAAGGGGCAGCGTGACTGGGAGCTGTTTTCTGAATCTGCAGAAGGCAGTCAGGGCAGTGGTAACTGGAAATTGAAAAAAGTCCGCGTGTTTTTTTATAACAAGGAAAAAGTTGAATTTACTGCCACCGGTGATGAGGGCACTATTGATGCGGCTTCGAAGGATCTGAAAATCGAAGGCAATGTCATCACGCGTTCTGAAAACGGCTACGTATTCAAAACTCCGGGTATTTCCTATTCGTCTGTGAAGCGTCTCATTGAAAGCCCGGAAACGGTTTATATGGAAGGTCCACCGGATAAATCCGGTGGTGGCATGGTCGTCAAAGGGCGCAGTATGCAGGTCTTTGTTGATCAGTCCAAAATGGTTATCCGCGAAAAAGTGACAGCCACCAAGTCCACCAATCAAGGCAAACGTTTCGAGATTGATGCCGACGGCGCCGAGTTCAGCGGTAAACACAACATGGCGAGATTTCTTGGCGCAGTTCGTATGAATTACGATGGAATGCGCCTCGAGGGTCCTGAGGCCAGCTTCATGTATGATAGAGGCGAAAACATTTTAAGTTCGATAAGTATTTTAGGGGGCGTTAAAGTCAGTGACGCCGACAAGTTTGCAACGGCGGACACAGTCAACCTGGACCTTTTAGCAAATAAGTACGTCTTTAAAGGAAAGCCCAAGGTCATTCAAAACAATGATGAACTGAGCGGCGAGGAAATCATCTTTCTTGAAGGCGGAAAAAAGGTTAAAGTTGAACGAGTGCGCGCCAAGATGGAGAACATGGACAAATGAGTATTCTGACCATCAAAGAAATTTCAAAAAGCTTCAAGAAACGCAAAGTCGTCGATGGGGCGTCTTTTTCAGTGGAATCAGGACAAGTTGTCGGTCTTTTAGGGCCTAACGGTGCTGGTAAGACCACTTCTTTTTATATGGTGGTGGGAATCATTCAGCCGGATAAGGGTGCGATTCACCTGGACGATGAAGATATCACCAAAGAGCCCATGTACAAGCGCGCGCGAGTGGGCTTGAGTTACCTGGCGCAAGAACCCAGCATTTTTCGTAAACTGACGGTGGCTGAAAATATCACGGTGGCTTTGGAAGCCCATGGATTCAGTGGCGCCCAACGCGCAGAACGCCTGGAGCTGCTGATTTCAGAGCTTCGTGTGGGTCATATTCGCGATAGCTATGGTTACGCACTTTCAGGTGGTGAGCGCCGTCGTGTGGAGATCGCACGCGCCCTGGCGGGTGAACCGAAGTTCCTTCTTCTGGATGAGCCCTTTGCGGGGATCGATCCGATTGCGGTCGGGGATATCCAGAATATCATCCGCGAACTTAAGGCCAAAGGTATAGGAGTTCTCATTACGGATCATAACGTTCGTGAGACTTTGGGCATTTGCGATTATGCTTATATACTGAAGGACGGGGCGATTCAGGTCAGCGGAAGTGCTGATGAAATCACACAATCTGAATTGGCTCGTAAATTCTATCTCGGTGAAAACTTTAGGCTGTAACGCTCGAGTGCGTTTTTTAGGAAGGTAAACAATGGCTCTTAGACAGACCATGAACCTGAGTCAATCTCTGGTCATTACTCCACAACTGCAACAAGCGATTAAACTGTTGCAGATGTCGCGTATGGAACTGGAGTCAGCGGTTCGCTCTGAGCTGGAAGAAAACCCAATTCTAGAGGAAGCAGAACAGCTTAAAGAAGAAGATCTGCAGCGTACAAAAGAAGCGGCAGACGAAGTTGCTGGCGAGGGTTCCATCGAATCCACCAACGATCAGATTTCCCAAGACCCACAAAAGCAAGATGAGTTCGAGTGGGAATCTTACATTGAACAAAATCAAAAACCTCCTCAGTCTGGCATGTCCGGTTCTGAAGAGATCATGAATTATGAAAACGTCATCACTGCATCGCAAACACTTCACGATCACCTTTACTGGCAAGTGAAAATGAACGGCTTCTCTGAGGAAGAGGAGCGCGCTGCTGATGCCATTATTGGTGCGATCGATGACGATGGTTACTTCAAAGTTCCAATGGATCAATTGGCAGAGGAAGAAAAGCTCGATAAGGGCCTTTTGGAAGATACTCTGACGCTGATTCATGAGTTCGATCCTCCCGGAGTGGGGGCTCGTGACCTAAAAGAATGTCTGCTTATCCAAGCGAAGCATCTTGAAGAAGACACTCACGATCTTGTAAGCCTTATTACGAATCATCTGAAGGATCTGGAAAAGAAAAATTATGAAGCCATCGCCAAAGCTTTGGGTCGTGATATCGAAGACGTGGTTGAGATGTGTAAAATCATCTACGCCATGGACCCGAAACCAGGCCGTGCGTTCGTTTCCAGTGATACTCACTACGTAACGCCAGACGTTTACGTTTACAAAGTGGGCGACGATTACGTGGTGTCTTTGAATGAAGACGGTTTGCCACGTTTGAAGATTTCAAATTTCTATAAAAACATGCTGAAAAGTGGAAAAACCACGGGCGATAAAACTCAGGATTATATTCAGGAGAAATTGCGCTCTGCTGTCTGGTTGATTAAGTCCATCCACCAAAGACAAAGAACAATCTATAAAGTGGCCGAGTCGATCGTAAAACATCAGCGCGACTTCTTTGAAAAAGGTTCTGAGCATTTGAAACCGATGGTTTTGCGCGATATCGCGAATGACATCGGGATGCATGAATCCACGGTCAGCCGTGTGACGACAGCGAAATACGTGCATACTCCACAAGGTATCTATGAATTGAAATACTTCTTCAATTCAGGGATTTCTTCAGGTGATGGCAGTGATTCGCTGGCGAGTGAATCAGTGAAGGTGAAAATCAAAGACCTGGTTTCCAAGGAAGATCCGAAGAACCCATTGTCAGACCAAAAAATCGTGGATTTGCTGAAAGTCGATGGCATTCAAATCGCCCGTCGTACCGTCGCAAAATACCGCGACGTTTTGAAGATCCTGCCTTCATCCCAACGTAAAAAATACTTCTAGGTCGCGCAGAAAGGGTCTGTGGACCTAGAAAAGTTTCTCCAGGGACGCTAGAATGAAATTCCAGCTGACCTGTGGAGGCAACCTGTGAATTTGAAATCCTTAATTCGTGATGTGCCGAACTTCCCAAAAGAGGGAATTCTATTCAGAGACATGTCACCTCTGTTGCAAAATCCGGAAGCCTTAAGCTTCGTCTCCAAAAATCTGGTGAACGGCACCGCGGAAATCGAGCTTCCCTTAGGCAAGGGTAATATCATGATTGTCGACGATGTTCTGGCTACCGGTGGCACTTTGCAGGCCGCTATTGATTTAAGTAACCATGCTGGGTATACAGTGCAGGCAGTGGCGGTTCTGGCGAATCTGACTTTCCTGAACCAAATGAAGTTTAACGGCAAAGAGGTATTCTCCCTTGTTCAATATTAAAGACGTCGCAGTATTGATGGCCCTTCCGCATGAATCCCAGGGTGTGTTCGAGCACGCGAATATCCCAGTTCACTATACCGGTATTGGTAAAGTGAATGCCGCTTTGACGGCCATGGATGTGATTCACAAAACCAAATGCAAGGTCATTATCAATCTCGGCACTGCCGGCAGTTCAAAGTTTAAAACTCATGAGTTGGTCGAAGTATCGGCCTTCGTACAAAGGGATATGGATATCACTCCGCTGGGATTTAAAGTGGGGGAGACTCCTTTTGATCCCATGCCAGGAAAAATCGATTTGATTCCTTATTTTTCAGAGCTTCCCCATGGAATTTGCAGTACCGGGGATAATTTCGAGACAGGCACGCCGAAGATTCCTTGTGATCTGGTGGACATGGAAGGCTATGCCCTGGCCAAGGTTTGCCGTAAAATGGGAGTGCAGCTGATTTCCTTGAAATATATTACCGATGGTGCCGATCACAATGCCCATAACGATTGGGCGGCCAATCTGTTGCCGGGTGCTAAGAAATTACATTATTTTTATAAGCGAATGGTCACATCCGAGGACACCGCACCTGCTTAATTTCAGGCTTAATTCCTGGCCTAATCCGTGAAAATTTATTTTCTCAAAATGAGAAATTAAATTAACCGCAAATTAATTCCTCCGGTTCTCAATATAGAGCTCATCTTTGGTCTAGCCGGGCCGATAAGAAGCTCAGGAACACACTAGAAGGCCTTGAAAGGGGCTGGAGGAGATAATAATGAAAATGAACACAACCTTTAAGCATCTTGATCACTCCGATTCACTAGTTGAATATACCGAACAACGTATGGAGGAGATCGGACAATTTCTGCTTAGAGAAGGTTACGGGTCCGTTTACTTCAGCAAAACCAAGAATGAATTTTGTGTGGAGATTTCCGTAAACACCCGCGAAAAGTATTTTAAAGCCTCTTCGTTTAGTGTGGATGCGTACGCAGCAGTAGACGCTTGCGTGGATAAACTTGAAAAGCAGTTCTTAAAGACATCGAAAATGTACAAGGATCACAAGAAACCTGAGCTTTCCAAGGAAGGTCGGTTGAATCAAATGCTAAGGCTGAGAAAAGCAGCATAATGCAAAGTTGAAATTCATTTTGTAATTAACAAAAGGTGGTTAGTAACCACCTTTTGTTGTTTAATGTGCTAATGAAAAGCACGGATCCCGGCATTTTTTTTGGTAATTGGTTATTCTCTTCCGTCGTTGAAGACGATGCCGTGACAAGGTCCTATAAATATCGCTTGTTAGTCGCGATCACCCTGCTGACGGGACTGTTCATGTGGATGTACAGCTTCCTTTCTATATTTCTGGTCGCAGATAAGCGTCTCGCAACCATTGGGTTCACTTGCGCCATTGTTCATGCATTCTGTCCGATGTGGTATAAGATGGCCCGCTCCATTGCATTTGCAACCTACGTCATGGTTGCATCGGGAATGGTTTTTCAAACTTCATTCGCCTATTTCACTGGCGGATTTTTTGCTCCCACACTGTTTTGGATTGCGGTGTTGCCGATGATTGTTGGGATATTGACCAACAAAACTCACGCTCTGACGTGGATTTTTATTTGTGTCTCTGGATACGTGATGATGTTCCTTGCTCAGGCAAGGGGGCTTGTGCCGCCAAATCAGTTATCCGAAGACGGAAAAGTCGTTGTTCAGTTTATGGTCGGCTTGGGGTTGATTGCTCTTGTTGGGGGCTTTTCGCTATTCTTTATTGAGCTGGGCTATTTTTATCACAATAAGATTTCTGCCAAAAACATGCAGATTCGCCAGCTCTTCCGGGCTATCACTCATGACATCCTAAACCCTTTGGCGGTGGTGGAAATGACCCAGGCAAAAATTCAAAAACGTTTCCCCGAGCTGGAGTCAGAGCTAAGCCATTCTAAAAAGATCATTGGTAACATTCGTCATACGGTTGAAAATGCCCGCTATTTTGATGCGGCTGATTCCGGCAGAGTGGTGTTGAACATTCTTCCGATCTCGTTAAGCGGATTGATGGAATCTGTAGCGGTGTTGTTTGATGAACGCCTTCGCGAAAAGAGCCTTTCCCTTGAGGTCAGTCCCGAACTTAAATCAGTCTATGTTTTGGGCGATGAAATCAGCCTGCGAACCCAGGTTATAAGCAATGCCATATCGAATGCCATTAAGTTCAGTGATCCAGGCAGTAAAATCGTGGTGAGCGGGGTTTCCCATGGTGGTGAGTTCGAATTGGTGATTCGGGACTACGGCCATGGCATTCCCAATGAGCGTCTGATGCAATGGGAGATCGCGGGGGCCTTGCCTTCATCTGCTGGCACCTGGGGTGAAAAGGGCACGGGATTTGGACTATTGCTCATGAAGCATTACCTCGATAAAGCCCACGGTCGTCTTCAAATTCACAGTATCTGTGATTCAGTGGATCCCTTGAATAAGGGCACCAGAGTTAGTCTTTTCCTTAAGATCGCCCCGCAATAGGTTGACCCCCAAATTCGATTTTGATAGGTTGCGTAGCAGACTTTAAAGTCGTTAATCAATCATTGTTACACTCTGCCCCGGTTAGAGTGTGGCTGCTTCGTCCATAAGGAAAAATAGAAGTGAAAAACTATCTTTTTACGAGTGAATCTGTTTCTGAAGGCCATCCGGATAAAATGGCCGACCAAATCTCTGATGGCATCCTGGATGCTATTCTTGCTCAAGACCCAAAAGGTCGCGTTGCCTGTGAGACTTTGCTAACTACAGGTTTGATCGTTGTCGCTGGTGAAATCACAACTTCTGCAAAAGTTAACTTTTCAGAGGTAGCTCGTGATGTTGTTAAACGTATTGGTTACGACCATTCTGACAAGGGTTTTGACTACAAAACTTGTGCAGTAACGGTTGCAGTTGGCCAGCAATCTCCTGACATCGCAGTCGGTGTTAAGGAAACTTTGTCTGACGACCAGGGTGCTGGCGATCAGGGCTTGATGTTTGGTTACGCTGTTAACGAAACTCCAGAATTGATGCCTCTTTCAATCGCGATGTCGCACCGTTTGGTGAAAGATCTTGCGACTCTTCGCAAAGCAAACAAAGTGGATTGGTTGCGCCCGGATGCTAAATCCCAAGTAACTGTTCAATACGAAAACGGTATCGCAAAACGCATTGATGCAGTGGTTATCTCCACTCAGCATGCGGAAAGCGTTTCCAATGCAACAATCCAGGAATTTATCACTGAAGAGTTGATCAAAAAATCAATCCCGGCTCAGTGGATCGATGCAAAAACTAAATTCTTCATCAATCCCACTGGCAGATTCGTTACGGGCGGTCCAATGGGTGATGCTGGTTTGACGGGTCGAAAAATTATCGTGGACACTTATGGTGGCCATGGTGCACACGGTGGTGGCGCTTTCTCTGGTAAAGACCCTTCAAAAGTGGATCGTTCTGCGGCTTACGCAGCTCGTCACATTGCGAAGAACATCGTGGGTGCAGGGTTGGCTGACCGTTGCTTGCTTCAAGTTGCTTATGCGATTGGTGTTGCTGAGCCGGTTTCAATCACTGTGAATGACTTCGGTACAAGCAAAGTGGGTTCTGAAGTGCTTGAAAAAGCAGTTCGTCAGGTCTTTGACTTGCGCCCAGCTCGCATTACGAAGGATTTGGACCTTTTAAGACCGATTTACTCTCAAACTGCTGCGTACGGCCACTTCGGTCGTAATGAAGAAGGTTTCTCTTGGGAGAAGCTAAATAAGGTAGATCAGCTAAAAGAGGCTGTAAAAGGCTTGGTTTAGGACCTGTTAGATTTTGAAATTTATTAATCATTGCGCCGAGTTGTCTCTAGCAACTCGGCGCTTCTTTTATAATAATGGCGCCAATGGATCCAAAGTTTATACGTAACTTCGCAATTATCGCTCATATCGACCACGGCAAATCAACTTTGGCGGATGGTCTTCTTTCAGCAACTGGTTCTCTTTCCGATCGTGAAAAGAAAGAACAGTTCCTGGACAACATGGAACTTGAGCGTGAGCGTGGGATCACAATCAAAGCTCAAACAGTGTGCCTGGATTTCAAATCGAAAGACGGCAATATGTATCAGATCAACCTGATCGATACACCGGGGCACGTGGACTTCTCTTACGAGGTGTCTCGTTCATTGGCTGCTTGTGAAGGCGCGATCTTAGTTGTCGATGCCGC
Source organism: Bdellovibrio sp. HCB290 (assembly GCF_047305925.1). Classification (GTDB taxonomy): domain Bacteria; phylum Bdellovibrionota; class Bdellovibrionia; order Bdellovibrionales; family Bdellovibrionaceae; genus Bdellovibrio. The sequence continues at coordinate 3,055,046 of NZ_CP178620.1, read as the reverse complement.
ACAAGGGGTGGAAGCTCAAACTCTCGCAAACGTTTATCTTGCGATGGAAAATAATCTCGAGATCATTCCGGTTTTGAACAAAATCGATTTGCCATCTGCTGACCCAGAGGGTGTAGCAAGACAAATTGAAGACACTGTCGGATTGGATACAACGGGAATCATTCACGCGTCTGCCAAAGAGAAAATCGGTATCACTGATATTCTTGAAGCGATCGTTGAAAAAGTTCCGCCACCGAAAGCAGACAACACGCTCACTCCGCGTGGTTTGATTTTCGACTCTTGGTTCGATGCTTATCAAGGCGTTGTTGTCCTGGTTCGTATGGTCGATGGCACAATCAAAAAAGGCGACAAAATTAAATTCATGGCCACGGATCGTGACTATGAAGTTTTGCGTATGGGTAAATACAAACCATTCCCGGCTCCTCAAGACACTCTTGAAGCGGGCGAAGTGGGCTTTATCATCTGCGGTATCAAGGATATCCGTGACGTTAAAGTGGGTGACACTGTTACCGGTGCTAAACATCCAGCAGCAGAGCCTTTGGCAGGTTTCCAAAGAATTAAGCCGATGGTCTTCGCAGGTATTTTTCCAGTCGTAGCTTCCGAATACGAAAGCTTGAAAGACGCTTTGGATAAACTTTGTTTGAATGACTCGTCGTTATCATTCGAAGTTGAAAAATCCGCGGCCCTTGGTTTTGGTTACCGTTGTGGTTTCTTGGGCCTTCTTCATATGGAGATCGTTCAAGAGCGTTTGGAGCGTGAGTTCAATCTTGATTTGATCACGACAGCTCCAACGGTTGTTTACCAAATCACGCAAACGGACGGCACAGTTTTGATGTTGGAAAATCCATCGGGCATGCCTGATGAATCTAAAATTGCAAAATTTGAAGAGCCTTACGTAAAGGTGACTTTGCATACCCCCACTGAATACATCGGTGGAATCTTAAAGCTTTGTGAAGACAAGCGCGGCGCTCAGCTTAAGATGGAATATGTGAACGAAAAGAAAGTTATCATCGAATACAAACTTCCGATGAATGAAATGGTTATGGATTTCTATGACCGTTTGAAATCCATCTCTAAAGGCTATGCGTCTTTGGAATATGAATTCATCGGCTTCGAGGAAGCTGACCTTGTGAAGTTGGATATTTTGATCAACTCTGAGCCGATCGATGCCTTATCATTGATTGTCCACAGATCAAAAGCGGTCACTCGTGGTCGTAAACTGACCGAGAAAATGAAAGAACTCATTCCTCGTCAGCAGTTCCAGATTAATATTCAAGCGGCAATCGGTTCAAAAATTATCGCTCGTGAAACCCAAGGCGCGATTCGCAAGGACGTTACTGCCAAATGTTATGGTGGTGACATCTCCCGTAAACGTAAGCTTTTGGAGAAACAAAAAGAAGGTAAGAAGCGCATGAAGTCCGTCGGCTCCGTCGATGTTCCTCAGGAAGCATTCTTGGCAATCTTGAAAGTAGAGGACTAGGTTATGTCTAAGGATCAGGCAATCAAACCAAAACCATGGGACTGGAGAACGAAACACTTTTGGACAGAGGGTTGGGGTTCGCTCTTCCTTGCGGTTTTCATCGCATTGTTCATTCGCTGGGGCTTCGTTGAGGCTTACGTGATTCCATCAGGATCCATGCTTCCAAGCTTGTTGATTCATGATCATATCTTTGTGAACAAATTCACCTACGGTTTGCGAGTGCCATTCAGTGAAAACTGGCTGGTTAAATTCAGCGAGCCAAAACGTGGAGAAGTGATCGTTTTTAAATTTCCACGCGATATGAGCACGTTCTTTATCAAACGTATCGTGGGTGAATCGGGTGATAAGATCTACTATGAAAACGGAACTCTTTTCGTGAACGACAAACCTGTTGAAAAGAAAGTTCCGGCTTCTCAAGTGGACTTTGATTGGTTGCGTGATGCGGATTTCACTCGTGACGGGAACGTGAACGACGCGAAATCCAATTACGTTGAATTTACCGAGGCACTTCCCCCTGGAAAAGACGGCGGTGAAGGCAAAGATCATTCGATCCTGCTTCGCAAGGGTGATTTCTACGAAACATTCGGCCCAGTGGTAGTTCCAGAAGATCACTTGTTTGTTATGGGTGATAATCGTATGAACTCCATGGACAGTCGTGTTTGGGGTTTCCTTCCTAAGCAAAATATTTTGGGACGTGCGATGTTCGTTTGGTTGTCTTGCGAAGAAACCATTCCAGCTTTGCCAATGCTTTGCAATCCGCTGACGATTCGCTGGAAGCGTTTCTTCCATCCTGTAAACTAGTCAATGACCTCACAAACACCAGCTGGAAAAAATCTGAAAGGAACGTGGAATCAGGCGATTCTAACGTTCCTTTTTCCTATTTTACTGGTGTTGGGTGTGCGCTGGGCGTTGTTTGAGCCCTTTGTAATTCCCTCTGGCAGTATGATCCCGAATCTTTTGATTCACGATCATATCCTGGTTAAGAAATTTGCCTATGGATTGCATCTTCCTTTCAGTGACAAGTGGCTGTTTCAGTGGGCTCCACCTCAGCGCGCTGACATTGTGGTTTTCAAATATCCTGAAAATCCCGACGTGTACTACATCAAGCGATTGATCGGTGTTCCTGGTGACGAAGTCGTAGTGAAAGCGGGTCAAATCACCTTGAATGGAGAAGCTCTGCCTCTTGATCATCGTCAAGATAGCCAGTTTGAATCCGGCTTTACCTACTACGACGAACATTTAGATAGCAGCAGTCATCTGATCCGTTTTATGGATTATAAGTTCGATGATGATCCCCCGGCTCAGACTTTTAAAGTTCCCGAAGGTCACTATTTCTTTATGGGCGACAATCGCGATCAATCCAGTGACTCCCGAGTCTGGGGATTCGTGAAAGCGGATTACGTGGTAGGGCGTGCCTGGGCCATCTGGCTTTCCTGCGACAGCACTTTGCCTTCAATGCGATTCATGTGTGATCCGGCGCAAATGCGATGGTCCCGACTATTTAAAACTATTCAGTAATATCAAATACATACATCTGTGATAAAAGTTAAACAGGCTGGTTTATTTTACATTTGGACACATTGCGTTATTCCGTAAGGCCGATGTGTGGTACTAGAGGCCATTCATCAATCCAAGGAGTAAAAACATGAAAATGCTTTCTTTTGCTATGACATTGTTAATGTCAATTAGCGCTTTCGCATACAGCACGAACTATACAAATCTTGAAGACCGTACAAACTATGTTGAAGCTGTAACTGCTTCCAATCAAGACGGCGTGATTTCATTGCGCGTAGTTGTTGAAACAGACGGTAAAGTATTGCCGACGGTACTTGTTTCTGAACAAGCAAACGGTTTCAAATGTAAAGTTACTGACGTCTTGTTATTGGATAGCTCATATAACTCAGCAAAAAGAACATTCACTCAATCTGTAGAAGCCAAAGTTATCTGGACTCCAGGTCGTGAAAACAGCGGTTGCTTGGTAGAGTTCTTCCATAAATCTCTGTATGGCACAAAAGCCGTGATTTTCATGGAAAACAGAGACGTAAATCCATCTCCAATCATCGAAGACGAATACTAGTTTTTTCGTATTTCCAAAAAAGCTATCCGCGATTACAAAAGTTAGATAAGATTTTTCCATGACTCGTTGGCGGGAATACTTAACAACTTTGGTGATCGCGGTTTTTTTTGCGCTTTTCGTGCGCAGCTATCTGATCACTGCCTACAAGGTCCCGACGGGCTCAATGCAGCCGACTCTCAAACCCGGTGACTTTATTTTTTCATCCCGCGTGGCCTACGGGATTCAGATTCCTCTGTCAGACAAAAAATGGCGCATTCTTTTTCCCAGTCGTGGCGACGTGGTGGTTTTTAACTATTCAAATCAGAATGATATCTCGAATGTGAAGCGGGTGATTGGCCTGCCGGGGGATAAAATTCAGATTCAAAACGGGCGTTTGATATTGAATGATCAGCCGCTCGAGTACGCGAAAGTCCCTGACAGTCGCATCGACAATCCGAACCAGGATTTGTTCGAGATCTTCGAGGAAAAATACCAGGACATGTCCTGGAAAGTGATTTTTCAAAAGCAATTCGAAGCCAAGGATTTCGGTCCTATCGTTGTGCCTCCTGAAGAAGTCTTTATTTTAGGTGATAACCGTGATGCGAGTGACGACTCGCGCTATTGGGGCACGGTTCCGGCATCGCAAATCATGGGTAAGGTCGTTCTGATCTGGCTTTCCTTGGATTGGCAGGAGAAGTGGGGTGGAGACCGTTATCCTTCGGTGCGTTGGAACAGAGTTTTTTCCGCGGTTCATTGACAGGAATCTCAACGCCTTCTAGGCTGTTCTTCTAGATGTCATCTAGAACTCAGCACTCCATTCTTGATTTAGTTAACCTTGAAAAAGAAAAGATCGGTCGTCTATTTTCAACAGCAGACCAGTTGGCAGCTAATCCATTTTTACCATCCAAGGGCTTCGGAAAAACCGGAGCCCTTTTGTTTTTTGAAGCCAGCACCCGAACTCGAATGAGCTTTGAAACCGCTTGCGCACATCTTGGAGTTTATCCGCTGCTTCTGGATGGGAAATCCGGCAGCAGTCTTGAAAAGGGTGAAACCCTCGAAGACACAGTATTGAATGTTGCGGCTATGAAGCCGGCATTTTTGGTGATTCGTTCCGGGGATGAGTTGGATTTCAACGCCATCGCCAGCCAAGTTGGTATGCCAGTCATTAATGCGGGTTGGGGCAAGCGCGGGCATCCGACACAAGCCTTGTTGGATGCGTATACAATCAGAAAGCATCTGGGATCCATCGAGAATCAAAAAGTTCTAATCGTGGGCGATGCCCGTCATTCGCGCGTCGCTGCTTCTCATATTGAGCTCGCAGCAAAGTTAAACTACTCGGTTGCGTTTTGCGGTCCTCAGGAGTTCTTGCCAAACCATGCAGGCGTGAAAGTTTTTGCTTCGCTTTCCGAGGGGTTGAAGTGGTGTTCAGTGGCTATGGCCTTAAGAGTTCAGCTCGAGCGCCATGAAGCCAGTCATTCGCTGGCGAACTATCGCAGGGATTTCGGTTTTACAGTTGAAAATTTAAAAGATCTTTCAAGCAACGCACTCATCATGCATCCGGGGCCCATTAATCAGGGAACCGAGATGGATGCTGAAGTTTTGCAGAAGGATCCGCGTTGTCGCGTGCTGGATCAGGTCACTAACGGTGTCTTGGTTCGCCAGGCGGTCTTGCTTGATGTCTTGGAGGGAGTATGAAGGGTTGGCTTGTTTTAGAAACGGGCGAAGTTTATCAGGGAGCCTGGCATGGTGGTGAAAATCGTGCGGGTGAAGTGGTCTTCAATACCTCTCACTCTGGTTACGAGGAAATCGCAACCGATCCCTCTTATTTTTCGCAGATCGTGGTGATGACCGCACCGATGCAGGGAAATTACGGGATCGAGGACGAGGCGTGGGAGTCCCGTCAGCTGTGGATCGAAGGATTCATTTGTCTTGAAGTTCAGGATTCCGAACGGGATCAAGCCTGGAAAAAACGTCTGATCGAAAACAAAATTCCGATGCTGACGGAGCTCGACACCCGCCATCTGGTTCTAAGACTTCGCAATGGGGGCACGCCTTGGGGAGCTTTGGTTCAGGCCGCTGATCAGAATCAGGCCAAAACAATTGCCATGGATTTGATCGCGAAAAAGAAAACTTTGGACAAGGACTGGGTTTTCCTGGCTTCGCGTCCGGCGCCAGAAGTTCGCAGAGGCGATAATATGGTGGGGCCGCGTGTGGCGGTTCTGGATTTTGGCAGCAAAGAAAACATCCTTCGCGAACTGCAAAATCGTTGTTCCGAAATCAAAATCTTCAACAGCCGCAGTTCCGTTCAGGAAATCATGGATTATAACCCCGATGGGATTATGTTGACCAACGGTCCCGGGGATCCTGCAGATGTGAAGGTGGCAATCGGCACGGTCAAAGAGCTTTTGGGAGTAAAACCCATCTTCGGAATCTGTATGGGACATCAGATCCTAGGTTTGGCCCTGGGGGGCAAGACCTATAAGCTGAAATTTGGCCACCGTGGCAGCAATCATCCCATTAAGGATCAGATTTTAAATCAAATTTATATGACCAGCCAAAATCACGGTTATGCCGTTGATCCGGCAACTTTGCCTGACGATGTCAAAGTGACGCACACCAATCTAAATGATGGCACTGTGGCAGGTTTTTATAGTGAAAAAAGAAAGTGTTTGGGAATACAATATCATCCTGAAAGTTGCCCAGGCCCGCATGAAGCGAGTGGTCTGTTTGGATATTTTGTAGAGCGGATGATATGAACGAATACGAAAAGTTAATCGAAAAGATTCTTAATCATTTTGTTAGCGATGCCTTCAAGGATGAGTTGGCTATGGCCAAAAAGGAATTCTTTGAGAATGCCGGCACTCTGGACGAGAACTCCGAGCATTATGAATCCCGCATGGCACAGTTTTATGATTGGTATTTCTTTACACGGGAACTAAAAGGTTTCGGCCAGACTCCATTGGATGCCTGCCACCTGGTCCGTGAGCTTCGTTTCACAGAAGACGAAAAAGAACTTATCGAAGTTTTGAAAAAACACCGTCATTCCATTTTCGAGTTTAACAAGATCAAGAACGGCGATGTGTATATCAAGGACCTTATGGCCAACAAGAAGTTGGTTGTGAAAGAGTCACCATATGTTTTCGGATTTGATCCAGATGAATTGTTTGAAGTTCGTTTGATTCCTCATGGGGAGTCTTACATTTTCACTCGTGGCTTTTGCTTCCATCCGGAAAGTGCCAAGAAGTTTATCTTAAGTGAAGTCAAACGCCATCGCAAAGACCCGGATTTGGATCCTGATCTGATGATGCTTCGTTTGATCAAGATGAGATATAAGTTCGAGCAGTACAAGCACGTAAGGCCGGAAATGATTTACTCCAACGAGGGTAAGCTCGGTATTTAATTTTATTTTATTAACTCCGGTATATCCGGAGTTTTTTTTGCGTAAGTTTTGACATTAGTTTTTTGCAAGGGGGAAAGAGTGCCACGTAAGTCCGACATTAAGAAGGTTTTGATTATAGGATCCGGACCGATCGTGATTGGACAAGCCTGTGAGTTTGATTACTCCGGCACTCAGGCCTGTAAGGCGCTGATGAAGGAAGGACTTGAAGTCATCCTGGTGAATTCAAATCCCGCAACAATCATGACCGATCCTGAAATTGCGACTCGTGTTTATGTGGAGCCTTTAAAGGTCGACTATCTTGAAAAAATCATTGCCAAGGAAATGCCCGATGCGGTGATCCCCACATTAGGGGGACAAACGGCTCTGAATCTGGCTTTGGATCTGCATGGCAAAGGCATTCTGCAAAAATATAAAGTGCAGCTTCTGGGCGCGACACCTCAGGTGATTAAAGCCGGGGAAGACCGCGAAATCTTCCGTGGCCTGCTTGATAAAATCGGTGCGCGCTATCCGAAAAGCCACTTGGTTCGTACTTTCGAGCATGGCTTGCAGGTCGCAGATGATTTGGGTTACCCATTGATTCTTCGTCCAAATTATACTCTGGGCGGTGGTGGTGGCGGTATTGCTTACTCTCCGGAAGAGTATCAAAACATGCTGGTGGGTGCGCTTCATGAAAGCCCGACTTCCGAGGTTCTGGTCGAAGAAAGCATTTTGGGTTGGAAGGAATTTGAACTTGAAGTCATGCGTGACTACAAAGGTTCCTTCGTTGTGGTTTGTTCCATCGAAAATTTCGATCCATGCGGGGTGCACACGGGCGACAGTATCACCGTCGCTCCTCAACAAACCCTCAGTGATCGTCAATATCAGGCCATGCGCGACGAAGCCTGCAAGATTATCAACGAAGTTGGAATTCAAACCGGTGGAGCGAATATTCAGTTTGCGGTTCATCCGACCACGCACGAGCGCGTGGTGATCGAAATGAATCCGCGAGTCAGTCGTTCCTCTGCGTTGGCCAGCAAGGCGACGGGATTTCCTATCGCAAAAATTGCGGCATTGTTGTCGATCGGTTACAGCCTTGAAGAGTTAAAGAATGATATCACTCAAGTGACGCCTTCTTGCTATGAGCCTGCACTGGATTACGTGGTCACAAAAATTCCTCGTTTTGCCTTTGAAAAGTTCCAAGGCTCCAAAGATTCTTTGACCACGCAAATGAAAAGTGTCGGCGAAGTCATGGGGATCGGGCGCACCTTGCAGGAATCCATGATGAAGGCATTGGCAAGTCTTGAGACCAGTCCTCAGGCGATTCCAGAAGTGATTCTGGAGACGGGCAAGATTTCCTATCCAAACAGTCAGCGTATTTATCATCTTTTCCAGGCCTTCCGTGATGGGAAAACCGTGGCCGAGATTCAGGATCTGACGGGAATCATTCCGTACTTCCTTGAACAGGTTGAAAGTTTGGTTAAGTTTGAAACCAAGTTTAAAAATGAATTTAACGAAAGCAATACTGATTTGCTATTGGCAGCTAAACGTAAAGGCTTCACCGATGCGCGCCTGGCAAGCCTGTTGGGCCAGGATGCAAAGTTCATTCAGACTTTGCGTGAACAGCATCAGATGTTTCCGAAGTATTCCCAAGTGGATACTTGCGCCGGGGAGTTTGAATCCTCAACTCCTTATTTTTACTCCAGCTACTGGGCTTATGAATCAGCCCAAGTAAATGCGAAAGACGCCGTCGTGGTTATCGGCAGCGGTCCTAATCGTATCGGTCAGGGTATCGAGTTTGATTACAGCTGTGTTCGCGGGGTAAAAGCCTTCCGTAAGAACGGCAAAAAAGTTGTCATGGTGAACTCCAATCCTGAAACTGTATCGACCGACTACGATACTTCGGATGTATTGTTCTTTGAGCCACTAACATCAGAAAGCCTGATCGAAATCATGCGGTTTATGAAGCCATTTGGATTTGTGGCGCAATTAGGTGGGCAGACTCCTATCAATGTGGCACCCGATTTGGTAGCTGCAGGCTATCAGTTGATGGGTTCATCACTGCAGACGATTGATCTGGCAGAGGACCGCGGTCTATTCACCAAGATCTGTAAGGAATTGAATTTTGAAATTCCGAACTCCGCAATGGCGGGATCATTGGAAGAAGCGCTAGCGAGCGAAAAACAAGTCGGCTATCCGATGATCTGTCGTCCAAGTTATGTTCTGGGTGGACGTCGCATGGAAGTGATTGAAAATCGTGACGAACTGATTTCATACTTCCAGCGCCACGGGGATTATATCTCTGCGGATAAGCCTTGTATGATGGATCAGTTTCTTGCCGGCGCCCTTGAAGTGGACGTGGATCTGGTGCGCGGGGTTGATTGGACACTAGTTGGTGGCGTGGTCGAACATATCGAAGCGGCGGGAGTTCATTCCGGTGACTCTATGGGTGTATTGCCTCCGCACCGCTTGAAAAATGAAACCTGTGATCGCATCGAACAGCTCAGCATTCAATTGGCAAATCGCATTGGTGTGATCGGTCATCTGAACCTGCAGTTGGCTGTAAAAAACGATATCGTCTATATGCTTGAAGCCAACCCACGCAGCTCGCGCTCGGTACCATTTGTAGCCAAAGCCACAGGTATTCCGTTGATTGACCTGGGCGTGGCAGCAATGTTGGGTAAAAAAGCCAATCAGTTACAACTTGAAAAACTGAAATGGAGAAACACCAACACGGTTTCAGTAAAAGGTGTGGTTTTCCCTTTCAAGAAGTTCCCGGAGTCGGATTCTATTCTGGGGCCAGAGATGAAATCCACTGGCGAAAGCATGGGGCGTGGTAAGGATTATTCTGAAGCTTTGTGCAAGGCCTTCCTTTCAAGTAACATAAGACTTCCAAAAACCGGTCAGGTCTTCTTCTCTTTGCGTGATAAAGATAAAGAAGCGATGCTGCCACTGGTTCGCGAACTGCAAAGAATGGGTTACGGGGTTTCTGCCACTACGGGAACAGCGGCATTCTTTAATGATAAAGGTGTTAACTGCTTGTCGTTAAGAAAGGTCGATGAGGGTCGCCCTCACTGTGTGGATAAAATCCGTTCTGGAGAAGTGGCTTTTGTAATCAACACCACTTCGGGTCGACGTGCGATCGAGGCCAGCTTCGACATTCGTCGAGCTTGCACAGACTATAATATTCCATGCCTGACCGAGAGTGACGCTGCCGAAGCCTTTGTTCTTGCTTTAAAAAATACACGAAATGAGTCATCATCAGTCGAAGCATTGCCTTCGATGGAGGTCTTTTGATTTCATTTTCACGTTTTTTTGGAAAAGCCGTGGTTGCTGCATTGGCGGTAACCACATTTACACTCACCACAGTTCACGCTGCGGATAAAACGCCAAAGCAACTGACGATCGGGATGATTCCCGGTGGTGACCCCAAAAAAGAAACAGAGCAGGGCGTGGCCCTTGCTCAGGAATTGCAGACGCGTTTGCAAATTCCCGTGACGATGTATATTTCAAAAAACTATGCAGGTCTTGTAGAGGCAATGAAAAACAAAAAGGTGGACTTCGCCTTTTTCTCCTCTTCCACCTATGTATTGGCAGAAAAACAGGCGCAGGCTAAGGTTCTGTTGAAAAAAGTTTGGCACGAACCGTACTACTACTCGGCGATCATAGTGCCCGCAAATTCCAAAATCAAAAGCGTCAAGGATCTTAAAGGCAAGCGTGTGGCTTTTGTAGATGAACAATCGTCCTCGGGATATCTGTATCCTCTGGTCGAGATTCGTAAAAGAGGCTTGGTAGACAAAGATTTAAAAATCCAGTTTACGGGGAATCACCAGGCTTCGATCAAGGCGCTTGAGTCCAATGAGGTCGATGCGGCCGCAGTATTCAGCGATGATGAAAAAGGCAAGCAGGGGGCGTGGGTTAAGTTCGCTGACGCCAAAAAGAAATACAGGGTCATTTGGATGAGCCAGCCGATTCCCAATGATCCTTTCTGTGTTCGCCAGGATTTTTATGACGAATATCCTAAGGTCACACACGATATGATGTTCGCTTTGATCGATATTCTGGAACAAACTGCGGAAAAAAACCCTTATTCTGAAATTTTAGGTTCTCGTGACTTGATGCCAGCCACTTCTAAACAGTATGATCCTGTGAGGGAGATGGTGAAAGCTTTGAATATTGAGCTGAAACCGTAATGAATCAATGTCAGTATTACTAGTTGAAAAGCTAAATAAGACTTTCAAGGGCGGCCTTTTTGAAAAAGACCGTCATGTATTGCAAAACGTCTCATTCCATTTGCCCGAAGGGCAGACCACAGGTTTTGTCGGCAGCAATGGCGCCGGCAAAACCACCACAATTAAATGTATTTTCGACTTTATTCGTCCCGATAGCGGTCGCATTGATTTCTTTGGCGCACCTCTTAGTAGTGAATCCAAAACCCGCATCGGTTACCTGCCGGAGCGCCCCTATCTCTATGAATTTCTGACGGGCATGGAATTCCTGCGACTGCATTGGAATCTTTGCTACGGCCTGACTCAAAAAGACTTTATCGAAAGAGCTCATGAGGCTTTGAAAAAAGTGGATCTGTTTGAGGCCCGTGACCGTCGCTTGCGTACTTATTCCAAGGGTATGTTGCAAAGGGCAGGCATTGCTCAGGCAATTCTGACTCGTCCCGATTTGTTGATTTTGGATGAGCCCATGTCGGGCTTGGATCCGGATGGTCGCGCCCTGGTGAAGGACATTCTTCGCGAAGAACAAAAGCGGGGAGTTACTTTATTTTTCAGCAGCCACTTGCTTCAGGACATGGAAGAGCTTTGCTCTCGCCTGGTTGTCGTAAATAAAGGAAAAATTCTTTATGAAGGTGCTTTGACGCAGTTTATGGCTGAATTCCAAAGCCTGGAAAAAGCTTTCCAAGTTCAAAAGAATCGCGAGGCTGGCAATGTCTAAGGTCTGGACTCTGGCAAAAACAACATTGCGTGAAATGCTCCGTGAAAAAATCTTCTTTGTGGTGATTGTGATTGCCGTGTTGATGATTGCACTTAGTTTTTTACTCGGGGCACTTTCTTTTGCGGAACAAATCAAAATCATGGCGGACTTTGGCTTCCTTGGGGTGCAGCTGGCTCTTATGGGGATTTCACTTTTTTCCGGTTCCTACATCATCGCCAAAGAAGTGGAAAAACAAACCTGTCTGTTAATTTTATCCCGCCCAGTTTCCCGTAATCAGTTTATTCTGGGAAAACTATTTGGTGTGCTGGCGCTTAATACGATTTTGCTGCTGATTTTGGCGCTGATTTTATCGGTTCTATTGGGAATCTGGTCCAATCCATCACAACTTGAAGGATTTGCGGAGATCTGTTTAAGCCTGTGGTTTGAAAGTTCCGTGATTCTGGCATTCGTGATGTGGTTCAGTCTGGTGGTTCGCCCTGTATTGGCTTTGTGCGCGGGAATCGTTTTGTTCCTGCTGGGACATTGGCTGGGGGATCTGGCTTTTTTCGCGGCGAAAAGTAAAGAAGCACTGTTCGCACAGATTGTCGAAATCCTGCACTGGATTGTTCCGAATCTATACCGCATGAACTGGAAATCAGCCTACTACCTTCAAGCGGGATTGCCTGCAAAAGACGTCCTTTGGATGACCGCACATATGACGGGTTGGTTTGTGATTTTCGTATTGTTGACCAATTTCTGCTTCAGGAGAAAAGACATTGTCTAGCCTAGATACATTCTACTATATCGCGTTCTTCGTGTTTGGAGCGCTGTTTGGCAGCTTTGGCAATGTGATCATCTATCGATTGCCTCGCGAAGAAAGCGTCGTTAAGCCCCGCAGTTATTGCTATGGCTGTAAAAATCAAATCGCCTGGTACGACAATATTCCTATTTTCAGCTGGTTTATTCTGCGGGGAAAATGCCGCAAGTGCGGTGCGAAGTTTTCGTTCAGATACCCTTTGGTGGAAATCATTATGGGGGTGTTGTTTGCCTTGTGTTATCACTATGCTGGCATTTCCTGGTCACTGATTGAATACTTGTTGTTTGTATTTGGTTTGGTGGTTTGCACGTTCATCGACCTGGATCACATGATTTTGCCGGATGAGTTCACTCTTTCGGGGATCGTCATTGGTTTGGTGGGTGCTGCTTTAAATCCCCAACGTGAGTTCCTGGATGCACTTTTCGGTGTGTTGATGGGGGGCGGATTTCTTTGGGGCATGGCTTATCTGTATTGGGTTTTCACCAAGCAGGAAGGCATGGGCGGAGGAGACATTAAACTCCTGGCCTGGATCGGGGCCCTCGTTGGCTGGCAGGCAATTCCTTTTGTGATTATGTCATCGGCCATTATCGGAAGTGTTGTGGGTATCGTCGCCGCCAGAAAACAAAAAGCAGGACTAAAGACTGTAATTCCTTTCGGACCTTACCTGGCCTTGGGTGCGATCTTGTATTTGTTCGGAGGCCAGACGATAGCATTGTGGTACCTGGACCTTTTTCTTCCGGGATTAAGCTAAAGTCGCTAGACCCCCGGTTTGACATTCTATTCCCGACCAGAAATAATTTACTATGTTAGACTTGTGTCTGAAGGACGTAAGTCTTTAAAAAGACATCGAAGTGGTTCAACTGGGGAAGCAGCTAAAGAATGTTTTTTAAATCAAAAAAAGTAATCGGACTCGACATCGGTACGAGTTCCATTAAATTAGCCGAAATGGACGTGAGTGGAAAGGGAGCTCAGCTGCTCTCCTTTGGTATCGTACCAACTCCACCCAACTCAGTTTCCGGTGGTGAAATTGTTGATATCGCCTCGGTCGGTATTGCAATTCAGAATCTGATCAACGAAGTTAAATCGAAAAGAAAAAACATCGCCACGGCCATGTGGGGAACCGCTGTCATCGTAAAGAAAATCACGATTCCCAAAATGGACAGAAAGCTGGTCAAAGACCAGATTCGTTTCGAGGCTGAGCAATACATTCCGTTTGATATCAACAATATCAGCCTTGCTCATCACATTCTTCCAACCAGTGTGTCTCCGGATACAATGGATATTCTTTTGATCGCTGCGCAAAATGAACTCGTAAACCAATACACTCAAGTGATCGAGTTCAGTGCCTTGAAGTGTTCAGTTCTGGATGTCAGTGGATTCGCCTTGGCGAATTCATTTGAAGTGAACTACGGAAAATTCACGGGCGAAGTAGTGGGACTTTTCAACTTCGGAGCCTCCATCACGAACTTTGTGGTTCTTCAGTACGGCGAAATCATTTTCTGTCGTGATATCCCGGTTGGCGGTGCCAACTATACCAACGAAATCCACAAGGCGATGGGCGTGACTGTGGGCGAAGCAGAAGCACTGAAATTAAGTGCTGTTTCCCGTCGTGATGTCCCTGATGATGTTCACAGCGTGATCAGCGCCACGAACGAGGCTGTGACCGAAGAGATTCGCAGTAGCTTGGACTTTCTAAGTGCCACAACAAATGGTCTGACTTTGAATCGTTGTTTTTATACCGGTGGAAGTTCACAAACTTCGGGTTTGGTGGAAACGATCACGCGTGTAACAGGGATTCCTATGGAGCCCTTTAATCCGTTCGCTAAAATCAAAGCCAATCCGAAAAAATTCTCTCCAGAGTATCTGGCGCAAATCAGTAACTTTGCGGGTGTGGTCACTGGTTTGGCTCTTCGTCAGGAGGGGGACGGCACATGATTAAAATCAATCTTGCCTCCTCACAGGTTGGAACCAACGCAGCGATGGGCGCACAATTCGGCGACGGCGAAGGCGGGGAAATTCTTGTCAGCGACGAAACCCGCAAGGAAGCCATCAAGCGACTTTTGGTCGCCTTGATTCCGGTGATTGGTCTCTATGTGTATCAGGAACAGCATATTCCTCAGTTGCAGGCGCAACTGGGTTCCTTGCAGACGACTTTGCGCGAGCTCGAAGACTACAATTCCAAACAGGCGGCGTCGGTTGCGGAGATCAAAAAGTTTAAAGAAGACGAAGCTGTTATCGAGGCACGTATCTCAGCCCTGGATAAAATTTCCAGAGACCGCTATCGCGAAATTCGCGTGATGGATTTATTGCAGCAGGTGATTCCTGAAAAGGCCTGGCTGACTCAAATCAATCTGAATCCTGAAAAAATGAATGTCCAGGGCCTGGGACTGAGTGATTTTGAAGTCTCTCAGTTTTTGGAGGCTTTGACGAAGAGTGTGTTCCTGATGGATGTGAATTTGGTGAGCTCAACCGAGGTGACCGTTGATGGAATGATCCTGAAGAAATTCGAGATCAGTGCTGTTTTGGAGAGATCACCATGAATAAGTTCTTCGAAACACTAGCCACCTATACTTATGGAAAAGCATTCGGTCTGGGCATTTTATTGTGCGCAGTGTTTTATTTTACTTTGTATGATGATGGTTCTGCCTTGGAAGCCCAAATCGCTGGAGTTCAGCAGCAGGTGCAAGAGCAGGAAGCCAAGAAAAAAGACACCGATGCGACCTTGAAACAGGTTAATGAAATGCGGGAAAAACTGGGACGTTTAAGTCAGCAGTATCAGGAAATCTCGCGCAGACTTCCTACGGTTCTATTCTCGATCGACATCAACAAGGCGATCGACGGATTCGCTCGTGGTGCCGGGGTCAGTGTGAAAATCAAAAAACCCACGGACAACATCAAACGTGAAGTCGTGGAAGAGGTTCCGGTGGACGTAACACTGGAAGGCAGCTATGCGCAACTGGCGCAGTTCGTAAACCTTGTGTCCAGCTCCGAGCGTATGGCACGAGTGAAAAATATTGTTATTTCAGAACAGACGGATGCAGATCCGACGAAACGGTTGAAATTTGAAGGCCAGGTTGTGGGTTACAAACTTGCACCTGAAAAAGAGAAAACGGGGACGGCGCAGTGAAATCAGTAAGATGGATGATGTCTTACATTATAGTTGCTGCTTTAGGGCTTTGGCTGGCATTTGCTGTCAGTGCACGGTTCATGTCACCGGCTTATTCTCAGGAACAACCTCCACCGGCAGAATTGCCTCCAGCCCCTCCGGCGGCTCCACCAGCAGGTGGACCGAATAATGGGGATTTGCCTCCGGAGTTTATGAATGAGATTAATCAGGCTCAGCCGCCAGGAGCTCCGCCTCCTCCGGCGCCGCCGACTAATGTGCAAACGGCTCCGCCAGCGATTCCACCTCCAAATCCAGGTGATATCCCTCAAGAGCCCATGCAAATGGGTGATGCAGTGACAGCACCGGCAGCTCCATCGATTTCGGATATGCTGTCTAAGGACAGTTATGCTTATGATCCAAACGGTAAACGTGACCCTTTCAAACCGTTCCGGATTATCAAGGTTTCGCGTAAGGAAGTTCCAACAGATCAGCTGGAACCATTGCAGCGTTGGGATTTGGACAGATTGCAGATCATCGGTATCCTGTGGGATGTGAAAACACCACGGGCCATGATTCGCGATCCAGATGGTGGTGTTTTCACTGTAGTTAAGAACTCAAAAATGGGCCGAAAAGACGGATATATTTCGGCTATCCGTGAAGGTGAGATTGTCGTCATCGAAACTCGTTACGATGAGGATAAACCTGTAAAAGAATCTCGCATCATGGAGTTTAAAAAATAATCTCTTTAAGGGAGGTACTAATGAACGGATTCATTAGATTAATGATCGTCGCTGCTTTGATTGCATCGCTTACCTCGTGTGCAAGTCGCCCACCAGCGGATGATCTGTCATTGGATGACGGCCTGGATTCCTCAGCGAATACTGAGCTTAGCATGGATGATTCATCCGGCGCGGATTCCTTTGCAGAAGGGGATGCTGCTGCCTCTGCACCTGCTGATTCAGGTTCAGAAAGTACAGACGAATTCGCCGATTTTGAAAACGATGCTCCGGCTGAAGCACCAACAGAGCAAGCGCAACAAGGCGGCGGCCTGGAAGACGAATTCAATATGGCCGAGGGCGAAGCTCCTCAACAGGCACCAGCAGAGCAGGCTCCCGCGCAAGCGGATGCCGGCCCGGTTGAAATGCCACCTATTGAAGACATGGCTCCTCCTGCAGAACCAGAAATCGCTGATATGCCAGAACAACCTGCGCCACCGGCACCAGAGCCGGAAATTGCTCAGGAACCGGTTTCAACTCCAGCGGCAGCTCCACAGGCAAGACCGGCAACAATCACAGATTTGCAGTTTAAATCCAATGAAAACGGCGGAACAATCGTGGTTCAAGCCAATCGTCCTTTGAACTTCACAACGCGCTCGAATCCTGATTTGCACCAGTACATTGTTGAAGTTGAAAATGCGATTCTTCCGGATCGTTTGAAGCGTTCATTGAACACGAAAGATATTCGTGGAGCAGTGGGGGCTATCGATGCCTATCAAAATCCGGGTTCCACGACAGCCCGTTTCGTTATTCAATTGCGTGACGGTGTTTCAGAACCTGCAGTTCAGAATGAAGGCAATTCATTGTTGATCGTGGCAGCAGGAACGGCGACTTCAAACGTGGCTTCTTCAGGTTCACAGGATGCTGAAATTGAAGTTGAAGGGGGAGAAGGAAAAATTCTTCCAAATCAGAATTTGACTGAATTCCTGACTGGCAACACGCGATTCTACGGAAAAAAGATCTCTATCGAAACCAGTAACATGGACATCCGCGATGCTCTTAATCTGATCACAGAAGAGAGCGGCGTGAACATGGTTATCGCAGAAGAAGTTCGCGGTAACGTCAGCTTGAAACTTCGTCAGGTTCCTTGGGACCAGGCTCTGGTTGTTCTGATGAGAGCACGTAAACTGGGTTACACTCGTCAAGGCAACGTTCTAAGAATTGCACCATTGGTGGATTTGCGCTCTGAGGAAGACGATGCGAATAAACTTGCGTTGGCTCGTAAAAATCTGGAGCCATTAAAAGTACGCATGTTCTCTATCAGCTATGCCAAAGTTGATGATCTTGAGAAAAAGCTAAAAGACTTCGTAGGCGAGCGCGGTAAAGTTGTCGGTGACCCTCGTACCAGCTCTTTGGTGATTACTGATATCGCAGAAAATATCGAGCGTGCGGCTAAATTGATCCGCAGCCTTGATACTCAGCCGCCACAAGTGTTGATTGAAGGTAAGATTGTTGAAGCTTCCGAGCGATTTCAACGTCAGGTGGGTGTCAGCTGGAACGTGTCCGGTCAGTCCATCAATTTGGGCAATACACAGCGTGGTCCAGTGACAATGAATCCAAGATTTAACATCAACCCTACAAATACACAGACCGGGAACTTCAACTTCTCGGTGGATGTTGGTACTCTGGATATATTCGGAAGTATTTCAGCGGCCCTGGCATTGTCAGAGTCCGAGGATAAAGTTAAAACACTTTCTTCTCCAAGAATCCTGACTATGTCGAATGAGACTGCATACATTAGTCAGACGACTGAAGTACCGGTGAAGCAGGTGACCATTACAGGAAATTCACAACAAGAAACGTATCAATTCAAGCCATTGGCCCTGCGCTTGGACGTAACTCCTCAGGTAACGGTCGACGGATCTGTTATGATGAAAGTGAAGATTGGTCGCCAAACTCAAGGGGCGGTGCAAACCGATGGTTCGTTCTCGACGGACAGTCGCGAAGCAGACACCCGGGTTTTGGTTAAGAATGGCCAGACGGCAGTTATCGGTGGAATCTACTCCAGCGATGCCACAGAGGCAGAAGTTGGCGTTCCTTGGTTCCGCGAAATTCCGGTTATTGGCAACCTGTTTAAAATGCAGAAAAGGACCAAAGATAAAAGAGAACTTTTGGTGTTCCTGACTCCGCGAGTGACAACACCAGCAGGTGGGCCAAACAACACGGCTGAAGAATAGCAAGGAGGAGATATGAAGACAGTAAAGTTAGCGTTAGTAGCTTTAGTTCTCGCAAGTATCACCTCTTGTGGCAGCGGTGAGGGCACAGCTGTTCAAGTTTCAGTTTCCTCGAACATCAAGTGGACGGTTCCTTCGAAAGGTATTTCCTGTTATTCAAATAAGACGGGCTTAGAAAATAATACCACTCCTGAAAAGGATGTGACAGAGGCGTATTTTGCCATTCCAACAGTCAGCTTCCAGATTGGTGATAAAACCAAGGATACCTATATTTCTCTGATTAAGATTATGTATACTCCACCGAATGGTTCTGCACAGGAATGTGCTTTTGCGGATGAAAACCTTGCGGCCCTAAAAGCCTCATGGTGGAGTTCGACTAACAAGGTTGCATACTTCCCGGCCGGAACAGCGGATAACGCTGCGATCACTGATTGTTCCATCAAGTGTGGTGGCATCAGCGTAGATATCGCTAACTTCACGGCCAGCGGAACAGTTAAAATCTACGGTTACCAAGTGGACCCGAATGATCCGGAAGCCCAAGAGGGCTTTGTGTCGACGACCTATTTCACTTACGGAACCCAGTTTTAATTCCTGAACTTCGAGTATGAAAAGTAAAAAAGCTGCAGCGTCTATCGCCGCAGTTTTTTTGTTATTTAACGCATGAAACTCCAGGAGCTTGGTTCGCAACGTTGCTCACTGAATAGCAGACGGCCCCCGACGCATCTTTAATTTGAATGATCTGACTTACGATCCCTCGGTCACTGATGATCTCAACCAGCTCAGCCGTGGATCCGTCCGCAAAAGAGGACGTGGCTTTAATTTGGCTTCCGGCATAGGCTGCAAAGCCTCCTACACACGCTAAAACGAGTAAAATCACTAGGTAGACGCGCTTATTCATGTTTTGCTCCTCAACAGCGTGATTTCCGCTGATAAATGCATTATAGGTTTCTTCATGGATCTGTTTAGTGCGTCATCGTCATCTCTTTCAACTTCCCCATTGTCTGAAATCCTTCGTCCAAAAAACCTGGATGAAATTATCGGGCAAGAGAAGACCATTGGAGTACAGTCTAAACTGGGTCAAATGCTTCGCAAAGGCTACCTGCCAAGTCTCATAATCTGGGGCCCTCCTGGAACAGGTAAAACCACTTTTGCTCTGGCCTTGAGTCAGCATTTCAAAGCCCATTTTGAAAATATCAACGCAACAGAAGCCGGGACCAAGGCTTTGCGTGAAATCGGCGAGGCGGGACGGGACCGCCGCCTTCAATACCAGCAAAAAACCATCCTTTTCGTGGACGAGATCCATCGTTTTAACAAAGGTCAGCAGGACGTGCTTCTGCCTTTCGTGGAAAAGGGTGATTTGGTATTGGTGGGTGCTACCACTGAAAATCCCAGTTACGAGCTGAACCGCGCTCTTTTAAGTCGTTGTCGTGTGGTTGTTTTCGAACGCTTAAGCGAAGCGAACCTGCGCCACATCGTTAAACGTGCTGAAGAACAATATGCAAAATCCCTTGATCAGGTATTGCAACCTGAAGCCGTCGAAAATCTTCTGCAATTTTCTGACGGAGACGCCCGTCGCCTGATTAACAGCCTCGAAATCCTGTACAGCTTTATGAAGGACGGCGAGGAATCACCGCTTTCAACGAACGACATGCGCGAGCTGCTACAGCAAAATCCCATCGGCTACGACAAGAACTCCGAGATGCACTACGACGTCATCTCCGCGTTCATCAAAAGTATCCGAGGCAGCGATCCTGATGCTGCTGTTTACTATCTGGCCCGCATGCTTGACGGTGGTGAAGACCCAGTCTTTATCGCTCGCAGGCTTATTATTCTGGCCTCTGAAGACATCAGCAATGCCGATCCTCGCGCGATTTCCGTGGCCATCGCAGGGTTACAGGCAGTCGAAGCCATCGGTATGCCTGAAGGCGCGATCACACTCTCCCAAGTGGCTACGTACCTTGCGTCTTGTCCAAAATCCAACGCTTCATACATGGCTCTTCACAAAGCCCGCGCGCTCGTGGAGACCACAAAGACGCTTCCTGTTCCGTTGCACTTGCGATCATCTAAAACGGCTTTGTCTAAAGATCTGGGGTACGGGCAGGGTTACAAATACCCTCACGACTACCCAACGGGTTGGACTGAACAGAGCTATCTTCCAGATGAACTCAAAGGCGAAAAAATATACGAGCCGACTACTCATGGTTTCGAGAAAAACATTCGCGAATATCTAGCCTGGATGAAACAACGCCGCTCCGAAAATAAAGACTCTTAGTCGACCCTTCGCCTCAGCCTCGGCTCCCTGGAGATGCGTGTTCCGCGACACGCCTTCCAGGCTCACTGTGGCCCATCCTCCTTCGCTGGCGCTACGGAGGATGGGTGCGCGCATCCATGCGCCCACAGAGGTCGCTGCACACACATCTCCAGGGAGCCGAGGCTGAGGCAAAGGGCCTCCGCGGTTTTTCTTCTTCGTTCGTGAATAAAGAAGATTGGGGAAACCTTTTCTGTATAGGGAAAATTAAATTGTTTCGGCATGTTGAGATATTGCCAGTTGCCTGAGAAAGGCTGTTGTCTTTGTTTGTCTCAAAAGAAAAAGGGGCTTTGTGGCCCCTTTTCTTTTTCAAATTTCTTTTTCTAATTTTTTAGATGGCTCTTTGGGCGCAGACGCATAGGCATTCTTCTGTGCCTTGAGATGTGTGAGTGTGCTTGGTGTTTGCTGGGATTTCCACGCGGTCACCGGGGCGTAGTACGAATTGGTTGCCTGAGATGTTGAATAGCATTTCTCCGGCTACGATGATGCGCACTTCTGCGAAGGGGTGGCGGTGTTCTGGAATTTTTGTCTGTGGAGCATAGGTCTCGTCAAACGGCTCCAGACCTTCTGCTTCCAGAATCATGTGTACTTGTGTTTTGCTTGGCACCAGGGGTGCCTGCCAGCGTGTGATGATCATAATTGGCCTCTTTAATCTGACTTTGGTTATCTCAAATCGGAACACGAGTTACAAGTCACACCGCGATTGACTCGCCTTGAAACACCTTTCCCTGGGAAAAATCAAATTGCTACAGGATAAGAGACTGGTTTCTGCATAAATATAAAAACAACGTTAAGTCCACTCCTAGGATGTCGATACCTTTATGGTAAAGAAAGGCCCAGTTCGGGGAGGGTATTTTGAGCAATTCTAAATCAAAGTCGACACACGCGGAACTTGATCACATCTTGAATTTTGTCGATTCCTCAAAAGGGCTTCGCGCGAAAATGAACGATACTGGCAGAGTGCAATTGCGCCAGGATCTAGATGGCAAATTATTTACTTTCAGCTCTCAGGATATCAATGAAGTCCTGCACAGAGCAGACTCTGAAGGTAAGGCTTTCTTGCAGGTGAACTTCAAGAATGGCGCAAAGATTTTGTTAACTGAAACGTTGATCGGATTCAAACCGATTGAAACTCTAGGGCTGGATATGTCTAGAATCCCTAAAGTCGTAACGACTCCTGACTTAGTCAGCGTGTATGAAGCGATTGAAGAGTCTTTGGGTGCTGATAACGGCAACGATACAGAAACGGAAATCCTAAAAAAGGTTTATTTGGCTATTATTAGCGGCGGCGAAAAGGTCGGCTTCGATCTAGCTGCGGAACGTAAGTGGTTAAACCGACTTCTTGCGTCTAAATTCAAAGCTTCTGCTTAAAACTCTGTAAATACATACATTTAAATGGTTTTTTTGAAATAAACGAGGCTCCAACCTCGTTTATTTATTAGGCAGAATTCAACCTGCATTAAGTTTTCGAAAAAAAGCTATTGACCTTTTTCGGGGTCTGAGCGAAAACCAGTCCCACTTTGCGGGGGTATAGCTCAGCTGGGAGAGCGTCTGATTTGCATTCAGAAGGTCGCAGGTTCGATCCCTGTTACCTCCACCAAATTACTTTTTTAGGACTTTTGTCGAATCGATGAAAAAATAAAAAAGATTGTTGACGGGGACAAAATACAGAGTAATATCTGTTCCTCGCGCTGCCGAAAGGCAGTGAATTTTAAGTTTCGCTCTTTGAAAACTGAATAGCTAGAAGAAATAGATTTTTGGGCTCTTTGAATACTGGGTAACTAGTATTCACAATTTCAAATTAAATATATTCGAACAAACATACAAGCGAGAGCTAGTAGTTTGGTTGATACAGAATTTAAACTGGAGAGTTTGATTCTGGCTCAGAACAAACGCTGGCGGCGTGCCTAATACATGCAAGTCGAACGGGGAAAGCTTTCGGGTGAGTACTAGTGGCGCACGGGTGAGTAACGCGTGGATAATCTGCCTTAGAGTGGGGGATAACGAATCGAAAGATTCGCTAATACCGCATAAGACCACAAGAACTGCGGTTCAAGAGGTCAAAGGTTTTTCGCTCTAAGATGAGTCCGCGTAAGATTAGCTAGTTGGTGAGGTAACGGCTCACCAAGGCGACGATCTTTAACTGGTCTGAGAGGATGATCAGTCACACTGGAACTGAGACACGGTCCAGACTCCTACGGGAGGCAGCAGTAGGGAATATTGCACAATGGAGGAAACTCTGATGCAGCGACGCCGCGTGAGTGATGAAGGCCTTCGGGTCGTAAAGCTCTGTCGCAGGGGAATAACACAATGAATGTACCCTGCAAGAAAGGATCGGCTAACTTCGTGCCAGCAGCCGCGGTAAGACGAGGGATCCTAGCGTTGTTCGGAATTATTGGGCGTAAAGCGGGTGTAGGTGGCTATGTAAGTCAGGTGTGAAAGCCTAGGGCTCAACCCTAGAAGTGCATCTGATACTGCGTAGCTTGAGTGGTAGAGAGGATAGTAGAATTCTTGGTGTAGTGGTAAAATACGTAGATATCAAGAGGAATACCGGTGGCGAAGGCGGCTATCTGGCTACACACTGACACTCAGACCCGAAAGCGTGGGGATCAAACAGGATTAGATACCCTGGTAGTCCACGCTATAAACGATGGATACTTGTTGTTGGAGGTATTGACCCCTTCAGTGACGAAGCTAACGCGTTAAGTATCCCGCCTGGGGAGTACGGTCGCAAGATTAAAACTCAAAGAAATTGACGGGGGCCCGCACAAGCGGTGGAGCATGTGGTTTAATTCGATGCAACGCGAAGAACCTTACCTAGGCTTGACATGTACTGGAAGATTGGCGGAAACGTCGTCGCCCGCAAGGGTCGGTACACAGGTGCTGCATGGCTGTCGTCAGCTCGTGTCGTGAGATGTTGGGTTAAGTCCCGCAACGAGCGCAACCCCTGCATTTAGTTGCCAGCATTAAGTTGGGCACTCTAGATGGACTGCCGGTGTTAAACCGGAGGAAGGTGGGGATGACGTCAAGTCCTCATGGCCCTTATGCCTAGGGCTACACACGTGCTACAATGGTAGTCACAAACTGAAGCGAAGTCGCGAGATGGAGCTAATCGGAGAAAAGCTATCTAAGTTCAGATTGGTCTCTGCAACTCGAGACCATGAAGTTGGAATCGCTAGTAATCGCGGATCAGAATGCCGCGGTGAATACGTTCCCGGGCCTTGTACACACCGCCCGTCACACCATGAAAGTTGGTTGTACCAGAAGTCGCTGCGCTAACCGCAAGGAGGCAGGCGCCCAAGGTATGGTCGATGATTGGGGTGAAGTCGTAACAAGGTAGCCGTAGGGGAACCTGCGGCTGGATCACCTCCTTTCTAAGGATTACGGTGATCAGCACTTCAAGTTTATCTTGAAGAAAAGCAATCACATATCTTAGGTCAACTCACTCTTCCCGAGTGGGTGAGTCCCAAAAATCTTTTCTAGCTGTTTAGTTTTGAGAGAGTGAAAACTCTTATGCGCATCTAACATGGGCCAGTAGCTCAGTTGGTTAGAGCACACGCTTGATAAGCGTGGGGTCGGAAGTTCGAGTCTTCCCTGGCCCACCAACTTTCAACAAATTGAGTTGGTCTGTTAGAGGCACAAAAGAGGTTTTTGCTACTTAATGTTTTCGTTCTTTGACAATTGAATAGATTGATTTAGTTGATTTTTAGCGAGGTTAGTTCCATTTTTTAAAGCTACAAAGGGCTTACGGTGGATGCCTTGGCACTAAGAAGCGATGAAGGACGTGGTAAGCTGCGATAAGCTTCGGGTAGTGGCACACACACTTTGACCCGGAGATTTCCGAATGGGGAAACCCACCATTTTATGGTATCATTCACTGAATACATAGGTGTCTGAAGCGAACGAGGGGAAGTGAAACATCTCAGTACCCTCAGGAAAAGAAATCAATTCCGAGATTACCCTAGTAGTGGCGAGCGAACGGGTAACAGCCTAAACCTTAATCATTTATTTGATTGAGGGGTCGTGGGACCGCAATATGGGACCGGAGAGTATAGAACAACAGTCTGGAAAGTCTGGCAAGATAGGGTGATAGCCCCGTGTTCGAAATGCTCAATGGCTCTAGCGGCATCCCGAGTACCACAAAACACGTGAAATTTTGTGGGAATCTGTGAGGACCACCTCATAAGGCTAAATATTCCTTAGTGACCGATAGTGAACAAGTACCGTGAGGGAAAGGTGAAAAGAACCCCGAGAGGGGAGTGAAATAGAAACTGAAACCGTAAGCTTACAAGCAGTTAGAGCCCCTTACGTGGGTGATAGCGTACCTTTTGCATAATGAGTCAGCGAGTTATGTTTGCAAGCGAGATTAAGCCGTTGAAGGTGTAGTCGTAGCGAAAGCGAGTCTGAATAGGGCGTTTAGTTTGCAGGCATAGACCCGAAACCCGGTGATCTAATCATGGACAGGTTGAAGCGAGGGTAACACCTCGTGGAGGACCGAACAAGTTGAGGTTGAAAACTCTTTTGATGATCTGTGATTAGGGGTGAAAGGCCAATCAAACTGGGTGATAGCTGGTTCTCCCCGAAATATATTTAGGTATAGCGTTGAGTAAAAAGTATCGTGGAGGTAGAGCACTGAATGGGCTAGGGGTCTTTACCGGATTACCAAACCCAAATAAACTCCGAATGCCACAGATATGTTCCTCAGCAGGCAGACTCAGGGTGATAAGGTCATGAGTCGAGAGGGAAAGAGCCCAGACCAACAGCTAAGGTCCCTAAATGCACGCTCAGTGGAGAACGTTGTGGAGTTACTTTGACAACTAGGAGGTTGGCTTAGAAGCAGCAATCCTTTAAAGAAAGCGTAATAGCTCACTAGTCTAGTGACTCTGCGCGGAAGATACAACGGGGCTAAGCGTGTTACCGAAGCTTTGGATTAAGATATTTTATATTTTAGTGGTAGGGGAGCGTTCTAGCGTAGGATGAAGGTTGACCGGTAGGACAGCTGGACGAACTAGAAGTGATCATGCTGACATAAGTAGCGTTGAACTCGGGTGAAAAACCCGGGCGCCGAAAACTCAAGGATTCCTGGGTAAAGATAATCTTCCCAGGGTTAGTCGAGTCCTAAGATGAGGCCAAGTGGCGTAATCGATGGCAAAACGGTTAATATTCCGTTACCTAGCAAATTGTGTTTAAGGAATGACGGTATAGGCTATCTCAGCCTCTTATTGGATTGAGGTGTAAGCGTGTAGGTGGTGTCGTAGGCAAATCCGCGGCACATAACACTGAGGCGTGAATGCGAGGATCTTTGATCCGGAAGTGAGAAAAGCCATGTATCCAAGAAAAGTTTCGTAAATTTAGATTTGTTAGCTCGTACCGTAAACCGACTCAGGTGAGTGGGGTGAATATCCTAAGGCGATGGGGTGAATTTTGGTCAAGGAACTCGGCAACTTAACACCGTAACTTCGGGAAAAGGTGTGCCCGCGAGAGTGTAAGGATTTACTCCCCAAGCTTTTTCGGGTCGCAGAGAAATGGGAGTAGCGACTGTTTATCAAAAACACAGGTATGTGCAAAGTCTCAAGACGAAGTATACATACTGACGCCTGCCCGGTGCTGGAAGGTTAAGAGGATTAGTTAGCGCAAGCGAAGCTGAGAATCGAAGCCCCAGTAAACGGCGGCCGTAACTATAACGGTCCTAAGGTAGCGAAATTCCTTGTCGGGTAAGTTCCGACCTGCACGAATGGCGTAACGACTTCTCCGGTGTCTCGACCAAATGCCTCGCGAAATTGAATTCTCGGTGAAAATGCCGAGTACCCGCAGAAAGACGGAAAGACCCCGTGAACCTTTACTGTAGCTTGGCAGTGATTTTAGAGTTGGCATGTGTAGGATAGGTGGGAGACTTTGAAGCAGGGGCGCTAGCCCTTGTGGAGTCAACCTTGAAATACCACCCTTGGCACCTTTGAAATCTAACCTGCTGCTCTTTACGAGCAGAGGGACACTGTCTGGTGGGCAGTTTGACTGGGGCGGTCGCCTCCCAAAAAGTAACGGAGGCGCGCGATGGTCCCCTCAGCCTGATTGGAAACCAGGCGTCGAGTGCATTGGCATAAGGGGGCTTGACTGCGAGACCTACAAGTCGAGCAGGTGCGAAAGCAGGCCAAAGTGATCCGGTGGTCCCGCGTGGAAGGGCCATCGCTCAACGGATAAAAGGTACTCCGGGGATAACAGGCTTATTCCATCCAAGAGTCCATATCGACGATGGAGTTTGGCACCTCGATGTCGGCTCATCACATCCTGGGGCTGGAGCAGGTCCCAAGGGTTTAGCTGTTCGCTAATTAAAGTGGTACGCGAGCTGGGTTCAGAACGTCGTGAGACAGTTTGGTCCTTATCTTCTGTGGGCGCATGAAATTTGAGTAGACCTGTCCTTAGTACGAGAGGACCGGGATGGACGAACCTCTGGTGTTCCTGTTGTTCTGCCAAGAGCAATGCAGGGTAGCTATGTTCGGAACTGATAACCGCTGAAAGCATCTAAGCGGGAAGCAGACTACAAGATTAGATTTCACTGGGGCTTCGGCCCCCTAAAGACTCCTCGGAGACTACGAGGTTGATAGGCGGAAGGTGTAAGTACAGTAATGTATTCAGCTGATCCGTACTAATAGGTCGTGAGGCTTTTTTAAAAAAATATTCTTCTAATTTTTAAGTTACGAAGATTTCGTCTCAGTGACTTCCTTTAATTAGGAATGAGAGACTAGCTCTCTGAATAAGTAAGAGAGTTAAAACTTGGAACTAACGATAACTCGCTAAAAATCAATTAAATCAATCATTCAGTTGTCTGAAATAGAAAGTAACTTCTCCATTTGTATTGGAAGTAAGTTGCAAAGAAGAACGACGAAGTATAAACGTACTTCATCTTTGTTTTAATAAACGCTTTGCTGGTGTTTATAGCAGAGGGGCCACACCTGATCCCATTCCGAACTCAGAAGTTAAGTCCTCTTGCGGCGATGGTATTGCATGGGCGACCATGTGGGAGAGTAGCACGACGCCAGCTCTTTTTTACTCGAACCCGGTCTGGAAACAGATCGGGTTTTTTTATGGGTAAATTAAAACTAAAATTAGTTTATATATTAAAGACGACTTTTGCGTCTGCACGAATTTCCTACCTAAACCTCCTAAGAAACAACGAAGGAATTAGTTACTTTGAGCTTGCAGGGCTAGCAGTAGCTGTCGGAGTTGGTTGCTGTTGCTGTTTTGGTGTCGGCGTTGGTTCTGTTGGTGGGGATTGTCTGTTGAGAGTACTCATCAGATAGGTTCGGCCGATTTCGAAGAATTTGTTTTTTGTCTTTATGTCTTTCAGACTCATTTGCAGGATGATGCCGGGATCTTTTTCGTCGGGCATATCCAGGACTTCTACTTCTAAATAATAGTTACCTTCTTTGACTCTTTGAAGGGTTAGCTTCTCGCTACCCAGTAGCGTGCGCGCGAGGTCAGATCTAACTTGGTATTCGATCGTGGCGATAGAGTTCCACTCTTTTGGAAGCTGTCCGGATTTTTTTAGTTCGCTGATGTCGTCATTTATTAATTTAACCAATTGCTGTGCAGGGGTTAATTGAATGCAGTTTTCCTGGGAGGCTTTGGTGCCTTTGATGAAGTTTGCTGTTGGATTGTCTTGAACGATCAAGAAGGCAAGGACGCCTGCTGCGAGAATAACCAGAGTACCAATAATTTTGTAGATCATAACTGTCCTTCTTATGCCCAAGCGCTGGCTGCGATGCGGTCCTTATATTATTGGGAGAATTCCCTAGGGGAACAAAGGCTTTTGCGACGGCGACCAAAATCGCTCCTTCAGGCTAGGCCGATTTGAAAGGCTAAATTACTGAAATTGCACAAGAAAGAGCGCCCTTAAGGGGCCTCTGTCAATGATTTCGACAAGTGGGATGGGGGTCGTGGAATCTGGCGAAATCATAAATGTTATCTCTTTACGTACACTTAGGGTAATCCTCGAAAACTGGCACTGAGATTGGATATATCCAGGTGAGAGAGGTGTGCCTATGAAAACACTTACCAAACTAACAGCTCTGGCGTTTATCGCTGGATTTTACGTGGGATGCTCCCCGGTTAAATTCGGTGTCAGCAGTGCAGTCTGTAATGCTGATACGGACTGTGTGGTTCAAAACAACAAGAAGGCTTACTCTTATCCAGTCACCGCCGGCGCTGGAAAGGTCGACATCCTGATTGTAAATGACAATTCAGCTTCGATGTCTTTTGAACAAAAGCGTTTGGCACCTCGTTTTGCGAATTTCATTCAAAATCTTGATGCTTCCAAAGTTGATTATCGAATTGCGATTACTACTACTGATATCAGTGGCGGTACGCATTCGATGGGTGGTCAATTGATCACGTTCGGTGACGGCTCGAAATATATCACTCCTTCAAACGCAAACAGACTGTCCTTGTTTAATTCCGCTATTCAAAGAACTGAAACCAAGAATTGTGAAAACTGGGTTGCAAACTACCTTAGAAATAATGGCTTCAACTCGATCAACACACAGGCTTATGTAAATGCTTACAATGCGAATTGCCCATCGGGCGACGAGCGCGGCATTTATTCGGCAAATTTGATTGTGCAAAAGAATCCAAGCAGCTTCATCCGTAGCGATGCTCACTTGTCCATTATCTTTGTATCTGATGAAGATGAAAGAAGCGGTAAGTACTCGGACGGTTCTTTCCCACTGGCTGCTTTGGATCAACCGGCTTCATTGCCGAAGTCAGTTCAGTCTTCTTTAGGCAGCATTAAGTACAGCTCTTTGTCGATTCATGCGATCGTTGTAAAAGACTCTAATTGTTTGGCTCAACAAAATGCTCAGGTATTGGGAGACAATCCCAATCAGGATACCAAGGGATTGTTCCCGGGCTCCATTGGTTCGGCATATCTTTCCTTTACTAACGTAAGCCGCCCTTGGGGTATTGCAGCTGATATTTGTTCTGCTGACTACACAGGTCAATTGGGCACAATTCAAACTTCAATCCAAGCGAAGATCAAAGACATCCTGTTGAACTGCGCTAATCCAGAGAACCTGACTGTTAAAGTCGGTGGCACTAATGTCGCGCACTCTGTTTCCGGTACGGTGCTAACTCTGAGTCAGACATTGTCTCCAGGTACGACTGTGAATTTGTCTTATCAATGTGGTTTGTAAGTAAATTCACGACATAAAAAATTAAGAAAAATTTCAATGAAGGGCGCAGTCGAAAAAGACTGTGCCCTTTTCATTTTGAATCAGATTCCGACTTGAGATGAGACAATCACTTATAAATGTTTAAATTAGTGAGAAAGTTTTAGACAATAGAGGGGTTGCGGAAGGTGAGGAAGATTTCAGGACGTTTGAATTGAAGGACCCAGACGAAATTACTAGGTCTTAATCCTTTAGTCTTGAAAGTGATTTCCGATATAACAAATATGGGAATGCTAGATAGATACAAAAAAAAGGGCGGCTTTTATCAATTGCTTCAGTTGTTGGAAACATCACCAACAGCGAAACGGGAGCAATTTCTAACTTTAATTGCGGGCGAGAATCCTGTGTGGGAAGAAGCTCTTCGCAAAAGAATTCTTACTATAGCAAGAGTATATAGTTGGGAAGGACAGTATCTGGTCGAGATATTCTCTCGCGTACAACCGACGACTTTGGCGTATGCGCTTCATGGTAATCCGCAAGAGCAGATTGATAACCTTCTAAGCTGTTTGCCACCCATCTCCAAAAGAAAGATTACCGATCTTATGGCGGAGGCTTCTCCGACTCCGGCGGAAAAAGGGACTTGTGTCTCTAAAATGCTGACTGAGGTTCGCGGCTTTATTGGTCAGGGAATTATTCGTCTGGAAAAGGTGGACCCGGATCTGCATATTCCGGAAAACATCGAAGAGATTTTGAATACGACGTCATTTAACGTCGGATCGATGCCATTAACTGATGCTGCTAAGAAAGATGTAAAACCAAATATCGTTGGGGATTCAGATGGAACTCCAACTGCTGGAGTAAATCAGGAAGCAGAGTTTTTGAAAAGAAAAGTGAATCAGCTGTCATCTGAAGTAAATGCTTTGAAGCACGAGAACACAGTATTAAAGGATAAGCTCGCGCAAATCAAAAAAATCGCATAGCCCGACGATCGTCGGGTTTCAATTTGAGTATTAACTCCACAGGTTTCCTGTTTTCGTCAACCGATTAGACAAACAGGGAACTGCCATTAATCCAGTTACCTTTAGTCCGATAAGCCATTTGAAGCACGTGAGGTGTACTAAATGGTTTTTCTTAGAACCGCAATTATCGCATTATCTTTCGTCGTGTTGGGCACTGAAGCCCTGGCGCAAGTCTCGATAATCAACGAGGAACAGAATGAATCTGATTTCTTGTTGGAGCTGACAAAGGCCCTGGATCCGAATTCAGTTTCGGCCATGGGTATCTTTGAGAAGGTTCCCAAAGCAGATAACAATAAGGACATTGCTCCTTCTTGTGATCCAAAGTTCTTTGAGGACAAGTTGTTATCAGTGCAACGAAGCCCTCATGAACACGCAAAACTAATCAAACAATACATGCAGTCCTGCCAAAGCGAACTGGCTCATAACTCACCAAAAGGGTTGTTGAGTCTGGCAAAAATGGCCTTGGATGAGTATCGTTTCTTTAAGCATCCTCAGGTCAAGACTCTGAATATTCCTTTGGAAAATGGAGTTATAGTGCCTGCGATTGTGGGACTTAAAAAAGATCCACGTCCACGACCTTTGGTTGTCATGAAGTGCGGGGTTTTCTGTGGTGCCGATCAGAATGCATTTATGAAAACCTTCCTGATTCAATTGTTTGATTTGTCTCCTTATAATGTTGTGTTACTGGCAAATCAGACGGGTTTGGATTATCTGAAAGTAAATGGTCATTTTTCCCTGGGTGGTTGGAGTGAGGGTTATGAATCTCTTATTGCCGGCAAGTGGTTGCGTGAAAAGTGGGAACATCGTGACCGCATTTCAAGCATGCATTTGATGGGCATGAGTCTGGGTGGTAATGCTGCTGTTTATGGTGCGGCCTTTAATGACATTTATCCGACATTCAATGGTCAAAAAGTTTTCAGTTCAGCAACAGCGATTTGTCCGGTGATTTCGTTAAAACCGACTTTGGAAAACCTGTACAACAATAACTTGGTGGGGCCGGTTTTCAATCTGATGACTCGTTCACAGTTTCGCGCCGCTCGAAAGTATTTAACTGACATTCCTGACATGATTGCGGATGACCGTCTTCCGGGGCGTAAGCACATGCCGGCTTATTTGGGTGAAATGGCAACAACTTCCATGCAAAGACGTGGCGTCGCAAGTACGACTCCAGCTGAATTTTTCCATGATAATAATTTTTGGAATATTCCGCACAAAATCCAAACACCTTTGATGGTGTGGGGATCTAAAGACGATAATGTCGTTAGTAATAAGTTGAACACGCAAGTTTTTGAGTTTGATGAATATTATGAAAAAGCCGCAAATGTTGGTGTCATCAATGTGAATTACGGAAACCATTGTGCGTTTTCTGCCGCTTACGGATACCAGACTGCCGCAATGGTTTTAAGAAGTTTTGTTTTGTCCAATAGTCCCGAATTTGCGGGATCCTACAAGCGCACGGAAATGCCCTGGAAATTTGGATTTAATAAGATTCCGAATGTCTATCAGCATGTGGGGCAGTCATGGAAGTTCGAGGCGAATTCCGGTAACGTAACGGTGAGCTTTAAAATGTTCAACTCGGTGGCGAATAAAACCTGCTACCATAAGAATCCATACAGTGAGGCTGCGCGTGGGTGTATGACGACCCGTCAGATGACAGTGCCAATCAAGTCATTGGAAAACCTCGGTGCTCGTGTGCCGGCAAATGACGTCGAAGCTCAGGCTTTGACGAGACAATTCAATGCGAAGGTTCAATTTCTTGTTGATGGCAAGCCTTTGAATGGAACCAGCGCTTCCAGTTTCAGTCTAAGTTGGCGCCCACTCTTTGAATAAATTAAAGGCAGCTTTCATTATTCAATGAAAGCTGCCTTCTAGTTTTCTGAATATCAGCTGGCTGCTATTCTACGGAGGAAAGTGCTTTGCGAAGCGCCTCTTCATCTTTCACGCCGATGAACACTAGTTCTGCACGACGATCAGATGAGTTTTTACCACCTACAGCGCCCTCAGATCCTCTGCCGACTGCTGTGATTTTCGAAGAATCCATACCATATCTTTCCAATGCGCTTGCGACTGTGTCAGCACGGCGTTGGGAGATACGTTCGTTGATTGCATCCGTGCCCGTAGCATCAGCGTATCCGCGGATCTCGACTCTTTCATATAGATTGGAGTTTTCATCCAATGCTTTTGCAAGTTTTTGCACTCTTTGTTGGTCGGAACCTGAAAGAGCAACTTGCGACGAACTAAAGTTAATGGATGAATTCCCTGCGATCAGGCTGGACAAAGCCACGTCATTCAGAATTGGTGAAGGTTCTGCTGCCGCAACTGGGCGGGCTGTTTCAGTGTCTGCCACCAAGTCGTCTTCCAGAGATTCTTCAGCTGCTGTAGATCTTACTGAAGTTCTGTAGGCATTCGGATTCCAACCAATTTGCAAGTCGACCATGTACATCATGACCAGGTCGCCCATATTACTTGTTAAGCTTTGAGCACGAAGACCGACACGACCCAGCCATGCCTGCGACATGTCGAATTCTTTTAGACCTTGCAGACCCACGAATTGAGCATCACCTTGTGAGGATGCATAGTTCGGGCCTTGGCTAAAGAATTGATTGCCGACCACACCCATTTGCCAGCGATTGGCTGTGCGGTAACGAGCGGCGATTTCCAGCGCACCATCAGTGCTGGCTGTATCCATCGCAGTGGAATGAGTGAATTGTTGATTGTTCACACCGTAACCCACGTCAAACACCCATGGGCTTTCCAGATACCAAGAACCCAGTAGCTTGACCGACGCCGGTGTCCCTTCAACGTCCTGGATCTCGGAATTATCGTAACCAGTGTAACCACCACCCAATCCAATAAATGGTAGTACGCCCCTTGGGGCTGCTGACGTAGCTTCACGTCCGAACTGCAACGTGCTTGAAGTGGCTGACTGATCTTCCTGTGCTTGGGCCCAAGTCCCTGTGCAGATAATTGCTGCGATGATGAGTTTTTTCATAAAGCGTGTCTCCTTGTTTATGGCAGCTTCAGTATGAACGCTAATAATGCGACAGCAATTTTTTTTCTGATTATGGCAAGATCTGTGTGATCAATCATTTGTGTGTTTGCTCATGAACAAAGGCTACCTAGACGTCTCATTACTTGCGGCTTAATGAACTGCACAAAGAGCTGTAATGGCGAACCAAGGTCGCTTCTACTGGATCACGTTCCTTTTCATCCACTATATAAACTCCGACCGGGTCATGAAGGTCCTTTTCGGGTACGATGCCGTATACGATTCCGGGAGCATAGTAGCGGGAGTCTGCCTGGCGATATGTTAATAGGGCATCGTGACCCGGGCGATTAGAATCATAGACCCAGAACTTCACATCACCATTTTGCTCACGCTGATATCTTTTTACCAGAACCACGTGTTGAGCCACGCGACTGGCACGAATGACGATCAGACTCATTTTATTTAACTGAAGATTTTGAATCAGAAGTCCTTTGGACTGCTGGTTGTTCTTTTTGCTGCGTGAACCACTTCCAATGATCAATTTCAGATTCTTTGCCAACTTATGGAATCGGTCTGTTTCATATTTCTCAATCTCAGTTTTGAAATCGCGGTCGCCAACCCCTCGCATAAGGGCTGCCAGAATTCCGAAATCCTGCCGAGGGTAAGATTCCTGGTTCTGCATTATCGGATAAACAGAGGATCCCCTAAGCATGTTGAGAACTTGTAAAGTGTGGGGACGTGCGTATTCGGAAGGTGCATTCCAGCGCCCCAGATAAAAAAACAGACGTTGAGCTCGGGACAAGGACCAGCAGACTCCCAACTGGTAAAGACCGCTTTTGACATTATATTCCCAATTCGTTGTGGGTAGGTGAAAGTCCGAGGAAAACTGGCGGGGAGACATACGCTTGTAGATCTCAGATGCCGTAATTTTGTTACAAGGCAGATCGGTGACCAAGGAGTCTGATATCGATTTCGATGCCAAAGCCGATTGGGAAGTGAGTGCTGCGAGAAGGATGAATAAAGTTAGAATTCTTTGCATCGCCAGACGCTAGCAAAGATAGTTTTATTAAGCGAAGAAAGAACTATTAAGAGTTGGTCAAGAAAAAGGGCGTGGATTGCACGCCCTTTTGTATTCATGAATCAAATGAAATGAATTACTTTTTTGCGATTAATTTCAATGTCATTTCGAATTCGTCATTGATGATCTTGTCTGCAGTAAGCTCTTTAAAGAAGTTACCAGAGCCATATTTTAGACCCCATTTTGTGCGATCTACTTTCACAGTAGCTTCACCCGTCATCACGCCTTTGTCAGTTGTGATTTTAGCTGGGAATTCGATAGGATTCGTTTTGCCAATCATCGTCAACTCGCCTTTTACAGTCACTTCATCTTTTGCTTTTGGCGTGATGCTTACGATTTTGAATGTTGAAACAGGGAACTTTGTAACATCAAAGAAATCAGCATTGGAAAGATGACCAACCAATTTCTTTTGGTAGTCAGGGCTGCTTTTTAGATCTTCATTAGTGATAGTTGCCATATCGATGTTTATTTGGCCGCCAGTGACTGCGCCTTTCTTATCAACTGTTACTGAACCATCTTTAACTGTAATAGCACCATTATGTGCCGAACCTGCTTTTTTGGTAGCTTTCCATGCAACTGTGCTGGCTTTTGTATCCACTTTATAAACGTCTGCTGCAAAAGCGGAAGTTCCAATCAATAGAACAAGAGCTGCGATCATAGATTTCATCATATTTACCTCTCCTTGGTGTAAATGAACGAACCCTTAAACTATTCAGCAAATAGTGTTGAATCGCAATCTTTTGGATTAAAACCAATACCAAAATCGGAAGTTGCAACGGCAATAAGAAATAGAAAATAAGTTCGGACTTCAAACGAAAATTTCAGAACATACTTAAGTCTGAATGAAATTATCAATTGTTAGAGAATGACGAGGAAAAGGGACGGACGAACCCTAGCAAGTAAGTCCGTACCTTTTGATTATTTTTTTGATTTTTCTAGGCCGAAGGCGTTTAGGATGAACGCGTACTCTTCAGCTTGTTCCCAAAGATGATCGAAACGGCCGGAGACACCAAAGTGCCCGGCACCCATGTTGGTTTTAAAGATCAAGGCATTGTTATTGGTTTTCAATTCACGTAGCTTCGCAACCCACTTGGCTGGCTCCCAGTAGGTCACACGTGGATCATTCAAGCCACAAGTCACGAAGAGGTGAGGGTAGGATTGCTTGGCGACGTTATCGTAAGGGGAGTAGCTCTTCATGTAGTTATAGTATTTTTTGTCAGCTGGATTACCCCACTCTTTGTACTCTATTTGAGTCAGCGGAAGATCTTTGTCGAACATTGTATTGATCACATCAACAAATGGAACGTGGGCCGCAATAGCTGTATATAGATCAGGACGCATATTCATGCATGCACCCATAAGCATACCGCCCGCACTTCCTCCGCAGGCCGCCAACTTGTCTTTGGCAACCCATTTGTTTTTAATCAGGTAGTCGCCGCAGGCATTGAAATCAAGAAAGGTGTTTTTCTTTTTTAGGAATTTACCATTCTCGTACCAGGAGCGACCCATTTCAGATCCTCCACGAGGGTGAGCCAGAGCATAAACAAAGCCACGGTCGATCAGTCGGAATACATCACGTCGTACTGGGAAAGCATCCGGAATGATCGCACCATAGGAGCCATAGCCATAAAGGTAGCCTGGAGCTTTACCGTTCTGCTTTAAGCCCTTTTTGTAAACCAGAGTTAAAGGGACCTTGGCACCATCATGGGATTTAACAAATACCCTTTTGCAAACGTAGTTTGCTTTCTTGTGCCCCTTCACTTCACGAGTCTTCAGGGTTTTGGACTTTCGTGTAACCATGCGATATTCAATGACTGAATCCGGAGTGATAGGGGACGAATAACTCAATCTTACGACATTGGTGTTAAACTCACGATTGCCGCCACCGACACTGACTTCGTAGGCAGCGTCGTCAAAGGAAACCAGATGGTCTTTTTTCTTTTCGATATTGTAGATGCGGATTTGAGGAAGTCCGTTTTGACGCTCTTCCAAAACCAGGAATTCAGAAAAAAGAACGGCAGATGATCTATAGATTTTCTCAGAGGCCGCAATGACAGTTTTCCAGTTTTTTCTTGAAGGCTTATCCACCGGTGTCTTCATGATCTGATAGTTTTCTGCCTTATAGTCAGTGTGAATCCAGAACTCGTTGTTACGATCCATCACATCATAGCGCATTTTGTCTTTGCGGGGTTCAATACACTGAAACTTGCCGTGAGGATCTGTGGACCTTAGGAACCACACTTCATTTGTGACTTTGCCGCCAGTGTGAATGTAGATAAAATCATTAGTCATGGTCGAATAGACATGGACGAAAAATTCAGAATTCTTTTCTTCGTAAACAATCACATCCTTTTTCGGGTCATCACCCAAGGTATGACGACAGACACGGTAGGGACGAAGATTTGCATCAAGTACCACATAGAACAAAGTCTTGTTGTCATTGGCCCAAACACATTCTCCATGAGAGTTTGTCAGTGTGTCCGGCAGGGTTTTGCCGGTTTTCAAATCCTTAAAGTGAATTGAATAGCGTTCAGAGCCGTCAAAATCCACAGCATAAGCCAGAAGATTTTCGTTGGGAGCCACTTCAAGGCTGTTCAGCATGAAATACTTTTTGCCTTTGGCGATGACGTTTCCGTCAAAATAAACTTCATCACGTCCGCCTTTGCGCGGTTTGCGCACATGGATCGCGTATTGCTTTCCCTTCTTATATTGGCTGGAATAAAGATAGTTTCCTTCCGGTGCTGGCACCGTAGAATCGTTTTCTTTGATTCGTGATTTCATTTCCTTAAAGAGTTTATTTTTTAAGGCCGTCAATGGCTTCATGTGGGATTCAAAGTATTTATTCTCCGCATGAAGGTAGGGCAAGGTCTCTGGATGTTCACGGTCACGCATCCAGAAATAGTCATCGATGCGAATGTCTTTATGGTTGTTGAATTTCTGGGGATGTTTTGCGGCTATCGGTGCCTGGATGGATTTCATTTTTAGCCTTCCTTATGACGTTGAGCGAGTCCATTAAACTTGGGATTGTAGGGGAAGTCCAAGGGTTTTGAATCTAATTGAAACGGGATTGTGAGAGGCCTTTATTTCCTTGGGTCCAGATTGAATTTTTCTTCAAAACTCATTCAATGGTCTCGTGAAGTCTGTGCGATGTTTCCCGAATAGTTCCCTCGGAGAGACGACCATGGGAATGAGAATTAATACAAACCTTGCCGCAATTAACGCTCAACGAAACTTAGCGGGGACCCAACGGATCATGAATGATTCGATGGCTAAACTTGCTTCGGGAAGCCGAATTAACAAGGCGGCAGACGATGCGGCGGGTCTGGCTATCTCTGAGAACATGAAGGCGCAGATTCGCTCTGCAGCGCAAGCGCAACGAAATGCCAATGACGGTATTTCCATGATTCAAACTGCCGAAGGTGGGTTGAATGAAATCAGCAATATCATTATTCGTTTGCGTGAACTAGGGGTTCAGGCAGGTTCCGATACGATAGGTGATAAAGAGCGCGGAATGCTGAATAAAGAAGTAGTCCAGTTGCGCGAAGAAATGCAAAGAATTGCAAAGACCACTACTTGGGGCACAACTAAGCTATTGGACGGAAGTGCTCCGGCTTTTGATTTCCAGGTTGGCATTGGCAACGATCCAAAATCAGACCGAATAACCTTTGAAGCGGGTCGAGGCTCAGCAACCCTGGATGCACTTGGGTTGGATGGTTTATCTTATGAGACTAAAGAGGCAGCGCAAAGTGCCCTGGCACGCTTGGATGATGCGCAAATGTCTATTAATGGGACTCGTGCCTATATGGGTGCCTTGCAGAATAGATTAACTTCCAGCGCAGATAACTTGGGCGTGATGCAGGAGAATCTTTCTGCGGCTAACAGTCGAATCAGGGATACTGATGTGGCTGCTGCTTCCAGTGAATTGACCCGTAATAATATTTTATTGCAGGCGGCGACCTCGGTACTGGGTCAGGCGAACTCGTCCAATCAACTGGCATTAAAACTTATCGGCTAATGACAAAAACTATGTGCTAAGACAAAGTGCGGAGTGAATCCTTTATTTATTACTCGTTCTTAATCTAAGATTGAGGACAGGAGGTAGTGATGATTGACTCTGCTGAGCTTCTAAAAAAGAAAAGTCGTAAAGTTAAAAGTGCCTTGTCTGGAACCGAAATTGACGCGTACCTAGCGGCATTAAAAGGTTGGGCCTACGAGGACAATCACATCGTTAAAACCTATTCTTTTGGAAACTACTACGAAACAATGTCCTTTGTGAACGCAATTGCCTTTGTTGCGAACTCAGAAAATCATCATCCTGATCTTTTGGTGTCGTTCAATCGTTGTGTAGTCATGTTAAATACCCACTCTGTTGGAGGGGTTTCTGAGAATGACTTTATCTGCGCGGCGAAAATTGACGCAGTGGCAAGTCACAACTTTGTTCCGGTCGCTCATTAATTTAAGCCGGAGATCCTGTGAACAGGTCTGTCTGATCGGGATTAAGAATTTTCATCAGCGCGATGGCATCAAAGGGGGCTTTCACTTTGAGATCGTTATCAAAGTACACGAAAACATCACGCTTCTTTTTGGACGGGGAGCTGTCTGTCAAGGTGAGCGCATCCCGGGGTTGTGTGCCCGATTGCCAAAGGCGAATTCGATCGGCCCACCAAAGCAGGGAGCTTTGCTTGTAGCCGCTGGTATAAAACTCTTCATCTCCATGCAGACGCAAATAGATGAAATCCGCGGTCACATCCTCCATATAAGGCCACTTACCCGCAGTGTCAGCAAAGACCAGAGCGCAGTTGTATTTCTTTAAGAGACGTACAAACTCGGGATCTTCGAAGCTGTGATGGCGCACTTCGAAAGCGTGTTTTAATTTTCTGGAACTATTGCGAATTTCATCCGAATAGTGGCGGCTATAACGTTCTGAGCGGTCTGCTAATTGAGTTGCTTCCGAAAAGGTCTGAGGCAAAAGTTTTAAAAAATTCTCGAACTCTTCGGGATCAAAACGCAGATTCGGGGGAAGTTGCCACAGGATTGCGCCGAGTTTGTCCTGAAGATTCAATAGTCCGGAGCCAAAGAAATTGATAAGGGCTTTTTCGCAATTCCTCAGACGCAGAATATGGGTAATAAAGCGTGAGGCCTTAATTGAAAAGCAGAAGTCTTCCGGGACCTCGGAGGACCATCGTTGATATGTCGATGGTTTTTGGTTGGCATAGAAGGAACCATTGATTTCGATGGAAGAAACTTTTGTGCTGGCATAACTTAACTCGCGCTTAATGGGCAGGTCTTTGGGGTAAAAGACTCCGCGCCAAGGCTCGTACACCCAACCTGAAATTCCTATTCGTACGGCCATGAAAATTCTCCTTAGAATTACAGTTTTAAAGATTATAGCCCCAATGTCCCAGAGAGATGGCTTGTCTTGCAGCAGACTTTTAGGTTCGTGTTTACGAGGTGCTATAATAGGACAACAAGGAGGCAGTTATGGCTTCAAATAAAAATGAAAAAGAAAGCTTCTCAAGAAAAGCCGGAGACAAAATAGAAGAGATTGGCAGTAAGGTTGCAGAAAAAGCCCCAAAAACGGGCAAAGCCATTCATGATCTTGGTGACAAGATTGAACACATGAATGACAAAAAAAACCAAAGTCGCCGGGTTTAGTCAGATTTTGATTGCTGTTCCTGATGAAGATCTTCTTTGTCAGGAACATGCTTTTTGTTCCGGTCAAGCGGCTTTAAATCCGTAGTTGCCGGGGCATGCAGGCTGGCACCAAATTTATTAAAGCGCGAACCATGACAAGGACAGTCCCAGGTTTTTTCAGCGGTATTCCATTTTACAATGCCTCCCAAGTGAGGGCAGACCGCCGACATTTTAAACACATGACCTTCGGAATCCCTGTAGACCGCGATTCTTTTTAGTCCCTGATTTACAATACAGCCTTCATCCGGGGCCAATGTTTCGACTGAGTCATGGGGTAATACCCAGTCGGCATATTGTTGAAGCGAATTCGAATTTTCCGAAACATAATCCTTCAGTGCTTTTATTGCAAATCGGTGCGGGTCGTAGATGGCGGCAAGTTCCGGCGTATTTCCCTGAATAAGACCGGTGATCAGTTTAGAGGCGATGGCCGAATGAGTGAAGCCATGGCCGGAGTCTCCTGTGACAATGTAAGTGTGTTTTCTGCCTGGTGATCTTCCGATAAAAGCCATGCCATCGACGGGTTCCATTATCTGACCTGACCATTTGGCAACTAATTCGGCCGAGTGAAATCCAATTCTTTCCCTGGCCCACGTCATCAGATTTTCAAAAGCCTTTTCGGGGTGTCCTTCGCCAACGCGGTGGTCTTCGCCGCCAACTAGCAGGATATCACTATCCGGGTGCTGCAAAGAATGACTGATGCGCATGTAGTGATAGGAGTCTGCTGTATCCCAGTAAAGTGCCGCAGGAATGCTGCCCCGGCGCACCCTTAGAGCCAAGCAATAAGTTCGATAGGCGGCAGCTTTAAGATAAATTTGGTTGGTGGTGGTCGGCCCATTTGTCGCAAGCACGATGGACTGACATCGCACCTGGTG
Source organism: Bdellovibrio sp. HCB290 (assembly GCF_047305925.1). Lineage (GTDB taxonomy): Bacteria > Bdellovibrionota > Bdellovibrionia > Bdellovibrionales > Bdellovibrionaceae > Bdellovibrio. The sequence continues at coordinate 3,013,217 of NZ_CP178620.1, read as the reverse complement.
ATTTCCCTCCATTTCGACGTAGGTTTCCTTGCCCTCATGAAACTGTTCGGCATTGGAATGCTCAAATATTTGTCCACCTTTACTTAGGATCGCCCTTACTAATCCATTGATAAACTTAAGCGGGTGCATCTGAGCTTGATTCTCGAATCGCAAAGCCGGTCCCATCTTAAAAAAGCTCTCTGTGAAGTCTGTGGAGATTTTTAATCCTTCTGCGCCGGCCTCCAAAGCGGCTTCCATTTCTTTGGCAAGATAGGAGGTGTCCTTATCTGGGGAAAGGAACAGATAACCATTCACCCGCTGAAAGTCGCAGTCGATGTTTTCCCTCTTAACGATGTCTTCAAGAAGTTGAATGGCGGCGCGATGACTTTGATAGAACAGGCGCAATTTCTCGCGGCCATGAATCTTGAGGATATGAGCAAAACCATCGTCGATGGCATCTGAAAGGTGGCAGGTGGTGAAGCCCGTTTCGTTTTTTTCCAACGGGCCTCGCTCGACCAGTACTACCTTCAGGCCTTGCTGAAGTAACTCATAGGCGGTCAGAAGTCCGGCAATCCCGGCGCCGACGATACAGACATCTGTTTCCAGCGAGCTTTGCAGTCGCGGCATGTCGGGCAGAGAGTACTCTTTTTGCCAGAGAGATTGATTCTTTTGTTGAACAAAAGCCATTGCCACATCCTTTTATTTACAATTTCCCCTTCATGTTTTCATTCCATGGAAGAAGGGGAAAGCTGTAATTTTGCAGATGTACCTTAGGCAGCTTTGGATGTGACGGATTCGTCTTTGATGCTGCTGACTAGTTCACTGAGTGTCTGAGCGTCACTAAGAAGCTGGTTCGAAGTGGCATTCAGATTTTGTGCATAGTTTGTATTTTGAGAGGTGAGTGTATCCACCTGATGGATTCGTTTTGTAACAGCTTCCAAATCTTTAATCTGCGCACTGCTGGATGATGAGATTTCGGCATTTAAAGTCTGAACACGGTTCACCGCAGTCAAAATTTCACTTAAGGATTTTCCGCTAAGGTCAGCGCTTTGCTCGCCACTGCGGATGATTTCAACATTGCCTTTAACCAGAGCCGAGATGTCCTTGGCTGAAGTAGCACAACGTTGCGCCAGCGTGCGCACCGCTTCCGCAACCACTCCAAACCCACGTCCGTGTTCTCCGGCCCGGGCCGCTTCCACGGAAGCATTCAGCGCCAGAAGATTTGTTTGAAATGCAATGTCTTCAATAATGGTCACGATGTTGCTGATCTCATTGGCACTTGTCGATATTTTTTTAATGGTCTCGATCAGATCAATGATGTGTTTGGAACCGTCTGATGCGACTTTTTTGGAAGCCGTCGAAAGGGATTCCGCCTCTTGAGCCGAACGGGAATTGTTGGTCACCAAGCTTAAGAGCTCGTTGAGCTTTTGCAGGGATTCTTCCAGTTCGGAGCTGACCTTTTGACTTGATTCATTCAGCTTTTTGCCAGTGTCTTCAATGACGGTGCAGCCCTCGAAATTCTGGCCGCTGATTTCAGTCAGCTGCGCAATCGTCGTGTCCTGCATATTGATAAACACGCTGTAGCGTTTGGCGATCATCATCAATGGTACCGTCTCAAGCACCACAAATGCTGCGTGAAGAAGAACGATGCCGAACCCTGCATCGTAGTTAAAAACGCTTTTTGGAAACCAAAGAAAGAAAGCCACATGATGAACTGCAATCGTCGCCGCGGCAGTCAGAATCGGGGTCAATAGCCCGAAGCTTAGACAGAAAGCCAAAGAGACAAAGACGTGAAAATGCATTTCGATCATGCCATTTCCAAGATGAATCAATAGACCCGAGAAACTCATCAAAGAAAAGGCCAGTAAGTTGGGGAGCAGCGCTGACGAAACTCCCAGCAGATAAGCAACCGTCGGAGCGGAAAGAATAAAGAGTCCCATGCCCCAGGCCAACCACTGGCTGTGTCCATTTGTATAAGCCAGGTATGAAAAAACAGGAAAATGGGCAAAGAGGCTGATTAGGAATATCTTAGATCGCGATCTTGTGAAACTTTGTCTAAAGTTCATGGGTCACCTGGTTTGAATATTTCATTGAAAACGGATCAACTAGTTTTTGAAGTTTGCGACTGACAGCGCAGCCGAAAATAGGGAAGTTTGCTACGGCACCTTTACCTTGAAGACTGTTAAGAATCTCCAGGTCCCTGACGGGGCCGCCGTCTTTTACCGGCTTTTCAGAATATCCACCGGCGTATACGGTGTCGCCCTTAGGAGTGGTGATTAAAAGAAAAGGAACACCGAGCTTGGAGATGTCGTCTTTAATTTCATTGGGATCCAATTGGCGAATTACAAATCCTTTTGCAATCAATGATGGCAATTCAACGGGTGGCTTTCCAAGCAGAATGACTTCTTCATGCACATCTGTGGCCGGACCGCGCTTGATAAGGTATTCGAAGATTTTTTCTGAGCATTTACAGGATTCGCTAAGGACGTGTGTGACACTCCACTGACCCGGCTGTGTTGATGCCAATGATGTATTCGAAGAGTAAGACATCAAATGCCAGCCATAGAATTGGGATACCAATCCCAATGTTCCCAAAGCCCAGCACGATAAAATGAAAGTCAGAAATAATTTCTTCACGAGTTTTTGATCGGAGTCGTTTTGACCAATCTTTAACGTGAGGTTCTTTATTTCTAAGAAAATAAGAATGAAAGTGGATGAAGGTCCTGTGCGGACTCGACTCTGCCATAGTCGCAATTGGATATCGGGGTGTCTTTCACATTTTACTGTGTGAATGATCAAACATAGCATGAAGAGATGAAAGCAAAAATGACATTATCCAAGGGCGGCTCGGCGTTTCGCAAAATTGCAATGGGTTCCTGGCACAAAGCTGGAGATCCCTCGGTGTACGGCTTGTTGGAAATCGACATGACCAAAGCGCTGGAATACATGAAAGAATATGAGGCGGCGACAGGCACCAAGCTGTCTATTTCTCATTTGGTGGGAAAAGCGGCAGCAACAGCGATGAAGGAAAGACCCGAGATCAACGGGATGATTCGGTTCAATCGAATCTACTTGCGTGAAAACGTGGATATTTTTTATCAAGTTAATATTCCCGGGAATCCAGAAGACCCAGTAGGCAAGGCCACTTTGACTGGCGTTGTAGTAAGAGCCGCTGAAAACCTGACGGCAGGGCAGATCGCACAAGAACTTACGGACAGATCAAAGGCGATCAAGGGCGGCGCAAAAAGTGATCTTACGAAATCCTTGGATGCGATGAAGTTTATGCCGTGGTCATTGATGCGCATGATTTTGAACTTAACGTCGTTTCTGAATTATGATTTGGGAATTAATCTGACTTGGGCTGGAATGCCAAGAGACGCCTTCGGCTCCATCATGATTACCAATATTGGTGGCATGGGAGCGGATACGGCATGGGCTCCATTAGTGGCCTACTCTAAAGTTCCAATTCTTCTGACAGTAGGTCAGATTAAGCAGCGTGCCTGGGTGACTGAATCGGGAACTGTTGAAGCAAGGCCTGTGGCTCGCATCGGTGTGACTTTCGATCATCGTTTTATGGATGGCACTCATGCGGCGGCACTACAAAAGATCTTTGAACGCTGCTTTGCAGAGCCATCAAAATACTTTGGCGAGGTGAATTCCTCGGCTTATCCAAAACTATCTTCCTTCCCTCTAAAAATGGCCTAAGTTTTGACTTAGGCCTCTCTTAAAACTCTGTCTCACTTCGAGAATGCGATTTCTCTTAGGGAACTTCCCGGAGCGGGAAACGTCTACTAGATTTTAGACAATGTTACTTTTGTCATCAGTTAAAACCATTAGAACCGACAAGTGGGTGGTCCACATATTGCTCATTTGGTAAGGGGGATGGGGTGAAAATGCCTAAGTATCAACTTTTTGGATTTATCGCGCTGGCAGCTTTTTCAGTTGTGTCGTTTCAAAACTGTTCACAGGCGAATTTTTCGCAGGTGCCTGCACAGTTGGCGTCATCGACGCCAGACAATTCAAATACTACTGACAGTGCTTCGCCAAATGATGGACCAAGTACTCCAGACAGCTCGTCGGGAAGTTTGTCAGCTAATGACATCACCCTGGCGGTTAATAAGAATGTGATCTTGAATATCACCAAGGCCAGCATTATCGCCGCAAACAAGGGTAGCATGCTGAAAGTGGATTCAGTGGGTATGCCGAACCTGGGGACTTTAACTGCTAAGGGCACAACCAGTTATGAGTTCGTGTCGGCGACAATTGGTACGGCAACGATGTCGTATACAATTTCAGACAGTAACAATAACGTCGCCAGCGCGAAGATCATTGTTAAAGTCGTTGAGAGTGATATCGCCACAGCACCTTTTTATGGTTGTAACCTTCAAGGCAAGCTTTACAGCCTGGATCCAACAACGGGTACTTTGCTGAAGGAAGTTGATCTGACTTACAATGGCGCGAAATTACCTTGCAGCGACATGGTTATCAGCAATTCCGGTGTGGTTTATGGAAAAGACGGCGATGGTAGTAATAAGATTTATACTCTTGATGTGAGCACGGGTAAGGCCACTCTTTATCAAGGTTCCTTGGTGGCTTCAGGCAACCGCTCTGTCGGTCTAACTTTGAGTGTTGATGGATTAAGCTTGATCACTTCAGAGGAAACCGATCCGGGTAAAAGCAGTCAAACAAACAGTCTGATCCAGGTTTCAAAAAGTGGTGCGAAGACAACTCTGATTCCAGCTACGGACAAATACACAATGTTCGGTGGAGACGTGAAGTTGCTTCCAGACAATAAGATGTACTGGACAATCACGAACGAGACTTCGACATTGTGTCGTAATAATCCGAAGGCTGGTAACCAAGCGGTTCTAAGATACGATCCTGTTGCAAACGAGAAAAAAGAGATCGCTTGCTTTGATAAACGCAATATCTTCGGTCTTGGATTCGCTTCCAAAGCTCTGTATGGTTTCAGTGAGCAAGGTAATCTGGTGAAGGTCGATATTAATACTGGTAATACGACTTTAATTAAAAATACGGGTCTAACCTTCATCGGGGCGGCTGCGAATCCAATCCTTTGGTAGGATTTCACAAAAGTAATATTCCATGTAAAAAGCCCGCGCAGAGCGGGCTTTTTCATTCACAAGTACGAGTATCTTTTTCAAAGACGGGTGGCTTTCATACAAGATGAAGGCTCCCCATTGTGATAATCGAAAAGCTCAGGCATTTTGCCCTCATTAATCAAAATCAATAATGAGGTAACCGATGAAAAAAATCATCCTTTCAATAGCGACTCTTTTGTTGGCACAAACGGCTTCTGCGGAAATCACTGCAAACTCTTCATGGGAAGAGATCTTTGCTGCCAAGGGTCCTTACAGAATCCACGCTCCCGTAGTTTATATGGGTCGCGCTATCGACTACACTTACGTTTGTAAGGACGGTCAAAACCTTCGCACAATTGGGCCGGTTGATATCGTTTACAACGATAACTATGGTGATGGACCTACTAAATTTGAAGTGGTTCGCAGCGAAGTGCTTTCGACTCCGATCAACTTCGTTCAGAAGGAAGACTTTTGTGATGCTTCCTACAGCCGTGTCTTGTGTACACCAATGACTTATTCTGGCAGCTACCCTCTGACTGTAGAAATCAGTGTAGGTCGCAAAATGAACAAGGGACGCGAAGTCTACATGTTCACCAAATCCTACACGGTGCCAGATTGCGCATCTGTTGATGTTAAGTAGTTAGACTTAAAAATTTGTTTTTTGGAAGGGTCCGCAAGGACCCTTTTTTATTTTAACAGTGTTTGTTTTCAAGTCAGGCCATCGTTTGCCAATGCTTTATGAGCAGTTTTAAGCTGTCTAATCGAGGATTGGAGGACGGATGAGCCCAAGAGCGATTGTATCTTTCTTTTTGACGGTTTTGTTATTGGAACCTGCCAATACATGCACAAGATTTTTGTGGTCTACAGAAGGCAAAAGCGTTGTCGTGGGCCGCAATATGGATTGGGGAGAAGAGATCGGCTCCAACATGTGGCTTTTGCCCCGGGGGATGGAGCGCGACGGAGCTGTTCAGGACAATCCTCTGAAGTGGACATCGAAGTATGGAAGTGTGATTTTGACAGTTTACGATATCGGTACGGCAGACGGTATCAATGAAAAAGGGCTGACTGCGAATATCCTGTATCTGACCGAGAGTGATTTTGGTCCACGCAATCCAAAGATTCCAGGTATGTCGGTGTCCTTGTGGGCGCAATACTTCCTGGATAATTTTGCGACCGTAGATGAAGCGGTAGAATCGCTTAAAACAAATCCTTTTCAACTGCAAACTTTTGGTGTGCAGACCTCCATGGGGCGAAAAGAGGGATTAGTTCATTTGGCCATTTCTGACAAGAAAGGCGACACAGCCGTTATCGAATACATCGCAGGACAGGCAAAAATCTATCACGATAAGAGCTATAAGGTGATGACGAATTCGCCGCCTTTTGATCAGCAGTTGGAAACATTAAAGCAATATCAGGGCTTCGGTGGAACCAAAGAGCTCCCTGGGACCACGGCTGCTGCGGATCGATTTGTTCGAGCGGCTTATTACTCACAGAAACTGCCACAGCCAACTGATTACCGGGAGACGGTGGCTGGGGTGCTGAGCGTTTTGCGGAATGTATCTCAGCCCTTTGGGACACCTGAACCAGCAAGGCCCTACATATCGACGACTCGTTGGAGGTCAATCGCAGATATGACCCGGGGAGTTTATTTTTATGAAAACTCCTTGAGTCCCTATATGGTCTGGGTGCAATTGGATCACCTGGATTTTAAAAGGCGGGCACCCGTGCAAAAAATCACGTTAGTCAAAAACTATGATTTAAGCGGGGATATTTCGGGCTATTTCAAGCCGGTCAAAATGTTTGAATTCCAAGGAGCGATACCAGATAAGCAATTGGGAAAGGCGCATTGAACAGAGTAAAAAAAAAGGGGACTTGGAAGTCCCCTTTTTCATTCTTACATAAGTTCTTTTGGAACACCTTTTGGAATCGCACTCAAAAGCTTCTGAGTGTATTCGTGCTGTGGATTTGAGTAGATGTTTTCAGCTGTGTTCATCTCTACAATCTTACCGCCGTACATTACTGCCACGTCGTCAGAGATGTATTTAACCACTGACAAGTCATGGGAGATAAAGATGTACGTCAGGTTCATTTCGTCCTGAAGATCCAATAGCAGATTCAGAATTTGTGCCTGAATGGATACGTCCAGGGCGGAAACGGATTCGTCACAAACGATGAAATCAGGTTTAACCATCAAGGCGCGTGCGATGCTGATACGCTGTCTTTGGCCGCCGGAAAACTCATGCGGATAGCGGTTCATCACGCCTGGAGACAAGCCCACTTTTTTCATCATAACCGCAGCCATTTCTTTGCGTTGGCTGTCGTTGTCACCCAAGTTATGAATTTGCATTGGCTCCATCAGGATAGAACCAATTGTCATACGTGGGTTCAAAGATGCAAAAGGATCCTGGAATACGATCTGCATTTTCTTGCGTACCGGAAGCATTTGGCGCGCAGAAAGCTTCGTGATGTCCTGGCCTTCGAATACGATTTGACCAGCGGTGGAATCCACAAGACGCATCAATGTGCGACCTAGTGTGGTTTTACCGCAACCTGACTCGCCCACAAGACCCAATGTTCTGCCTTTTTGAACAGAGAAAGAAACGCCGTCAACGGCCTTGGTGTAACCTTGTACGCGTCCTAGCAAACCACCCGTGTGTGCAAAGTGAGTTTGCAGGTCTTTCACTTGCAGAATCACCGGAGCATCAGAAGCATGCGCCGCTTTCTTAGCTTGAATGGAGTCAGCGCTTGGACCTGGCAATTCCTCACCATTAGGGCCCATGAAATCGCTTAGTACCGGCAAACGCGCCAAGTGACTGGAAAGAGAAGGGCGGCAAGCCAACAAACCTTTTGTGTAAGGGTGTTGTGGGCTGGTGAAGATTTTTCTAGAGACGTTTTTCTCTACAACTTCGCCCTTGTTCATAACGATAACTTCGTCAGCGATATCTGCAACAACACCCAGGTCATGCGTGATGAACAGCATGCTCATTTGTGTTTGTTTTTGAATGTCAGCCAATAGATCCAGAATTTGCTTTTGGATTGTTACGTCCAATGCAGTTGTTGGTTCGTCGCAAATCAAAACATCCGGATTACAAGCAATCGCCATGGCGATCATGATACGTTGACGTTGACCGCCAGAGAATTTGTGAGGGTAGAAGTAAAGTCTTTCCTCTGGATTAGGAATACCAACTTTTTTCAAAAGCTCCACGCCGCGAACCAAAGCTTGTTCCTTGGTCAGGTTTTGGTGAAGCATCAAAGTTTCAGTGATTTGGTCAGCAACAGTCAGAACCGGATTCAAGCTGGTCATCGGCTCCTGGAAAATCATGGAGATTTTAGCACCACGGATTTCGCGCATTTTGTCTTCAGGAAGTTTTAGAAGGTCGTTGCCTTCAAACAGAATTTCGCCGCTGGTAACTTTACCCGGGTGGCCGATCAGGCGCATGATTGCCAAAGAGGTGATACTTTTTCCAGAGCCGGACTCGCCCACAAGGCCGACAGTTTTGCCTTTAGGGATCGAAAAGGAGATGTGTTTTACAGCTTTAACGATGCCGTCATCCGTTTTGAATTCAACAGCAAGGTTTTTAACTTCAATGACATTGTTATTGTTCATTTTTCTCTCTTCCTGGGTAGCAGCAATACATTATCCGGTTCAGTCACTTCCCGGCTGTCCGGAGGTGTAACCTTCGGCGCTGGGTGGGCCCCTTCGCCGCCGTCCAAGAGTAGCAGATAAGCCGACAATCTGTAAGCAAGATCGTGTGCTGCGTAGTTACTTAACTGGATGCGCATGGGCCCAAAGTTTATCTGAATTAAGTCATTTTTGTCGTCTCGTCCAAAATAAAATTCATCTGTGGTATCGAAAAATGTTCTTTTTTCTGGATAGTCCATGAGAACCCCTCTGCTTAGGCCATTTATGTTCACGGGGTGGGCTGAATCGGTCAATAAAATGGGCCCTGTTCCCGAATTGGTTTTCAATGGGCCTTCAATTGGAATTCATTTAGTTGAATGACATTAAAATGCTGGCAAAATCTGCCCAAGAAGTTGGCTTTTTCCTCTGAAATTCTTCATATAAATACCAGTCCATGGAAAAGAAAAATCTCGCAGTCGCCCCAGATCATACCGCTGTCCGCGTGGCCCTTTGGAGGGCCCTTCATGTCCAAGTGGACCCGCCTCCCCATGTTTTTGACGACTCGCTGGGGGCGGTCATTGCCGGGGAGGAAAATTGGCGCAGCCGCTCTGATATGGAGATAAATTTTTCAAAAAGTATGCGGGCTTCGATCGTGGTTCGGGCAAGGTTTGTTGAGGACCTGGTGGAAGAATTGATTAAGCAATGCGTCAGCAGGGGCTCAAGTCTAGAGAAAGCAACAGCGTGCCGCCAAAGGCTTCGATATTAACTTCTCGCCGCGGGGACTTTACCCCTGCCAAACCTGAGATTTTGTTTCGACAAGGTATCGATGTCTTTGCCCAAAGACGCGAATTTGGCAACCTTTCAGCAGTTGGCGAAACTGACGAAGTTTAACTCTTTTGAATCACCTCACACGTAAGTATTAAATTGCTGTCCTTACGGGAATCGGTTTATATGGAACACTATACCCGGTAGTGAGGCTGCACTTGACACTGGAAGATCAGGAAAAAACGTCAGGACATTTTAATTTCTGGTTACTCCAGAACCGGATCACATATTATTCGTTGATTGCGATCCTGCTGTTGTCGGCGATTTTTGCGACAGGGGTGATGTTGTTTCCAGCCTTCATCACTTCGCAATTCGTTGCTTTTATTGTTTTGATTCCGGCTTTGGCGTGCCTTGCGGTGGCAACTTGTCACGCATCCAATCTTGAATCATCGCGGGCTTTAAAGGAATTTCAGGATATGCATAACCGGGTGATTGAAGCCGAAGGCTCTCAGATCACGTTGGACCGTTTTTTTTCCATATCCAGTGACTTGATGGCGGTTGCCGGGAAAGACGGTTTGCTAAAAAAAGTCAGCAGATCCCTTATCAAAACCCTGGGATATAATGAGCAAAAGCTGCTAAGCACACCTTTCGTTGAATTCATTCATCCCGATGACCGCGAGTCCACTCGAAAAAACATTGAGTCTTTGAATATGGGAGTTCGTTCCGTCGGGTTTGAAAATCGATATCAAACGTCCTCAGGGGACTATCGCACTCTTAGCTGGAGTGCGGCTGCAGATATGGAATTGGGAGTCCGATTTGCGTCGGCTCGTGATATTACAGATGAGCGAAACTTTCAGATACGTGTGCAGAAGATTTTGGATGTGGCGCCCTTTCTTTTGGTGGTGAAGGATACCACGGGAATTATCACCAGTTGCAATGCGGCCTTTGCGAATGCGATCGGCGTTGATCGCGACCTGATTATTGCCCGGCACCAGGATCAGTTTAAAGAAAGCGGATTACTAACTTCATTTGCGCGTGAGCAAGAAGTGATTGAATCGCAAAGAGCCGTGACTTTTGATGAAGACATTGTGGTGCGGGGCGTACAAACTCGGTATCACTCAACCGTTTTTCCAATTCACGATCAAATGGGCGAAATCGCCTCTGTGGGCAAAGTTTCCTTAAAAGCCGGAAATTGAATTTCTTGTTTGTTTGCAGCTGAACTGATTTTTTTTAGTCAGCGCGAATGGTCGATGTAACTCTCATTAAATGCGAAATATATATGCCTTAATTGTGGTGATATTGATACTGCCGTTAAGTTCCCTGTCAGCGGAATCCCGAAGGCCGCGCATCGGTCTGGTGCTTGGTGGTGGCGGTGCAAGGGGAATGTCACACGTTGGTGTATTGGAAGTACTGGAAAAGAACCGTGTCCCAATAGATTGCATTGTCGGCACCAGTATCGGTTCTCTTGTGGGAGCCGGGTACGCCGCAGGTCGCACTCCCCAGGAAATGAAAGAACATATCCAGGCCGCTGATTGGTCGCGAATGTTTTTGGCGAGGCCGCCTCGCGAGACCTTTCCCTTCCGTCGTAAACAGGATGATGCCCTGTCCATGTTGGGAGTTGAAGTAGGCCTTAGTGATAAAGGACAAATACTGCTTCCGTCCTCTGCCATCAGTACTCAGGAAATTGAATACTTCTTACGCAAGTTGACCTACGGTTTGACGGTTCCTGACTTTGATGACCTGACAATTCCGTACCGCGCGATCGCGACAAATATTGTGAATGGTGAAATGGTTGTCGTGAAGGATGGAGATTTGGTTACAGCTATGCGCGCCAGTATGGCTGTGCCCGGCGTTTTTCCGTCAGTGCCCAGTCAGGGGCGGCTTTTGGCGGACGGAGGATTGGTCAGAAATCTTCCTGTGGATGTTGCCAGAAAAACCTGCGCGGATGTGGTAATTGCCGTAGACGTCAGTTCAGCACCACTTCAGCGGGACGAGATTCGCGGTATTTTTTCAGTCATGGATCAATACACGCGTTTGATGATGATCCAAAACGTGCAGCCTCAGTTGGAAACTTTGACATCGAAAGATGTTCTGATCAGTCCTGTCTTTAACGATCTGGGCTCCACGGACTTTGGAAAAAGTGAACCTTTGATCAAGGCCGGTGCCGATGCGGCATTAAAAGTGCTTCCGAAAATTGCCAAGTATTCGCTCTCTGAAGCCGAGTATGACAAATGGAAGCAAAACCGCGAAGCCCGAAAAAGTTCTCCTAAGAATCTTGTTAAGATTTCTGTAGGAGAAAGTGGTTGGGTAAATCCTAAGACTCTGGTGGGTGAATTAGATGTGAAAACGGGGGAAGTATTTCCTGCGGAATCATTTCATAAGCAGTTGATGTCATTGTACGCGACCGGTGATTACAGTCAGTTAGACTATGAACTGCATGAAGGAATCAACGGGCAAGATCTTTTGGTACTTCCTGTTGAAAAAAGCTGGGGCCCGAATTATTTGAACTTTGGTTTGAGCCTGGGAACTGATTTTGAAAGTTCATACCCATGGAATTTAACGGCGATGTATCGTCGAACGTGGATCAATGACCTGGGCGCAGAATGGAAGACCATCGCTCAAGCCGGTAACACCTCAAGAATTAGTACCGAGTTCTATCAGCCATTGGCCGTGGGAAGCAGCGGATTTGTCGCCCCATATTTAAAGTACTACAGAATTCCTTTGGCGATTTGGCAGGAGGGTGAGGAGATTGCCAAGTACAAATATTCGAAGCTCTCATTAGGCGCAGACGTCGGGGCGGGATCCAGATTCGGAGAGTTGCGATTTGGACCGGCATACAATGTTTACAGTGCCTCCCGTTCCATTGGCCCTTCTGTTCTGCCTAACTCCAGAACTTATGACTACGGCCTTCGGTTGAATCTGTTCTATGACCAATTGGATAATTATTTTTTCCCAACCGACGGACAGTCTTTGGATTTGTATGCCTACTATTCGATCGGAGCCTCCGAGGATATTAAAAATTATGGAATTTATGGTCTGCAATTCCGGGATGCTCTTATGGCAGGCAAGGGAGCATTTCAATTTACATTAAAGGGACAAACTTCAAGTGGGGATAGCAGTGTCTTGGCAGACGTTAGCTGGCTGGGTGGTTTCCTGAATTTGTCCAGCTATCGATATCAGGAGCTAATTGGCGATCAATTGGCGTACGGCTCTGTTCAATACTATCATCCCACAGGACTTTTTTCAGGAAGTTATTGGGGGCTGGCGGCAGAGACGGGACGGGTCTTCAACTACTTTGATGAAAGCGTGGCCGATGATTGGCATTACTCGGGAACGATGTATCTTGCTTATGACAGTGTGCTGGGACCAATGTATTTCGCAACTGCATACGGTGATAATGAAACGTGGAGTTTCTATTTCATGCTGGGCAAACAATTTTAAAAATGGAAGGGTTCGAATATGAACACCGAATGGGGACTGGCTAGAAACTTATTTGCATCGATTTTCATACTGCTTTTGATTGCGGGAAGCTTCGCCATCATGACACCATTTTTGCCGTCATTAATTTGGGCGACTATGATTGTCGTTGCGACCTGGCCTCTTTTGGTAAAAGCGGAAAGAATGTTTGGAAGTCGGAAGTTGGCAGTCACGACAATGGTTGTTGTCATGTCGATGATAGTGATTCTGCCCTTGATGGTAGCAAGCTATGTGTTGCTGACTCATATTGATGAAGCTTACTCGTGGCTTAAGAATATCAAAAGTTTTACTTTGCCTTTGGCTCCGGCAAGCTTAAGCAGTATTCCTTTTGGCGATCGTATCACAAGTGAATGGAATACGATTGCCGTGAAGGGACCGGGGGCCTTAGCTGAAGCGTTGCGACCCTATTCAAGACGTATTTTGAATTTTGTAACGGATATGGCGCAAAGCACGGGACTGCTTTTTGTGCATTTGATTCTGACGACTATTTTGGCGGGAATTCTGTATGCTAAAGGTGAAGTCGCGGCGAAAGGTGCCATTATGTTTTGCCGGCGTATTGACGGCGACAGAGGCGAGTCAGCGCTGATATTGGCTGGGCAATCCATCAAATCTGTAGCGATGGGAATTGTGGTGACGGCATTGCTTCAGACCACTTTGGGAACTTTGGGGGTGTGGTTTGCTGGTGTGCCTTATGTGGGAATACTCGGGGCGGTCATGCTGGTTTTGTGTATTGCTCAAATCGGGCCGATAATACCGATGCTGATTGCGGTGGCTTGGTTGTTTAGTCATGATCAGAATCTGGCCGGCTCCCTTCTTGCGGCTTGGACTTTGGTTGTTGGATTGATGGACAACGTAGTTCGGCCCTTGCTGATAAAACGCGGTGCCGACTTGCCGTTACTGCTGATTTTTGCTGGCGTTATCGGGGGGCTGTTGGCCTTTGGTGTCGTAGGACTTTTCATTGGTCCGATGACCTTGGCAGTGGCATTTAGATTGGTGGAAGCTTGGACGAAGGAAGTTCCCAAGCCCAGAGTTTTTCCATTTACGGCAGAGCCACAAAGACCTTTGGATCATTAAATGCTATTTTGAATTATCCTGTGGGCGCTCCCATCCTCCTCCGAGCGCCTTGTAAAGATCAACGACGGAAACCAGTCTGGATTGCTGCGAGCGAACTAAATCCAGCTGGACATCGAACAGTTGGCGTTCTGCATCCAGCACTTCCAGGTAGGGTGATTGACCATTTTTGTAGCGAAGGTTTGCCAGATACAAATTTCTTTCGACAGCCGTGACTTGAAGCTTTTGGGCATCGACAACTTCACCGAATGATTTGTAGGTTCTCAAAGAGTTTCTAACCTCGACAAAAGCATTTTGAATCACTTGACGATACTGGGTTAAGGCTGCTTTTTGGCGGGCTGTTGCGGCCTCAACCATGTATCCCGTTCTGCCGGCATTAAAAATAGGCATCGAGATTCCAGCTCCATAAGAATAAGTTTGGGATTCGCCTTTAAAAAGATTTTTCAGTTCGGAACTTTCAAAACCAAATCCACCTGTCAGTGAAATAGTTGGAAAGTAGTAAGCCTTTGCCGCACCAATATAAGCGTTCGCTGAAATCAGATTCTGTTCTGCAGCGGCAATGTCTGGTCTTCTTTCCAATAATGAAGACGGAAGAACTGTGGGTAGTGCTGGGGGAGTGACAATTTCATCCAGTCGGCGTCCTCTGGCGATCGGAGCTTCAATGATGGCGCGGGGATCCCGGCCAATCAGCACTGATAGAAAGCTTTCAGCTTTTGATACCTGGTCTTCAAGTTTTGATACTGACGTTTGTGCTGAATACATTTCTGCTTCAGCCTGACGGGCATTCAGCTCGTTGCCGACACCACCTTTAAATCGTTTGTAAATCAAATCAAAGGAACCCTTGCGTGATTCCACAGTATTCTTTGCGATGTTGTGTTGAAGGTCCAAGGAGCGGAGAGCAAAGTACCCGCTGACCACCTGACTGATTAAAGTCAGCTGGACGTTGACACGATTGAAGTCTTCTCTAAGAAGCTGAGCTCTGGCTGCTTCGTTGCTGCGACGAATTTTCCCCCAAAAGTCGATCTCGTAACTAAATAAAACACCCAGAGAGAAAAAGTCAGTGTCGGCATCTGTATCAGGCAGAATCAGCGTAGGTCCGGTTTCCGTGATCTTTTCTGTTCCCGCTAATCCCCGTAAATCCAAGGTCGGAAAGTATTCAGATTTGGCAATTCCCAACCGTGCGCGCGCTTCCTCGACACGGGCCATTGCCAGCTCCAGATCCAGATTGTGATCCAGTGCGGAGCGAACAAGTTGCTCCAAAGTGGGGTCACCGAACTGCTTCCACCAGTTCATTTCAATTTTAGCAGCTGCGGTATCAGAGTTGGAAATGCTTGCCGGAAACTGAGTTTCGGGACGTTTATAGTCCGGGCCAAAAGCGCAGGATGTAGTTAGACTAAGAAGGCCAAGTACGGAACCTATTCGTTTATAGTTCATGCGGTCCTCCTGCAGCGGCAGGTTTGACTGGCTTCACTTTGTGCTCGTCTTTCTTAACTTTTGCTTTTTTAAGTTTCACGGACATGACGATCACAAAGAACATGGGGATAAAGAAAGTCGCAACAAATGTACTGACCAGCATCCCTCCGATAATTCCTGTTCCGATCGAGTGACGACTGGCCGAGCCAGCACCGCTGGAAATCGCCAAGGGAACGGCACCCAGAATGAACGCCAGGGAAGTCATGACGATGGGGCGAAAACGCAGGCGGGAGGCTTCGATCGCTGCTTGTGTGGCATCCAGGCCTTCATGCATTTTCTCGACGGCAAACTCGACGATTAGAATTGCGTTCTTGGCGGATAAGCCAATCAAAGTGACCAATGCAATCTGGAAGTACACGTCGTTTTCCAGTCCACGTAGCCAGTTGGCGGCCAGGGCGCCCAGAAGGGCGTAAGGAACAGAAAGCAGAACTGAAAGTGGCAGTCCCCATTTTTCATATTGGGCTGCAAGAATCAGAAATACGAAGATCATGCCGTATAGGAAGACCGTGGCGGAGGCGCCGCCGGTAAGTTTTTCCTGATAGGCTGTTCCTGTCCAGGCGATGCCGTAGTCATTTGTTAGATTCTGCGCGAGCGCTTGTTCCACGGCGGCAATTACCTGCCCTGAACTGTAACCTGGAGCAGGGCTGGCAATGATACGACTTGCTGGAAAGATATTCAGGCGTTCAACGATTTCAGGTCCGGTCACTCTTTGAACGGCAAGGATGGACGTCAGTGGAACCATGCTGCCCGTATCGGATCTGACATAGATATTGCGAATGTCATCGGGGCGGGCGCGATAGTCGCCTTCAGACTGTAATTGGACTTTGAACGTTCGACCAAATTTATTGAAGTCATTCACGTAGTAACTTCCGAATGTTGCGGCCATGGCATCGAAAACAGTATTAATGGGTACTTGATAGGCTTTGGCTTTTTCACGGTCCAGGTTCAGGTAAAGTTGTGGGATATTGGCACTGAAGTTGGAGCTGACTGCACCAACTGCCGGATTCTTTCGCAAGTGTTCGATAAATTTAGTCGTAGTCATTGCCAAAGTTTTACTGTCGGCGCCGCCACGGCTTTGCAGATAAAACTCAAGTCCGCCTGTGGTACTCATACCGACGATGGCTGGTGGGCTGAAGGCAATGATGTTTCCGTCACGGATGAATTGATTCAATCCAAAAAGACTTTTCACAATGGCGCCAGCGGATTGATCTTCTTTCGGGCGGTCTTTCCAATCTTTTAATGTGATGAAGCTGGTGGCGGTGTTGGTTCTGTTGGAACCAGTAATCAGATCAAACCCGGCCAGGGAAAAGACGTCACGCACATTGGCGTTGTTTGAGGTGAAGTTGTCCATTTGATCTGTGACTTTGATGGTTCTGGATAGTGCGGCGCCATCCTGCAGATTTGGAACACCAAAGACGTAACCTTGATCCTCTTCGGGTACTAGGCCGCTGGGTAGAATTTTAAAGAAAGCCATGATTCCGAAACAGCAACCGATGAAGAGCACCGAACTGATCATTACACGTTTATTGAAGAAGGTGACTCCACCAACATACCCCGCCGTAATCCGGTCAAAGAATGTATTGAACCCGCGAAAGAATCGGTTGGGTTCGTGAATTTCATCCTGCAGGATCAAAGCACAAAGAGCCGGGGTGAGTGTCAATGCCACCAATCCGGAAATTGCCACTGAAACGGCGATGGTAATGGCGAACTGTTTATACATTTGCCCGGCCATGCCTCCGACAAAGGCCACCGGAATGAACACGGCGCAAAGTACAAAAACGATCGCGATCACGGGACTGGTGACTTCTTCCATGGCTTTGATCGTAGCTTCTTTTGGTTTCAGTTTTTCAGTCCGCATAATGCGCTCGACGTTTTCCAGAACCACGATCGCGTCATCGACGACTAAGCCGATGGCCAGAACCAGACCAAACAAAGTCAAAGTGTTGATAGAGAATCCCAAGGCATACATACCCGCAAATGTCCCGATAATTGAAACCGGAACAGCGAGGCAGGGAATAAGTGTTGCGCGCCAGCTTTGCAGGAACAGATACACCACCAGAAAAACCAGAATCATGGCTTCCATAAGTGTTTTGATAACTTCCTCAATGGACACTTCGATGAATTTAGTCGTATCGAATGGGATGTCATAGGCCAATCCCGGAGGAAACTTTTGAGAAAGTTTGTGCATCGTCTCTTTGACTAACTCAGCTGTGTGCACCTGATTTGCTCCGGGCGCAAGATAAACACCGATTCCAATTGCGGGTTTGCCATTCCACTTGGTCGCAACGTCATAACTTAGGGCACCCAGTTCCACGCGCGCGACATCTTTAAGTCTTAGCTTAGATCCGTCATTGTTAGAGCGAATGATAATGTCTTCAAACTGTTTGGGATTGTCCAGACGTCCTTGAGTGGTCACTGTAAAAGTGAAATCCACAGGATTGCTTAGAGGTTCGGCTCCGACTTTTCCGGCGGCAAACTGGGCGTTTTGTTCTTTTACCGCTTTGATAACATCGGTTGCGGTAACCTTTAATTGAGCCATGCGGTCAGGCTGCATCCACAGACGAATCGAATAGTCCTGGGCTCCAAAAATGGAGGCATCCCCAACGCCGGGAATACGTTTAATTTCATCCAGCACATTAATCAGCGCATAGTTACTGATATAGACTGAGTCATAGCGAAGATCCGGAGCGCGAAGTCCGATGATTTGCAGAATTGCCGAAGACTTCTTTTTTACGGTGACGCCCTGGCGACGAACTTCTTCAGGTAGGGAGGGCATGGCAATTTGCACGCGGTTGTTAACGTTGATGGTGTTTTGATCGGGATCTGTTCCAATCGCAAAAGTCACCGTAAGGATCATGTCACCGTTGCTGGAATTGGTGGACTGCATGTAGAGCATGTTGTCGACACCATTGACTTGCTGTTCAATCGGAGCGGCGACGGTCGAGGAAATTGTTTCCGCCGAGGCGCCGGGGTATTTTGTGGTGACTGATACCTGTGGAGGAACAATTTCAGGATACTGCGAAATGGGCAGGGCCTTGATTGCCGCATAACCGGCAATCATAAAAAGAAGAGATATCACGGCCGAGAAAACAGGTCTATTGATAAAGAATTTAGAAAACATGGTTCACCTTACTTCTTGGCGATGGCATTAGGACTGACAACTTTCACTTTTTGACCATTGCGAACCTTGGCGGCACCTTCAACGATGATCATTTCACCGCCGCGCAGTCCGCGGTTTATCAGTATGTCACCGGCAATTTCCTGCCCCAATTCAACACCCACCTGACGTGCCACGCTCTCGGGTGAAATAGTGAAAATCACGGGTCCGTTCTGAGTTTGCACAACAGATTTTTGGGGGATCGCGATTGCATTTTTGATAACGAAGCCCTTCATGTAAACGCGAACGAACTGTCCAGGTCGTAAAGAGGCATCTGCGTTTTCAATGCTCGCCCGTGCCTTAACTGTTCCAGTGGATGTATCGACGATTTGGTCATTGAAATTCAAGTAACCGATTTTGGGATAGAATTCCCCGTCACCCAGTTTTACCTGCACCTCCATTTTTTCCAGACTTTCAGGGCGGCCCAGTTTTCCCTGAGCTGCCAGTCGGCGCAATTCCAGCAGTTCCGAGTCGGTATAACTGAAGTTCACATAAGCCGGATTGGTTTGCGAAATCGTGGTGAGCAGTGATTTTTCGGAATTGGCTACAATCAAACTTCCTTCAGCCACGGTCTCTTCACTGGTGTAGCCATCAATCGGGGCGGTCACATCAGTATAGCTGAGATTGAGTTTTGCTTCTTCTAATTTGGCTTTTGCAGCGTCGAAGGCTGATTTTGCGGCACTGTACATGGCGACAGCATCATCGCGATCTTTTTGGCTGACAGCATTTTCTTTGTACAACGGAACGATGCGATCCATGGACTGTTTGGCATTGATCATCCGTGCTCGTTGAATCTCGACTTCACCTTTAGCCTGAGCGGTTGCGGCGATATAAGGTGCGGGATCGATTTTGAAAAGAAGGCTTCCTGATTTAACCTTGTCACCCTCTTTATAGTAACGTTTCAGAAGAATCCCTCCGACGCGGGCTCGAACCTGAATGTCGCGAATGCCGGAAATCTGGCCGACAAACTCTTTGGTCAGAGGAATATCTTTCGCTACGACCTTCATGGCTGTCACCTCCGGCACGAGTTGTTGCGCTGTCGGAGCTTCTTTTTTCGTGCAGGCCAATGTGAACAGTAACAATCCAAGAATCACTATCTTCATAAGATCCTCATTCTTCTGTTTATACCGGGCTAGGATAAATTCAGTACCAAGGGATTTATTACTTACAGATTTAATATCAAGACCCTAAGTCGAGTATGTATTTTGGCGGTTATTGAGATTCAAATTCGAAGGTCATCTTTTTAAGCGAAGATCTTCATTTCTATTATCTATTATTCTGATGACCTGCATCTTTGTTAAATTACCAAGAATGAAAGGAAGGTCATAATGAAGTGTCCAAGTTGCAAAGATAAAGATCTGGTTATGAGCGAGCGCAAAGGCGTTGAGATTGACTATTGTCCGGAGTGTCGTGGTATCTGGCTGGATAAAGGGGAATTGGATAAGATTCTGGAAAGGTCCCAGCAGGAGGATTCTTATGCGAAACCTGCGCAAGATACCTATATGAATTCACAACCCAATTATGGGCATAAGCCTTATAAGAAAAGAAAATCTTTTTTTGAAGAGCTGTTTGATTAGGATCTGATTCGAGAAGAGCAGGCATGACAGCCTGCTCTTTGGTAATTTAGTAAGATTTAACTTTCAAATCACCTGATCCTGATTTGGCTTCGACTGCAAAACCAGCGTCCTTGTTGGTGCCGAACTCATTTTCCATGTGCCCCGTGGCTGCCATGATTTTTGCTTTAATTTGACTTCCTTTTGGTAAAAGCAAAGTTGAATTGCCGCTGCCATTTTTTAGTTCTGCTTTGCCTTTGTCTGGTAAAGATGTGTAGGTCAACATCATATTTCCAGAGCCTGTTTTTACATCGGAACTACCAGTGATCCCTTTGATTTCAATGTTACCGGCTCCAGATTTTCCTTCAACCTTGGTGAAGTTTCCTTCAGCCATGATGGAGCCTGCTCCCATTTTAAAATCCAAATCGCCCTGCGTGCCTTTGGTAATGACTTTGCCAGTTCCCATGGATAGATCTAACTTAACCATTTTCGGCACTTTGATATCCAAGTCGACGATACACTCCGCTTTACCTTTGCGTTTTACTTCGACCAAAAGCTTTGTGCCAGAGCGCTCAGCATTGACCTTGCACATATCAGGCATTGTGTTTTTTGTGATTGTGATTGTGGATTGGGTGCCTTCAACGGCCGAGATATTTAATTCGCCATTGTAGTTTTCAACATTGACTCTGGTAATGCCGTTGGCATCGAAGGTGCGGGCGTCTGCTGCAAAAAGATTTTGCGACGCAAGACAGGTGGCAAGAATTAATATTTTGTTCATGACTTCTCCTTGTAAGAACAAATCTACACAAGGAGGTTTATTAAGATACTTACTTTTTCTTAATTTTAAATTCGATCTGACGTTTGATTGATTTGCCCAAATTGTCGCGAGTCACGGCGAAGGTCAAAGTCCACTCAGTCTTATTGGACTTATCCAGGGTGATCTGATGCGCCTCTTCACTCCAATTGGATGTGTTCTTGATTTTGTCTGTCGTCAAAGTGGACACTTGATCTTCGACTTCAAATTTATCGTCAGAGGTCATCCAGAAGTCACTGTTAACTATCGCCTCCGCATCAGATTTAAATACAAATCCCACTGAAGAGCCTTTGCCCTTTGGATTTGACTCTGGACGAGCAGTGCCAATAGTCACTGATTTCAATTTGCAGTCTAATTGGAATGTCTGACCGGCACAGCCAGTGATAGAGTATTGGCCATAGTCGTTTTTAAAGGGTGGTTGAGGGGGCGTTCCTTCCTCGGCTTGTGCAAAGACAGAAAACGCAGAAACAATCAGAAGCACGCTAAAAACTCTCATTGAACCTCCCTTTATTCATAAATGATGGGATGTTTCAAAGAGTGTGTCAAAGCGGGGGGATTGTCCCAATGCATCCAAAATGACGCAATCCGTATGTTTCTCAATACACTTTGAATGTTCCTCTGTTATTGACAACTTTTGGTGAAACCAATAACCCCTCACGCATGCGTAAAATATTACTAAATCTAATGTTCGTTTTTATCAGTGTTCCAGCTTTGTCCTGCCCTGAACTTTCAGGCAAATTTGACTGCGAGGGGACAGCAGGTCCGGTGAATACTTTCATTTTTAGCACAGGTGTTGAGGCTGAACAGGCCGTCTATTACGTCAATGGCACCAAGCTGGTTGCAAACGGGGTTCCAGAAACCCGCAATCGTGGCGATTCATTCCCTTCAATCTACACAGCGAAATGCGAAGGCCAGAGCCTTCATACCCGTATCCAAACATCTGTTTCCTCGGCAATGTGTCCAACCATGCCTCTAGCGGTGGAATCAATTACTGTTTTCACCCGTAACGGCGAGCAAATCGAAATGGACGATCGCACGATCCTTCGCTGCCCGGATAAGGCACCTATGAACATCCACCACACTTACACTTGCAAAAGAAAGTAGGAATTCAAATGAACTTCCAAAAGCAAATGACACTTCTCGCTGTCTTCGCATTGTCTTTGATTGCCTCTTCGGCAAGCGCTGCAAAGTTCCTGGTTTCATTTAAAGAGCCATCCCGTGCGCAGAACTTTAAGGCAAAACTTCAGTCTGCTGGTGTTCAATTGGTGGAAGATCTGGGGGAGTTGAAAGTCCTTATCGTGGATGCAAAAAATCAGGAACAGATCATGAGTTTGGTGGACGCCAAAGATCTGAACTTCATTGAAGCACAGCAAGTGTTTGCGGCTCCGAAAGTTCAGCTGGCTGCGACGCCATCCGTGGGGCTTCCGCGCATGACGTTGATGAGTGGCCAACTTCCAGTTTCTCAAGGTCTTGCGATGATTAAAGTTCCGCAGGTGTGGGGGATGAGTCGAGGCAAAGGTGCCCGAGTTATGGTTATTGATTCCGGTATTGATGTAAATCACCCGGCCTTCGCAGGGCGCATTGAACAAGTGCGCAACTTTACCGAAGACGGTGACGAACAGGATGTTACTGATACTTCCAAACACGGCACGCATGTAGCCGGCATTATTGCGGCCCAAGCCGTGCAAGAAGCTGTGGGTGTGGCACCTGAGGCAAAACTTTTAATTGCAAAAGTTTGCGGTATTAAAGGTTGCTCGACCGACGCAGTTGCCAGAGCTCTGGGATGGGCTTTGCGTGAAGATGTAGATGTTGTGAATCTGTCTTTAGGCGGTGGCAGCAGTGTTGTGGAAAGATTCATGATCAATCAGTTGGATGGTCATAAGGTTCCGGTTGTTGCGGCTATGGGTAATAGCGGTTCTGAAGCAACTCCATTGCCAGCGGGGTACCCTTCGGTGTCTGCAGTGGGTGCGGTGGATATGAATGGCAAGCGTGCAGAGTTTTCGAACTGGAGCGCCGCTTTGGATATTATGGCGCCAGGTGTGGGCATTCGCTCCTCTGTACCATTGGGAACGGGTCGCGTTGGTATGGCAAGCTTCCAGACTCAGGCAGGATCCTTCCAGGTTCTTCCTTCGGTTACGTTTGCTGATGTTCCTAAAGCTTCACTTAATAGCTTAGCGGTGTACGGTGAATTTGGCAGCGTTGATGAGCTTGCCAAGATCGCAGTTGCTGGAAAAATTTTGGTGGTGAAACGCGGAAATCTTCCGTTGCTTGATAAAATCAAAAATGCGCAGAATGCGGGAGCCACAGCGATCCTTATTTGTAACAATGATTCTCCATTGGCTAGTGGCTCACTGAGTGAAGATCCAACCGAGATTAAAATTCCGGCGATGATGATTGAAAAAACTGCGGGCGAGGAACTGATCGGTAATTTGGCGAAGTCCTCCTCATTGATTGTTCGTCTTGAAGTTCAAGGTGCAGATTACGCGGAATACAGCGGCACCTCGATGGCATCCCCTTACGTTGCCGGAGTTGTGGCTTTGATGAAATCCGTGGTTCCTGGAATCACTTCATGGAAAATCCGTCAGATTTTGGATGGCACTGCCACTCCAATCAAAACGGAAATTCCTTATCAAACAGGCAAAGGCTTGGTGAATGCCAAAGCTGCCGTTGACGGTGCCTACGCAGTTCGAAAAAAGTATAAGAAAATTAAATAAGAAGTCCTCAAACAACCCCGGCCACAAGTCGGGGTTTTTTTTTGTCGTGCCCGATGTTCGTCCAGCGATAATCGTCCAGATTAAAAACGAAAACAAAATCAGTATGTTATGCGACAGGGGAAATATGAGAAATTATAAATATGAGGTTAGAAACATTTTGGATTACGTTCTTTGTTTGTTTCTTAACGGCAGGTGAAGCGGCCTGGGCGATCACTATTGATATTAGCGCAGGTGATACTCTGAGTGCCATCGCCCAACGCTACAAGGGCGAGACTCAACGAATCTACGGTAAAAACGGTTTCCTCACGCAGCTCCTTTCTCTGAACCCGCATGTTAAAAACCCCCACGATATTTCACCTGGTACCACGATCACCTTACCTGAAAATATAAAAATGACCCGAATGGTTTCTAGCGAACCCAAAGTCGAAGTTCAACCGAAGGAGCAAGTCTGTAAATCAGAGGATCCACTTCACGAAGATGTTCTGTTTGAAGCGGGGATTGATTTTGTGTATGCAAAAATTGACGCTCGCGATGTGGCGAGTGGTGCCAGTGCGAGCTACGTTTCAGATTTGATGAACAGATATCGTCTGTCACTGGTGATGGAGATTGTTCCGCAACTTTTGTGGAAGACCGAGTTCGCAGTTCAAAAGAACAAGTACCTGTCGCCGGATGCGACGATCACGGTGAATGATGCCCCCGATACCAAGCGCGTGGAGTTTTCACTTCAGAAATTTTGGGATAATGGTTGGAAGGCAAGTCTGCTGGCAGGAGTTCGTCAGCAAATATTTATTCGCCGGGAATCAGCGAGCAACTATGAGTGGGATCTTGCAAGTATCCCATTTGCCGGCCTGGGTGTGGATTACGACATTCTTAAATGGCGCAATCACGTTCTGGGAGTTTCAGGAAGTATTAGCTATCTGTCCAAAGAAACTTCCGGTGTTCAGGAAGTTCAGGACGGAATGCAGTCCGAGGTCGATCTTTGGCTTGTGACCCGAAAGAAGGGTCTTTTGTTGCAACAGCGTGTGGGATTTTCCTACGAGTCGCAAAATTCTGAAATAGTAGAACAGCAAATGACCGAACTGCTTTTTGGGTTGTCAGTGGGGTATGCCTTCTGATGAGATATCTAATTGGTCCTCTTGTATTTGTTATTGTCACAGTTACGGGATGTACCAATCCTCTTGGGGATTCATCGAAGTCAGACGCAGGATTTTCTCCTGGCTATGAAACACCTGCCTCGACGCCAGCACCAACGCCTAGTCCTACGCCAATGACCGTGGATTTGGATGTCGTTGTTGAACCCATCGATGCTGTTGCAAATGCGACACTCTCGATGACCATTCAACTGAAGGATACCAGCGGCAACAATGTCTCAAGATCTGGTGTTGTGATTTCCGCTGCCTTAAGCGGCGGGCCTTCGGGGGCCACTCTGGAGGGCACCACAAGTGTAACGACAGATGCAAACGGACAAGCCATTTTCGCTGATCTTCGTGTTAAAAAAGCGGGGAGTGGTTATTCATTAAATGTCTCAAGTTCTGGATATACTTCCGATGGGTCGGCTTCATTTGCAATCACTCCGGATGCTGCTTCAGCTGCGAATTCGACCATGACCGCCTCTGTAAGTTCACTATTGCCTGATGGTGTGGATTCTTCGGTACTAGCTGTGACTTTGAAGGATGCCTATGGAAACATCATTAGCGGACAAACTGTCACGTTCGGAACCGCATCGACGGGAGTATCCATTACTCAGCCATCCTCGGTCACCAGCGCGAGTGGTGTCACAACTGGATCCGTGACCGGTACCACCGCGGGTGCAAAGAGTATCACAATTAGCAGTCCCGCTGGCTTGGGGGCGGTAAGTGCGTCAGTAACAGTGCAGTCGTTAAGTTTAAACCAAACTTGGAACTTTGATTCCGCTAATTCAGCAAACTATAGTCTTTCAGACACCAGTTTGGAATTTACGTCATCGTTGCTTCGACTGCGTGATCTAAGTGTCGACAATAGTAATGACTCTTCATTTGGCTTTGGAGCAGCTGCAAGTTCCAGTAACACGACCTGGAGCAGTTCTAACGGGCTTCACTTGAACGCGACCGGGATGAGCAGTGGCACGGGTGATTTGATTTCGCGCCACTTTTCCTCTGCAGCAAATTTGGCGTGGACGAATTTATCATTTACTTCGCTGATACCTGCGGGGAAAAAGCTTCCTGACAATCGAGGGATTGAAACGGCATATAGCTCGGGCAATGTCGACATGAGCAGCAATCTCTTGCTTTTGCACTTTGACGAAAGCAGCTGGGCTGGGGGCACAACATATGATGTGACGGACAGTTCGGGAAGGTCTCATACAGCCAAGACAGTGGGGGCCGTTGCAGTTAGTACCAGTGCAAAGTATGGAAACTCGGCCTACTTGAATGGTGGTTATATTGAAGTGCCCGCGCATAACGAGTTGGCGGGAATGACCGATATGTCTTTTGAGGCTTGGATCAAACCCGCGGTGGGAGCCATCAATGGAAATCCCGCGCCCTTAATATCCTATCGTGCCGGCACGGGCGCGACGAATACGGCGTTCTCCATTTTCGCTTACACAAGCAAGTATCTGAATATCGACATTAACAGCTCTACCAATCGCTATGTATCAACCTATGTGGTGCAGGAAAATGTTTGGCAGCATGTAGTGGTCACCTTTAAAGGTTCAACCAAAGTTCTTACAGTCTATGTGAACGGAGCCAGTGTGTGGACGCAAACCACTACTCAAAGTGGTATTTCGACGCCCGACCCTACGCTGGCTTCTTTCCTGGTGGGAGCGATGAAATCGAACACCAATTACTTTAAGGGCAACATTGATGAGTTGGCTTTTTATTCACGTCTCTTAGGTGCGACGGAAGTGAGCGCAAGATATCAACGGGGAATGATGCGATCCAAATTCCAGGTGCGCGCCTGCACCAGCAATTGCACCTCTGAACCGTTTGTTGGGCCCAATGGCACCGCAAGCACTTACTATTCTGAATTTAATAACTCCGGACTTTCAAATATCACGACCGTGAGTATTCCGGGATTTACATCGGAAAAGGATTTCCAATACAAGGTTGTGTCGGAAACTGATTCGTCTTTGCTAACGCCGAAAATTAGTGCAGTCGCAATCTCGCCGGTTATCTATAGTATCGCAAGTCCTTCGGTGACCAGCTCAGAAGTGACTTATAGTTATTTGCATAGTTTTTCTGCCAGCAGTGGTGGGACGGGAAGCGTAAGATATCAACTTCTACGTAATGGCAGTCCTTATTATCACAATGGAAGCAACTGGGTTGCTGCTTCTGGGGTTTCAGACACAAATGCAGCGTCTGATGTAAACACCCATATCAAAAGATTTCATCGGGATGCAGGAGTTGGGGCACTTAAAGTGCGCACATTCTTTATTTCAGGTGTTTTCGGAACGGATCCCGCGACCCTTTCCCGTGTGGACGTCACAGGAATACCCTAGATGATTGAGAGGGTCAGATCTCATTTTGAAACAGCAATAAATTATTGAATTTACTTTGAGTTCACGTCAATTGCGTAAGCACGGTGCTGACAATTCTTGTATATGAATGTTCAGGCGCCCGTATAAACAACTTTAAATGCTTATAAGGCGGGCATTGTTTTGCACAGTAAAGTTTGAAGTCATAATTCAACTTTTATTGGAGGAACAATGAAACGTCCATTTTACAGATTCGCAATGTATTCAGTCCTATTCGTTCAGGCATCTAATGCCTTTGCAGCCCAAGCTGTGATCACCCCAATTGTCGGTGCTCCAGTTATTACGGCAAGTGCGGGAACTTACGAAATCAATACTCAGGATTCAACTCAGATCCTGCAATCAATCCTTGGACGAATCTCCCAAATCCAGGACAGCGATCTGCAATTCATTCAATCTGTTCGCCAAACAATCGATACATCTTATAATGAGCTTGCACGCTATATCGTTGCAGGCGAGTTCGCGCAAATGTCGAACAAGTCACGTTTGTCACAATCAGTTTCAGCAGAAGCTTATTTGACTGCTTTGACGAAAATTCAGGAAATGCGCCTGGCTTTGGATAGCAAAATTCAAAGTCTTGAAGCAATCACTAAAGGTGTATTGCCTTCTCAAGCACAAATCTCAGTTGGTAACAGCAATCAAGTTGTTTCCGGTTACCGCAACATCGACATGACTCGTTTAGTGGATTTTTATAACACAAAAATTCGCGAGCTTTTGTCGACTGCAAACACAATGCAAATGAAAGTGGCTCTGCCAACAGGCGGTGTTCAAGTAATCCTTGATAACACACTTTCTCCGACTTTCGACGTACCACTATATAGTCAAGCTGACATCGAAGCGATGCAGTTGAAAATCAGCGAGTTGCGTTTGCCATCCGAGCAATTGTCTCGCTTGATGGATTCCCAAGCTAATGAGGCACGCCGCCTGGTTCAGGCATTTGTTACGAACTATGGTTCCAGCGAGCGTTACCGCTTTAAGGACGACCGTGACCGTGCAGCTCGTGATGAAGCTTACAAAGCAATTCAGGACATCTTCTGGTCTCGTTCATATCTTCGCGTAAAATACGGTATGCGTCTGGGCGCAATCCAGCCGGGGGCTTATCAAAAGCGTTGGGCAAATGTTGAGAAGTTTACAGTCATGACTGAGAGCTTACGTCAGTTCCGCCAAGAGCGCGCAGTTTCCGAAGTGGAACTTGCGGATGCAGCAGAGAACATGCGCAACGTCTTGGAATTGCTGGATGATAGATCTGCAGAAATCCTGGGTAAAAATGCAAACGCTTCCATCCTGGTTCGCGCGAACTCCTTCCTGACTTGGATTGGTGGTCAAACGCAAACAGCTGAAGCATTGTTGATGATCTCTCAATTGGTTGCAGCGGATATCGCTGAAGAACAATTGATGGCTTCCGCAGGTGGTTTGGCAAGAACTCGTGAGTTCTATAAAACACGCTACCAATCTACAGAGGCGATGAAAGCTCAATACAGCAACATGAAGTGCAGTATCGATTCTCTTATCAGCAGCTGCCAAAAAGGCAAGTTTGACGACGTAGTTTCCAATCAAGGTGGTTTGCGCCAGATCTTCAACAGCATCAACTTGAACCTGTATGGAATGGCTGCAAATCTTGACCAAGCGACTCGTTTGGAAGAGCAAATGAAACGTGCATTGATCGCTAACGGTGGCGCTGCTGCTGGTGGTATCAATAACCGCGCTGGTGACTTGTAATCTAATCTTTGAGGTATTTATGAAATCTCTTGCTGCATTGGGTTTTTTAAGTTTACTGAGTCTTCAATCACTTGCCGTCACAACTCCTTGTGGCGGCCAGCACCTGCCTTCTGATAGATCCAGAATGGCGACGGACATTCAACTGGTCTGCGGCGGTGGCGCGAGCAACTTTGTTCGCCGCTCTATCAAAATGGAACCGGCCCAGTTTAAAGAATGGACGAAGCAGGAAAAGCTTGGAAACCGTGAACGCATGCAAGAGATTCGTCTTGCTGAACCGGAAATCGCATGGAAAGGCGCTATTGACTATAGCACTTACGTGACATGGACCTGGTTCAGTGAGGAATACGGTCAGAATGCCGCTCGTTGCGGCACTCATGATGAACCTTATACTTGTTATGAAGATATCACTGAAACCGTGTGCACCAAGGATGAATCCAGTGGTGGTGGTGGCTCAGGCGGAGGTGGCGGTGGCTCCCGCGATTATTCGACGGGTGGAACCGGTGTTGAAGGCGAGGGTGGCGATGATATGCCGTCAGCTCGCAGACGTAACCCAAATGGCTGTACGACTCGTGTTGTGGGTCAACGTAAAATGACCTGCCACAAAGAAGTTGCAAACTTCTGCCGTTGGAATGAACCACACAATGAAATCTCCAAGTGCTCTGACGAGCGCATGACTTACGAAGCTAAGTTTAATAAACCAGCTCCAGCACAATGGGGCCCGGGAAGAAGTGATCACTATATGGATATTCTTCCTAATAAATACGATTTGTTGCCAGGCGAGTGGGAGAACATCTCCGTAGTCAGCAACTTCGGTCGTAGCGCGACGATTCGCCCTCAATTGATCGTCGATAATGCGTGGAATGCATATGCAGAAAACAAAAGCTTTCAGGAAACAGCTTGCCGCATGAATAATCCAATTCATCTAAAAGTTGAAATCGATACGGTAAATCGTATCAAGCGTAAAACACCGAATACTTTCGTAACACCGGTGGATGCTTATGGCAAACCGATGAAAGTTCTTTACCGCAACTCCGTGGGGGTTAAAGACGGTGAGGCAGAAGGTGAACCTTACGAAGTGAAGCTTGCAGACTCTGGCAATGAACTTGTGACAATCGCAGCTCGCCAAAGCCGCAATCTTTCCAAACTTGATTCCGGTGCAAAAGTCAGCACGGTGAAGCAAAACCGCGGCAATGGTGTTCTGGCAATGCCGGAGTCCTTCTGGAAGGATACACAGTTCCGCCTGCGCCTGACTCAAAAGCTAAGCCTGTCCCGTGACGTTAGTATCGCGCAAAATGTGTATACGAACGGCGGCATGGTGATGAGCTCCGACGACAACGTGATCATTCCTTTGGATGGCCGTGGCGGAGTCGACAGCTTGTTCCGCGCAACAGGACCATTTAACTTTGCTCTTAAAAACTTCTGGGAGAAAACCCGCATCCATCTGACTCCGGGTGCAAGATATGAACTGGGCATCAGTATGTATCAACGTGGTCTTCCATTCTATGAGTCGGGCTGTGCTGAAGGTCAGTCGTGCGAAGGTGAAAAATCCAACGACAAAGCCTTCAGTGATGAGATGTTGATCGCGTTCACAGCTGATAAACGTGTTGATGAAAGATCATTCTTCCAAAAATTCCTTGATTGGCAGGCAGGTAGATAATGAAAACGAATATTCTATCCATTACGAAGAAAATTATCCTGATCGCTGGTTCCTTGTTGTCCCTGATGGCTCATGCAGAAGAATCGTATGACACCATCAGCAAGCAGTTGGTACAGGCACAAGAGTCCGCTCGAACTGTTTCTTCAAGAACCTCAGCGGATATTTCCCAGGCGATGTTCAATTCACTGACTTACCTGGATACTTTGGCTCGTTCCGGTCAAACGGATACGCAGACTTTGGATCGCGCAGAAAACATGGCGAAACTTTTGGGCGAAACATTCTTTGTGATTCTGCGCCACCAGGGCATCGATCCTGAAAAAGTCGATCGCGATATGACCAGCGTTGAAAAGGCCGCGGGCGTATTGCGCGAGATGATGTACGATGCTTCCCGTTTGGTGAGCTTCCAAAAAGATTCTCAAGGCAAGCGTGTGTGGGGTGTGAGCTCTGCATCTGCTCGCGAGGCACTAACTCAGGATGCGGCGGCGAAGATCGCAGGCTTTGTTGATAACACTGTGCAATCTATGGATTCTAATTCAGTAATGCGTGAGGACTTCTTGTTGAAGTTCAACTACGTCCTTGAACGCAGTATCAAGGTGAAAGAAACGCGCGCGGGTCAGCAAAAGATGGCTCGCTTCGCATACCTGGGTTTGGCGGTGTTGACGTTCATTCACCCACCTTTGGATTTGGTGATTGAACGCACTTACTACAGTTCATTTTACTCTGGCATCATCTACATGAGTTCTTTCCTTACGATGTTTGCAGTAAAAACTAAAATGTCGGGAGTGAAAACCATCGAGATTTTGAAGCAAGTCGCGGCGGACGTTAAAAATCCTGCTCAGGCGGTTGATAGAATTCGTACGGCTTCAAGCTCTGGTAAGTCTTGTACGAAGATCTTTAACAACTAAGTCTTCTTCTTGAACAAGTAATTTATCAAGGAAACCGGCAAGCTTGCGCAAGCCGGTTTTTTATTTCGAAAATGGGTAGATTCTTGTTATTCCCTAATTGGCGTGACCGTGCTTTCGATTGTACATTTGCCGGCGCTCTTCATCACTCTTGAACCATCGATATCAACATATGGATAAACCAACACGTACTCTTCAGTGCGCCCTCGATTCTAAAGGATAAATCCGGAAAGCTATTAACGTATCAATCTCAGTGGACGATCTTTTTAAATGGCAAGAGCGAAGTTGTAGGCTGTTTCAATCAGGCTAGTGGTGCGTGTTTTTAGAAGCAATACTGTAAAAAAAAAGGGTCTCGCAAGAGACCCTTTTTAAATTCAAAATAAGAATTTTAAAAACTACAGCATAGAAGCGACAGCGTCTTTTTCTTCTGTCAATTCTTTCAATGTGTTGTTCATTTTCTCGCGAGAGAAAGCGTCGATCTCAAGACCTTTAACGATCTCGTATTCGCCGTTTTTGCAAGTCACAGGGAAGCCGTACATAATGCCTTCTGGGATGTCGTATGAACCATCAGAAGGGATACCCATAGTAACCCACTCACCATTCGTACCTAACCACCAGTCACGGATGTGATCAACAGCTGCGGAAGCCGCAGAAGCTGCAGAAGACAAACCACGTGCTTCGATGATCGCTGCACCACGTTTACCTACTGTTGGAATGAAAGTGTCTTTATTCCAAGTGTCGCCATCAGCAGTACCAAGTTTTAGCAACTCAGGAACTTTTGCACCGTCAGCAGTTGCGAAACGCACATCAGGGTACATAGTTGGGCTGTGGTTACCCCAAACTGCAACTTTTTTGAAAGATGCAACTGGTTTACCAGTTTTAGTAGCCAGTTGAGACAATGCGCGG
This sequence comes from Bdellovibrio sp. HCB290, assembly GCF_047305925.1. Taxonomy (GTDB): domain Bacteria; phylum Bdellovibrionota; class Bdellovibrionia; order Bdellovibrionales; family Bdellovibrionaceae; genus Bdellovibrio. The sequence goes on along the minus strand of NZ_CP178620.1, from coordinate 2,980,801 downwards.
TTGTGATCCAAACGAAGCATTGCTGTGAAGTTTTTCGCTTTTACGCGACCGTGCTTCATTGCAGTTTTCATTGCGATGTAAGCGTTCGTGTTCGCCGGGTTGCCAACAACCAAAACTTTTACATTTGGATTTGCAAATTTACCGATTGCTTCACCTTGAACTGTGAAGATTTGACCGTTTGCAGTCAGAAGATCTTTACGCTCCATACCTGGGCCACGAGGGCGTGCGCCAACAAGAAGAGCAATGTCTGCATCTTTGAATGCAACAGCTGGATCACCAGTAGCGATCATAGAGTGCAATAGAGGGAATGCGCAGTCATCAAGCTCCATCATCACGCCTTTAAGCGCTTTTTGAGCTTTTTCGTCTGGGATCTCTAGAAGTTGAAGAATAACTGGTTGGTCTGCACCCAACATCGCACCGCTAGCGATACGGAAAAGTAGGGCATAACCGATTTGACCTGCAGCGCCTGTGACTGCAACACGTACTGGAGCTTTCATTGTGTAAATCCTTTCGAGAATTGAGCTAACTCAAAGAATTTAGACCTCAAGATCCACGTCGTCACGGCCCAGTATGCTTAATTTGACTTTTGACCGGTGGCGAAAAAATGCCCAATTGTTGGGCTATCTCTTAAGTATTTGAATTTACTGGGTATTGCTATCAGAAAGGGAGGATGCCCTGCTGGAGGGCTTCCTTCATCGTAGGGCGCAGGCCATTCATGGCACCAAGGCCGACAAAGACCACTTCCATCTCTAGGTCGATTTTTCCGCGCCACATTTGCATATGAGGGGTGGCATCGTAAGTGTTGATCTCGACCTCGCCACGGCGGTAAGCCTCCAGAAGTTGCTGTCTAGTATAGGGAATCATGTAGGGTTCTTGCTTCTGAAATTTGAAATAGTTGATAGCGAAATGAGTTCTAGCTCCATAACTGCCAAATAGAACGGACTTATCTTTCAACCACTGTTCGCGTTCTGATTGAGACATAACCCGAGAAAGCTTGATCTGCTCGGGCAGGCTGGAAATGAGGACCTCACCCTGGTCGATGGATTTCACACTGTCATTTTCCAGGTAAGTAGCTTTGAATCGGTTGACGACCGGCTCAGAACTTTTCAAATCTTTGCGGAATTGGAAGGAGCGCTCGACGAAGGCAGCCCGTCCATTCGATCTAACTGGTTCGAACTCGATGTCACCATTTATCTTGTTGCGAATTTTGACCATGAAAATTCCATAACCGTCGACATACTTACCGGGAATTAATTTAACTTGCTCGACGACAAAATCGGTCATGCGAAGCCGATTGTAGGCGCGACCTGATTCTATGATTTTGGAATTTTCGTGTAGCACGGCTTCGGCTAACTTCGCCACATTCGCTAAAACTAAGTCTGTATTGGCAGAAGGTTCCAGAAGATTTTTGCTGATCAGGCGATGGAAAAAGACTCGGGGAACGGCCTGGATCTCCTCTGCAAACACGTGCTCGCAGCTATGGGCCCCATAGACGTGAATTGGCAATACAGCTGTATAAACAATAAACAGCCATTTCACTGCCCTAAAAATTAGGCCTGAACTGTGTGCACTTGGTTTCATAACAAATCACTACTGCAACCGCAGGGCCACCAATATTTGCATAGAACTTTTAGAGGGGGATTGAGACGAATGTCTCTGTAAACTTATACATTCACTATACAGTGGATTCTTCGATTTGCAATATGCGCGGCGCATTGTGAATTTCAATGGAGGAGTTTAAAACCAGTAAACACACCAAGGAGTAGGAATGAAGAATCTTGTCGAGTTTGCGATTCCTGATGATAAAATTATTTGCGATCTTTACATGGACCAAGTCGGCCTGTCGGCAGTTGCGGTCGCAGATGAATTTGACCTGTTTAGAATTATTGGGTCAGAGCCTCAAGATGCTGCCACACTTGCCGCAAAAATCAATTCAGACAAAAGAGCTGTCGAAGTTTTGCTAAATGCTTTGGTAACTCAAGGCGGCCTTGCCAATGACGATGGAAAATACTCTTTAACGACAGTGGGGGATGCGTTCTTCAAACGCGGATCACCCCTTTGCCGGATATTTCAACTCTATTCAAACAAAGAGTCATGGGCCTACAAAAGAATCAGCAACATGATGAAAAATGGCCCGGACCCTGTGGCGTTCGGAAAAGGATCTTACACTTCAATGTGGGAGACCGGAACCTTAACTCAGGAAGCCGCTGACCGATTCACCGCTATGATGAATACCAATATTGGGGCCGTGGCTATCGCGGTTGCCAAAAGCGGAATCTTTGCGGATTTCACCAGTGTCGTTGATGTTGGGGGCGCCTCTGGAATATTTTTGGCAGCCATGAGGCAACTTCATCCAGAGATGAAACTGACATTGTTCGAATTGCCACAGGTGTGTGAGTCAGCCAAAGGTATTCTTAAGCACTACGTGGATCCTACAAGTATCGAATACTTTCCTGCAAGTTTCTTCGAACAGCAATGGCCCGCTAACGGGCAGGCTTACTTTCTAAGTAATGTGCTTCATGATTGGCCTCGCGCGAAAGGTGTGGAAATTTTAAAAAATATCCGTCAGGCATTGCCAAGTAACGGAGCTGTTTTTATCAATGAAGCCCTGTTAAATGAAGATCGGATGTCACCCAAGTACACCGTGCTATTTGATCTGATGATGCACCTGAATCATGCTTCCCAGCAATACACTGAAGTGGAGTTGTTCGAAATACTTCACGAAGCGGGATTTAAGAATCCACGCAGAGTTTTTGAGTTTGGTTACTACTCCACAATCAGAGCGGACGTTTGATTTGTGATTGAATAGTTTGCAGCAGAAGATTTGAGTTGATGGGCTTTGTCAGGTGGTCTGCAAAGCCCGCAGCCAAGGCGTGTTCCTTGTCTTCTTTCATTGCATGGGCGGTCAGCGCGATGATAGGGGTTTGAAACCCCAGCTTGCGAAGCGCAGCCACAGTGCCATAGCCATCAAGCCCCGGCATTTGAATATCCATTAAAACCACATCATAGCGATGTCTGAAGGCTTCCCGAAGAGCATCTTCGCCACTTTTAGCTTCGATGACTTCAAGACCTGAATTGTTTAAGATTGTCCTTATAAGTTCTCGGTTGTCAGGACAATCATCGACGACCAAAGCCTTTAAGCCCGCTAACGAGGTTTGCATTTCCGGGACTGAATTGTCCGCCGCACTTGTTGCAGCAAGAACAGTGGCTTCTTCAGCTTGAAATGAGAATTCAAAGGTGCAGCCCTTTTGGGGTTCGCAGCCGTTGATTCTAACATCCCCCCCCAAGGCATGAGCCAGATTTTTTGAAAGCGCCAAACCCAATCCCGTGCCTCCGAACTCCCTGGTGGAAGTTGCATCGGCCTGTGTGAATGGTTTGAACAGTCGATCCATCTGTTCTTGTGTCATGCCGATACCAGTATCTTGAATTCGAAAGGTCACCTTTCTTTGTGTTCCGTTCACTGGCTCGGTCGTGCAGGAAACTTTCACTGACCCTTTGGAGGTAAACTTTATCGCATTGCCGATTAGGTTTACCAAAACCTGACGAATGCGAACAGCATCGGACATCACCGTCACATCAGCATCTTCAGTCAGGACATTCAGCTGAACATTTTTTTCAGTGGCGCGGTCCATGAACATGGCCGTGGCTTCTTCCAGCAGGCTCTTGATTTTTACCGGCGCCGTATCGACAACGAATTTGCCCGCCTCAATTTTCGATAAATCCAGAATGTCGTCAATAATTCGCGTCAGGGCGATGCCGTTGCGATGGATGATATCGAAGTACTGTTCTCTCTCGGAGGCTTCCAGGTCTTGAGTGCCGATAATTTCTGCGAACCCCAGAATGGCGCCTAGTGGAGTGCGAATTTCGTGGGACATATTCGCCAGGAACGCTGACTTCGCATGGTTCGCTTTTTCGGCAGCTTCCTTCGCCGCCTGCAAAGCTGCGTGTGTTCGTCGTACCGAAGTAGTGGTATCTAAGATCGTACAAAGCATTCCCGAGATTTTTCCGGCAGCATTAAATAGGGGAGAGTTCCCGTAGGTATAGTAGTTTCCCTGAGGCTTGCCGTCGACCTCGATGTCGAACTGCACATCGGACTCGCGAACGAATCCGCCGCCTTCGACTTTGCTGACAATGGCAAGCACTTGATCCCACACTTCCGGCCATACATCGTGAAGACAGCTGCCTAATGCACGCGGGTGCCGATGTTTTAAAATTGGAATATAGGCATCATTATAGAAGACCCGTCGCTGGGTTCCCCAAGTGCAGTACATACCGATTGGACAGCTGAAAACTATGCGCAGGGAATTGATCAAGCCGAGGTCCCAGCTTTCAATGGGACCCAGCTCAGTCCGCGCCCAGTCATAGTTCAAAGTGGCTTGTGCCATTTGACTGGTTTTTTCAAGGTCCCCGAATGGATGGGCCTGGTTATCAGATGTCATGGCTTTTTTTTACAGGAGGGCTAACACATTTAAAAGGTGTTTTTAAAAAGACAGCTTTAGCCGGGTTTATCATCTTTCCCATCTGTATTCCCACATGAGGTTGTATCTCGACGGCTTTCAAATATGTGAGTCAAATGAATGCGCCTTTACCGTGTGAAGGTCAGTTCGGATTCTGAGGAGGTAGGTTCTTTATTCTTGCTTTCAGATCCTCCTGAGCCAGCTTTAACTCCTTGGTCAGCGATTCCACCAGCAACGATACCTGTTGCCGGTCGGTGGATTCTACATCCAGGGACTCGATTCTCTCTGCAATTTCCTTAAGGCGTAAGGCTCCCAAATAAGCTGCGGAAGATTTCAAATTGTGCGCGAGGGCAGCAACTTGTTTAATGTCACCGACCGCCGCAGCGGTTTTCATGTTTGCGACAAGAATTGGACTGTCTTGATTAAAGATGACAGCGACTTCTTGCAACAGCTTGTCGCCATGTTGGGCAAACTTTCGGTTTGAGCTTTCAGTTTCCAGTGGTTTTCCGATTTGGGACCCAGCCTTAATCCACTTGCTTATCTTGAACGCCAGGTCATTGTAGGAGATGGGCTTGCTGATATAGTCGTTCATACCTGCTTCAAGACAAAGTTCAATGTCACCTTTGATGGCATTGGCAGTTGTTGCCAGGATTGGAATGTAACGATTGTCCTCGCCGGCCTGGCCTTTGCGAATTCTGCGGGTGGCTTCGTATCCATCCATTCCCGGCATTTGGGCATCCATCAGAATCAGATCGAATTTTTCAGTTAATAGTGCCCCAATGGCGTCGTAACCGTTTTCCACAACCTGGCTGCTACATCCCATGGTTGACAGCATTTCTGAAACAACCTTTTGGTTTACAAGATTGTCCTCGGCAATCAGGACTCTTCCCTGAAGTGGCATGACGGGTTTAAGACTGGAAATCTTTTTGATGTCGGAGTCTGTACCGGGCAGGCCTAATGTGACGTCAAAGAAAAAACGGGAACCAATTCCTTTTACGGAATCAACGTCGATGGTTCCGTTCATCATTTCCACAATTTGCTTTGAGATCGCAAGTCCCAGTCCAGTTCCTCCGTATTTGCGGGTCATGGAACTATCACCTTGGGAAAAGCTCTGAAACAGTCGAGACTTGGTTTCTAAATCAAAACCCACGCCTTGGTCGACAATTTCAAATAGTAAATGAGGAGCTCCATTTTTATCCGGTCCATAGGGAGTTACTTTTACTTTAATCAGGCCGTGCTCAGAAAACTTGATGGCGTTGTTAAGCAGATTCAAAAGCACCTGCCGTAAACGTAAAGGGTCTCCCTTAAGGAACTCTGGCACCTGTGAACTGATCTCGGTGCTGATGGTCAGGCCTTTCAGTCTGGCAGAATATTCGACAATGGTAACGGCGCTTTTTACCAAAGAGGAAAGCTCAAAGTTTGTTTCTTCCAATTGCAATTTGCCGGATTCAATCTTTGATAGATCTAGAATTTCATTGATCAAGGAAAGCAGGGACGTGGACGAGGTCTTGATAGTTTCAAGGTAATCAAGCTGGCGGTTATTCAAGGGAGTTTGCTCAAAAAGTTTAGTCATGCCGATAATTCCATTTAGTGGAGTGCGAATTTCGTGACTCATATTCGCCAGGAAGGACGACTTTAGGTTGGACGCCTCTTGAGCCTTGCTTCGGGCGCGTTCGAGTTCTACTTCGATACGTTTGCAGACAATTATCTGTTTTTGCAGAAGTCGGGTGGAAAACAGGAAAATTAGAAAGGCAATCGCAAGTCCCCCAATAACAACAATGGTGGTAATTTGAAAATTTCTATCCACACTTGCTGTTCGCCGCATAAGGATTTCTTGTTCTTCATTTTCAATTTCTGAAATTAGCCGATCAACTTCGCTGGTCTCGGTCGTCGAAAGAAAAGTCTTGAATTGGTCGGCTGTTGAGTTGCCGCCCTTTTGCAAAGCCACCGCGTGACTCTGCCAAAGGGCAATCTTGATGTTCACCAGCGTTTGGATTTTTTTTGCGAGCCTTGACTGATCCTTGTTGTCGAGGACAAGACTATTCAGATTAATGATGGCTTGGTGGACCCCGTGTTGCGATTTTATAAAGGTATCGTAGGCTTGCGTTGGATCTGTATATAGTGCGATATAGCTGGACTTGGTTTCCTCAAGTTTTGCTTTCAACTCCTTTATTTCTCCAAGAACAACGTAGGCGTGCCGGCGCCAGGCTGCGGTTTCAAGAAGCCTTTTCCCGCTTAGAAAAGCCAGGAATGCGATAGCTCCAAGAAGAATAAGTCCACCAAGGGTAAGCGCTCGCGGCGTCTTAAGGTAACCAGGATCCTTATGATTTGTGATCATGCTTTTACGCTATAGCCAACTATGGCGCCGACCAAGGATCAGGGTGAATTATAAACAAAATACACACTAAAAGTGCTGGAGAAGTCAATAGATGATGACCGACAATGAAACTATGGAGACACAAAGTAAGAAAGTACTGTTGGTGGAAGACTCCAGGGAAATGCAAGCCATTGTTCGCCATGCGGTCGAAGAGGTCTGTATTTTGGTAAGCGTCAGCTCTGCTAAAGAGGGCCTTAATGAGCTTGAAAAGGGTCAGTATGCTTTGTTGTTACTGGATGTCAGCTTACCAGATGCGAATGGATTTCAGTTCTGTCGTGACTTAAGAGCAGAGCGAAGATTCTCGGACTTGCCGGTCATTTTTTTGACGGGAAAATCTGAAGTTTCCAGTAAGGTGCAAGGATTCGAGTCCGGTGGAGATGACTATATCACAAAGCCCTTTGATGCAGCGGAATTGAAAGCCAGGGTGCGCGGCAAACTCCGACGTTCGGGAAATGGCGAGTCCTCGATTATAACATCTGGATATAGAGTCGACTTACTACTGCATCGGATATTTTCAACCGACGAAGGCGGAGTTGAATCTCCGTTGTCGTTGACGCCGATAGAGTTTAAACTGCTCAGCCACTTTATGAAAAATGAAGGTAGGATTTTCTCAAGACAGGAACTTTTGGAGTTGTTTTGGGGGGACAGTCTTCATGTCTCTAAGCACACGGTTGATACACATATCTCATCCCTGCGAAAAAAGATGGGCGCCGGCGGGTCCCAACTGCGTTCGATATTCAAACAAGGTTATATTTTTAAAGGTGAATAAATAACACCCGGTTCGGAGAAAACCGGGTGTCGCTATCGAGGCAAAGACTATTGATGTTTGGAGAGTTGCTTACGATATTTATGTTCATTATCAGTAGTTTTCTGGTTGTCGGAATTCAAGATTCCTTGAAGTCTTGTATCTAGCCGATATTTGGCATGAAATTCAAATTTCAAGAAATCCAGAGAAGGCTAGGCCTGAAAAGCGCTGAGGGCTTCTGGCTCCACGCGAACCCTGTCTAAAACACAGTCTCCAAAAACTTCAACTGTCGGGCGCGGTACGGTCGTAAATGAGCTGCATCGATGTAGATAGGGCCTTCAATGCCCCAGTTGGGGCAGGAGTCGTTAGGGCAAAGCTCGGGAATAGGTGACAAATAGACGGCACCTGCATCTTGCGCCACGGCTGCAAGTTTTCGATTGATCACGTGCACTTGCTGGTCCACATCGCGTAATGGAACTTCAGTTATTTGTTTTTCAAAAATATTTTGGAACACATTCCGATTGATAATGAACTTGGGATTTAAAAGGGCGGCCACGGGAGTGTTCCCGACTAAATACACTGAAATTCCTGCTTTTCGATAGTCTTGAATCTGCTTGCGAAGTTCGCCAAGCCAAATATCGAAGTTTGCACCTTCGCCGCCCATGAAAACCCGTTCGCCATTAATCATAAGGAAGTGCTGGGACTCAACGTAGTATCCACGCCAGAAAGCTCCCAAGACGACGTGTTTGATTTTATTCTCCCTGATAAATTCTTCCGCGGTCTCGACCAGGTTATTGCACCAATCGGCATCAGTGCGCCAAAAATTTCTAAACGGGGCGCAGCCTCCGCCGGTTGCGAAGATCGCACTTCTATGATCGTCTGTTAGAATCGCCGCTTCAACTGTCGGGCCATACTGTTCAATATTCGAGTCGCCAATAAAAACAACTGTGTCCGAGTTTACTTCTTTGCCTAGAAAATAGAATCCTCTATTTTTGTAAGGAACGATTTGGGGATTCTTGGGAGGGAAGCCCCAATCCGAAAAGGCCCGAGTGACATCAGAAAAGTTCAGGCGGTGAGAATAGGGATAAAGGCGCTCGGAATAAGCTTGAAAGCTAGTAAAACCAATAGTCGCGCTCACAGCGGCCGTTGTTAGCCACACGGATTTACGTTGAAAGGAAATCGATCGAACCAGCCACTCCGCCATTACTGAAAGCAGCAACGCCAACAGCAGACACAGTACGCCCGATGCTGCCGAATCTGTATTCATCATCTTGCGAAAAACCAAAAGCGGCCAGTGCCAAAGGTAAAGGGGATAGCTAAGTTTTCCCAGCTGCACCATCAAGCGATTTTCAAAAATCATGGCAGACAAATAGTTATTAGGAGTCGCAATGACCGCCGCTGCACCCAGCGTAGGCAGCAGGGCCCACATACCTGGAAAGGGCGTGATCTCTGAGAAGTAAACCACCGCCGTCAGCAGCGCAATAAGTCCCAGAGCAAAAACTGGTATGCTCCCAGCATTCTTAAAGAACGGCTTATTCTTGGTATGAAGATACGCAAGAATACAGCCGATCAATAGTTCCCACATGCGCGAGTCCGGCAAATAGAAAGCGTGAATTCGATGTTCCTGAACCCAATAGACCGAACAAAGAAAAGACGCAGCTAAAAGCAGCCCCAGAATCTTACCTAAATGCCGAACACCAAAAGTCAGAATGACCAAAGGTAAAAGTATATAAAACTGCTCCTCGATTCCTAAGGACCACAGATGAAGTAGTGGCTTAAGAGCAGCGTTGACGTCAAAGTATCCGGCCTGCTTCGCAAACAAAAAGTTACTGGTGAAAGTAATTCCAGCAAGTGCCTGCTGTCCCAGCTCTTTAAATTCAAAGTCGAAAAGAATCCACCAACCCGTCAGCAGAACAAAAAACAGCATCAGCAATAGGTGAGGAAACAGGCGGCGCACCCGGCGCAACCAAAAACCGGCAAGCGAAAAGCGCTCTGCCTGCAGATCTAAAAGTATAAGACGGGTAATCAGAAAGCCCGAGATAACAAAAAAGATATCGACACCCGTAAAGCCACCGGGGACCACCGAAGGAAATGTATGAAAGAGCACCACTGCCAAAATGGCAAAAGCCCGAAGTCCATCAATGTGGGGGAGATACGTTTTCGTTTTCACCAATGTGAATATTGTTTATTCAGATTGGCGGGTTGTCCACCTATATTGCGCTCTTAAGAATCATGTTTATTCTGGGTTAGGGGGCGAGAAACCAGAAGGATTCGCCGTTTTTAAAAAATAAATATACTTAATAAAACCATATATTTAAATAACATCAGTAGCTATTAAGATACCTTTTTAGTTACTTGATAATAACTACATTATCGAGATAAGTCCCGCACTCCATTATTCTCCACAAAACGCCCTTAAAGGAGAATTCTAAATGAAATCATTCCCCCTGAAATCATTAATTTTATCTGTAGTAGCTTTGTTATCTTTCAACACTGCACTTGCGGATGACCAAATTAATCAAGATGTTGCTCCATCGAATATCAAGTTCGAGAGCGTCGACCAATATGATGATGGAACCGTAGTTCTACAGAAGCCGACGTACAAACTGGCAGACAAAATTTATAAAATTGGTATGCCTGACTATAGTCCAATCCATTCTGCTGCGGCAGAAATCTTAACTGATGAAGGGAGAGGCATATTGCAAGCGATCTGCCTCTCGGTTGGAAAGAGTGATGCTGTTGCCCACGAACTTGGCACTTTCTTTGTTTGGAATCGCACGGCAGTTTTTTATGTAATTAGATCCGAAAGCACGTTCATGGGAATCAAGCAAAAGACGAAGTATATCAAATCAGTCACTTGTCAGTAGTTTCGTGCGCAAGTGTTCACCTGGGTGAATAGCAATAAAAAAAACGCACTGATTTTAGTCAGTGCGTTTTTCCTTAATTGAATTTGAGCAAGAGACAATGAGCTATTTATTCTGCTTAAAGATCTCGTCAATATTCGCATGAAGCTTCGAAGTCAGGCTCTCCATAAGAACCTTGGTGAAGTCCTCAAGCGTGTCAGCATTATCAAAATTTTCCTCCAGCAACTCAGCCTCAGCCGTCAGTTGTTCAGAAGTGTCCGTCGGTAGATTTTCATTTTTTGGATCTTGGGGATGAGACATAACTAGTGACCTCGAGAGATGTAAACGTTAGGAAGAACTTTATCAGCAGGTGTTTGCCCATCAGTGCCAACAAAGACAGCGTATTCAACGCCGACTTCACCGATAGTCGCACTCATGATCAACTGACATTGATAAATGCCGTCATAAGAAATTTTGACACATTCATTGGTAATTTTAAGATTTGAATTGTTGCTCTTCAATGGAGCTAAAATATCAGTCAGCTTCTCGCCAGGAATAATATCACTTTGCAAATCGATAGAAGCCGTAGCCGCGTTTTTAACTAAAACGTCCAAACACTTCTGATTGATTTCGGCAGAAGTAAGGCGGCCCGCAAAAGCTGAAACAGCAAATAGGCTCACGAACGTGAATGTCAGAAGCTTCATGGGATCTCCTTGAATAACCTGACCTTTATCACGTTTTAAAGAGTTCTTGTGCACTTGATGGGTGGGAATGCAGAAATTGCAGGGAGAGCCGAGGACTTACCCCCTGAAACGAAAAAAGCCTTTTGAATCATCAAAAGGCTTTTAAAAATCAATTAAATGGTCGCCCGCAGCCCCTGTTAAGCGAACCCCATCAAGTATTTGATATAATTAAAGTAAATTTCCTCATCAAGCAGGATAATTCGCGAGAGTGCATAGACCTCTATCGGAAAGGTCTATCTTTACGCGATATCGGCAAAGAGCTGAATATTTCAAAAACCACGGTCAGAAGTCATTTAGTCAAAGCTGGAGTGGAACTGAGCCCTAAAGATCCGATTCCTACAGAGGTTAGTCGATGGCGCACTCGCAAGACGAAAACTCCACCGCCCTTTGGGTATTGTTACTTTCAAGGACGTTTGGTTGAGAACCCAATTGAATATGACGTGTTACTTAAAATCCATCGCCAATGGAAAGAGGGGCGTGATGCCAATGAAATCACTCATTATCTCAAGACGAAAAGGTTTAGGCCTCGAAAGGCCAAGGCTTGGCATAACAAGGCGGTTAAAAAGATCGTCGCAAGGTTTGAATCCAAACAAATTGTCATCAAAGGAGAGGAACTATGAATCTTACTAACCTGATATTTTGGAGTTTGAGTATAATCACTGTTCTTGCTGGAGTTCATGGCATTGATGCCATTCAACGAGTTATTTGGAGGGCGCAAGTGAAGATCATCTATGAGTCCCGGACTGAAAGATGGGGTTCTCCAAACTTTCTGGGGAGCACAAACGGCATGCGATAAGGGATCTATTTTACGCAAGTATAACCAATATAGACCTAAGTTGAGTGAAGCAAGACAGCGTCTGATTGATCCAATTTGTCTAGCCTATCGACTAAGGATTCAGTCTAAGATTCAAATGGTTAAACAATATGTAATGTATAATCTATGATTTATTTACCAAAAGAGGTGCGTATGAAGGTTTGTGGGCGGCTGTCAGACTTTGAGTGGAAAAATGTGTCTGCTGATGATCAAGGGCAAAGCGTTTCTCATGGAAAAATAAAAGAACATCTTTCCTCGCGTCTTGCGGCAGAAAATCTTGTTGTACTTTTTGGGGCAGGGGCCTCAAAGGCGATAAAAGTTGATAAGGAAAACTCCGCTATTGAGGCACCATTAGTCCGAGATATCTTGAAGGCAATCGAAGCAGAGGATAAAAATTTTAATGAGATTAAGAAGCTAGTCGGAGCCGAGGCGTCTACCGATCTTGAAGAGATTCTTTCGAGATGCATACTGTATTATAAAGTGACGAACGATGAGAAGATTGAGGACTTTATTAGTACCGCAAAAAAATTAATCGTGAGAATGACCAACTTTCTTGGCGATAGAACAGATCTAAGCGTTTTCGAATCTTTTCTAAGATTGATCTCTAGTAGGAACTCATCCAATCGCTCGCATGTTTTCACATTGAACTATGATCTTGCCTTAGAAACAGCTGCTTCAAATACTGGATTCACTTTAATTGATGGATTCTCGTTCTCTTACCCCCATCAGTTTAGTCCAATTTACTTTGACTATGATTTGGTGGTTAAAAGAAAAAATGTAAGTAAGCCCGTCGAAGCTGCGGCCTATTTCTACAAACTTCACGGATCACTGAATTGGACTAAGAAACAAGAAAGGCTGCAAAAACAGTTTGGAGTAGCGGATAATCCAATGCTTATATTTCCCACAAAGGATAAGTTCCAACTTTCTTATGAGCAACCATTCTTGGAAATGGTGACTCGGTTAAAAGAAGCTTTGCGTTTACCGCAGACGACTTTGCTTTTGGTCGGATACTCCTGTGGCGATGAACACATCAATTCGATTCTGTCGAATTCATTAGATATTAATTTTGATTTGAACCTGATCTTAGCCGATCCATGGATTGAGAAGAACGACAAAGCGCAATTCCTCAGAAAGCGCTCAGAAATAAATGATCAACGATTAACGTTCTTAGAAATAAAATTTGAAGAGTTAATGAAAACGATTCCACATATACAGAATGCTTCCCGAGAGGAAATTTTTCTCAAATCCCTTTTGAAGGTAGCTGAAAATGCATAAACGTCCCCTTGATCCACACCTGAGAGTAGGTGCAGTCCAGATTGTAGAAGCCACGGCTATTTCCGTTTCTGTAAAAAGAGAAAACGCATCAATGCCGTTGACTGGATATGGCGAAGAGTCTCTTCCAATTACATATGGTACATATATCGCATTTCCTTGTCCGGATTCGTCAATACTTCTGGGGCGTGTTTCAGAGGTTCAAGGGCCTATTTTAAATAGCCCTAATATTATCATAAAATGCCAAATTCTTTGTAGCTACTCGACTATCAAGAGTGAGGCAGAACGTGGGATTCTTTGTCATCCAGTCGTTGGGTCTGATGCATTTGTTGTAACTCCGGATCTCATTCCGCTCTTTTTAGGTGAAAGTAAAGGGCGGTCGATTTCAATAGGAACCATAAATGCGGCGAAAAATCCGCTCAAGGTTTCTATGAAAGATATCTTTGCTCGCCATTGTGCTATCGTAGGAAATACAGGAAGTGGTAAGAGCTGGTCTCTTGCTTCGATTATTGAAAAAACCACTAGCCACGATGTGCGCGTAATTCTTTTAGATGCGACTGGCGAATTCGTTGATCTTCCACAAAGCATAGCTTCACATGTCGATTTAGGGAGCCAACAATCTGCACCTCATTCAAATTTGGTGTCGTTTACATACAGAAATCTGACAGTGGAGGATATGTTCGCCTTTTTTAAACCAAGTCCTCAGGCACAGGCTCCTATTCTAAAAGAGGCTATCAAAACTCTTAAACTAATAGAGGGCGGGTTTCTTCAGGGAAATGCCAACGCGAATCGTAACTTCAAGAAAGACAACGCATCAAGATCAGCATATGAAGCTGGATATGCGCGAGGGCATGCTAAGGCAACAAGTTCGTCTTGCGATTTTAGTCTTGATGATCTTGTAGAGCAGATAAAATATGAGTGCATTAATATTGATACTTGGGCAACAGATACAAGGCAAATCGGATATCAGCAAACTCTAATTCTCCGAATCGAGAATTGGAAAAATACTGCAGAACTAAAGTGTCTTTGGGACACGAATCTTCCGTCTCTTACGGATGAAGTGAATACTTTCTTAACAGGCACAAAGAAGGTGCTTAGAATTTCTTTAAAACATCTGTCATTTGAATTTTCCACACGAGAAATAGTTGTAAACGCATTTTGTCGGTATTTGATGAGAAAAGCGAGGGCTGGAGAATTTAACTCAAATCCTCTAATTTTCGCAGTGGATGAGGCGCATAACTTCTTCAGGCCGTCGGTTAAATTTGGTGATGATGAGGTTACGAGTGAGTCTTTGGACATTATTGCAAAAGAGGGTCGGAAATATGGTTTAATGCTGTTGTTGGCAACGCAGAGGCCAAAAGATATTCCTCAAGGAGTGATGAGTCAAATTGGCACGGTTATTTGCCATAGGATTACCAATATGTCGGATGCTGAGATTTTAAAGGGAACGGTTGGAGAGTTTAATAGGCACATCATTTCTGCTCTTCCGACGCTCACTCAAGGCGAAGCTTTTGTTACAACTCCAAACTTTACTTTTCCAGTATCATTGATAGTCGAAAAGCCAAGTTTTGAGCCAAAATCAAGAGATCCAATCTAGTATATTGAATTTGTATTAATAGGGGACTTATGAGTGGAGAACTAGCTACTTTCGAGGATGCGCTCCGGTCAATTCCGAAGAATGAGGGAAAACATATTCTTCTTGGAAATGGCTTTAGTCAGGCCTGTCGATCAGATATATTTTCATATGGATCCTTGCTTGAAAAAGCAGACTTTTCAAAACTTTCAAAAAGAGCAAGGGATTCTTTTAATACACTTGAAACTACTGATTTTGAGGTCGTTATTCGAACGCTTAGGGACTCTGCAAAACTGGTTGAGATCTATGCGAATGACCAAAAGAAACTTGTTTCTACTTTAAATGGCGATGCAAAAAAGTTGAAAAACCTACTTGTTGATACGATTTCTAAACATCATCCAGCCAACCCATCGAAATTATCTGATTCTGAATTCCGTCATGGAAGAGAATTTCTAAGAAATTTTAAAAATATCTATACACTCAATTACGATCTCCTTCTCTACTGGACGCTCATGCATGAGCTTGAAGGTGACAAGCCTTTTCAAAAAATAGATTTCGACGATGGTTTTCGACATCCTGATGGAGAAGATGAATCAGTTACCTACGTTAGCTGGGAAGTAGAGAATTCTAACAAGCAAAATGTTTACTATCTTCATGGCGCTCTTCATTTATTTGAGTCAGATACGGAACTTCAAAAATTTACTTGGACCAGAACTGGGGTAAAGTTAATAGATCAAATTAATGAGTCATTGGAAAGAGATTCATATCCCCTAATCGTGGCAGAGGGGACAAGCGATCAAAAGATGGGGCGGATAATGAAGAGTGGATACCTTCAACGAGGCCTTAAAAGTTTGGCTTCCATTGGAGGAAGTTTGTTTGTCTATGGAATGTCAATGTCGCCCAATGACGAACATATTCTTAAGAGAATTGAAAAAAGCAAGATTTCTAATCTTTGGGTTGGAGTATACGGAGACCCTAAGGCCAAATCGAATAAGGAAATGATAGCTCGTGCGTCTGCACTGGAAAGTAAGAATGGGAAGAAGTCTCCCCTCTCAGTCAAATTTTACGATGCTCAGAGTGCAACTGTGTGGGCAGGATGATTGGGGCAAGTAGTTCTGTTTAGTTCAAATATGAAGCAAGGATTTTTATGAGCAAAACTGTTTATATTCTAGGAGCGGGATTTTCAATTGAGGCCGGGGCTCCATCGCAAGAGAATCTGATAAAGACGATCTTTGAACTTAGCGAAAGTCCTGAAACACCATTTCACAAAAAAAGTATTGATGAGTTCGCTGCCTTTTTGACGGATGTATTGTTAATACCTCCAGACAAACACAAGTCAGTTCCACTGGAGGATATATTTACTCCTATTGATCGCTGTCTTTTAGATAATGTTTCCTTCAGAAATCTTGATAGGGATAAAATTTTCCAGGTGAGGGAGACGGTATATTATCTTATAGGCCTAGCATTAGAGAAGAAGCTTAAAGACACTCGGGAAGACTATGTTGATAAGTTTGCAAAATTCTTGGTTGAGCAGTGTCAACTACGGCGTACAAGGAAGCAATTCGATCCAGTGGCAGTATTGAGTACCAATTGGGATATTTTATTGGATAACTCTTTGAAGTCTTATATTGGTGAGCGGTATTTAGAAGATGGGGTTGTGGATTACTGCTGCTATATTAGTTCCCATAAGATTGATGATGGCTCGGTTAAGCCCGGTCTTGAAAAAATAGGGGCAGGAGGTTTCAATGTAAAACTTCTGAAGTTGCATGGCTCCCTAAACTGGCTGCAATGTCCAAGATGTTCTCGCGTATATGTGGATTTCGGAAGAAAAATAGCAATTGATCACTTTCACAATCCGACTCCCTGCAGGCACTGTGAAAAAAATTTTAGATCGACAGACAAGTCGATGAATCTTGTATCCAATTTGATAATGCCAACCTTTTTGAAAAACTTGTCAAATCCACAATACAAACTCATTTGGCACAATGCCGGTATTGAGCTATCTGAGGCAGATAGGCTTGTGTTTGTTGGATATTCGTTACCACAAGCCGATTTCGAAATGCGGCAGCTCTTAGCTAGGATGGTGAGAGGTGATGCTTCGATAGAAGTCGTAGACTATGGTGATGAACGCGATCAAAAAGTTATAGATCTAAAGCAGCGATATTCGGTATTTTTCGGAAGTAGGAAAATAGAATTTCATCTAAAAGGGACGAAGGAATTTATTAATTCACATGTGGATGGTTAAATAATTTAGAGTTAGCTGATTCGTTACTCCATGAAAGGATTGGGAAGATTTGGAAATAGCTCTTTGAATGTTTTATCCAAATGCCTATACGGACGATACTTGGGATTTAATTTCAAATGAGATAAAGGCACGAACGAATTGATGAATGTATTATCGCGATAATTCGCCCAATTTTTAAATACACCTTCCATCACATCGGTTGTGTCGCAAATAGTGAATTGGTATTCGAAGTCTTCTATTGAGAGCAATTCAAACTGTTCGATTTCCAATTGTTTCAACGCACCACAAGTTTGGGCAATGTAGGCGAAAAACGCCTCCTGCCCAGTAGGCATTGACTCGGTTAAAACCACACACAAAATTGGTTTTGTCGTGTTTGGTGTCCACTTATGTAAGTTCTTTTTGGTATTAGAGCACTGGACTAGCGCCGACATAATCCTTTCCCAGGTCTCAACTTGGTGCTTACCAATGGCCATCGTTCTGCTAAGACTGGAGTCAATGTTGCGCTTGCACTCAATGATCAGAATATATTCTTCCAGCTCTATAATAAAGTCGGCATTTCGTGATGTATCATCCTGTACTCTAATAATCTGTCCCGTCGGAAAAATATTTGCCAGAGTTCTTTCAAGGTAAGATTCAAGTGCGTGGCCCATGTCTGTGAGAATATTCTGGTCAAAATGATGCTTGTTTTCAATAAGCAGACGAAAGACGAAAGTTGACATCCCTTGCATGAATAATAGTGGGGAGGGGCACATAAATGTTCCCTCCGAGCTTAGACCAATAACTTCCGTTTGCAGGGAATCTGATGTAACGAGTGGGCGTTCATAAAATGGAAGTGGGTAGAATGTTCGATAGTGTGGATGAACTTTCATGACTTCGTCGTGCCAGTCTTTGAGAAGACCCAATGGTTGGGATAAGCGCGAAGCAACCAACTCCAAAGTGTGGTGGGAGATTTGGTAGAGATTTTCTACGTTATATTGAATATTTGATTTTCTAATGTTGATAAAGGCTCGTCCGAAATCTTGTTCGCGCCCATTGATCATGGAAAATAAAGCGAATGTGGAGCGATAGGCATCTATGGCTTCTAATCCCAAGATCTTTATAAGAACGGACGCTACTCGACCACCAGTTACCTGATTGAGATTCTTCAGAATTTCCCAGCTACGAAAGAAGGGGGCTAATCGACTTGCTTGGGGAACTATTTGAGAGCCCATCATTCTTTGAAGAAAAAGGAGTGGAATTACAGGAAGTGTATGAGTTTCATTGAAGCCTAAGTTTTGAAGTGCTTTGGATTTTTGTAGAGCCTCAGCCGTAAATTTTTTCTCTTCTTCCAGAAGCTCTGGATCACCGACACCATCATCAACTTCAACCACAAGTTTACAAACATTCAGAGCGTCTAAGTTATCAGGAATCTTTGCAGCAAAGTTATTTCCCAGAGCGCCTGAAATGGCGATCACTCGTGGGGCAAAACACTGAACCATAGTGAAATTTTCGCGTTCAGAGTCAGGAATATCATCAAGGTCGAATGCCTTCCAAGCAAGATAGCTTAGCTGGATGATTAGGTCATCTCGCTTAAAATCGCTAATGTGGGAAGTAAGCGTATCATATTTCATATGGATGTAGTGCTCGCTTTGTCATCTATCACCTTAGTGTTGATGAGGAGATAAGTATATGCATTTGGCGGCGCCAAAGGCGCAAGGGGCAAGCATCGAAGCTGATACGAACCTAACGAAACTATAAGATATGCTTAGCTAAATTAAGATTTGAGACGGAAGAAAAAAACGAAGGATCGCTCCGCACACTAAGCGAACCTAGTTTTTTTGAATCTCAATTGTGCTTATATTTCTTATGAAGCCCGAAGGCTTGGAACGAACCGGTCAAAGGTTCGCTTGGAAAAATTGGTCGGGGAGATAGGATTCGAACCTACGACCCTCTGGTCCCAAACCAGATGCGCTACCAGACTGCGCTACTCCCCGACAGAGACAGGAAACTAACTAAAAACCGCCCCACTTGTCAAACTGCTAGATTCTAACGCGTAATATAAGTATCATTTTTTCCATGGAAAAGTTTCTGAACTCGTTACCCAAGCCGGTCCTTGTTGTAGGCGCGATTTTAATCGCCGTCATCGTATTTATGGTGATGGAGCCGCCCCATACCATCTGTGATACTCAGGAAGAGGGCTTGCGCGAAAGCCTGAAGGGCCAACTTTTCTCGACCCAAGTTAAAAAGAACACCATCCCGCCATCGATTATGCGCGAAAAAGAGGCATGTCAGTTGGGGAACAGCGCGGGCTCCTGCTACGAGTACTTTTCGACTTTAAAGAACGTGGCAGCGGCTGTGAATAAAGGGTCGGCTCAGTGTGCGGCTCAGCTGTATGAAGTGAAAGAGGTCGGTTCTACGTTGAATGACGGCATCGAATTGATGGCGCGTCTTGCCTGGGGTGTGAAGCCGCCAGAGCCGGGGACGTACGAAAGATTCGGTTGGTTGACCGAGTCCGAGATCGCGACGTTCTGTCGCTTGAAGGGCACGTTTATCAGAGCGAATGGGGAAGAAGCCTGGACAGCACTTCGTCAAAAAGTTTCTGCCAAGCTTCCGGGTGAGGAGGTCCCGCTGACGGCGGAGGGGACAGTTTCAACTGTCGAGCCTCGTAAGGCGTCAGCGGTCCTGACTGAGGAAGATATCTGGAATCGCAGCCTGTTTTCAGTTCGCTGCGATAATTATTAAAGAGCCACTAGATCAATGGACTTCCAGGCGGGAGTTTTGTTTTTGAACTCAAGCTTGCCGCAAAGGGCGAAGCTATCGTCGAATTTATTTTTTATTAAGTAGGTTAGGGATTGGATTTTCTCGAGTGTCCACTCGGTGGGATTCAAGCCAAATTGGCTTAGTTCAGTTTGCAGTTTCAGTAGATTGTTTTGTTGTTGTGTCATGGGAATTTCCTTCGTTTTT
The DNA here is from genome assembly GCF_047305925.1 of Bdellovibrio sp. HCB290. Lineage (GTDB taxonomy): Bacteria > Bdellovibrionota > Bdellovibrionia > Bdellovibrionales > Bdellovibrionaceae > Bdellovibrio. Next base: position 2,960,789 of record NZ_CP178620.1, on the reverse strand, counting down.
TAGTTTTAAAAGTTAACGAAGGACCGATATTGCAACCGGGCTGCCATCCGTTCCGGATGCCAAATCAAAATAAACAAATCTCCAGCAGCACCGAGCCTTGTGTTGTCTTGGATGCTGGTCTAACTTCTTGGATATGAGACGAAACAGATTTTTAGAATACCTGGTGATTCAAGGTTTAGTGATCGTAGCCGTGATGCTGATCTTCACGGTGATTTCAGATAAGCAGATCGCTGCCACCGTGGCGGGAGTCTTATTTGTGGCGATGCCGTTGGGATTAATGGCTTGGGAGCATCAGCGGGCCCAGTTCACTGAAGCCGTCTGGTATGCCGGGGTCCTGCAGTTCTGGGTGATCTTTGCATTGCCTATTTTGGGGATCCGCCTGATGAATTGGGGAGTGCCCTTTGATCAATTGTCGTTTTGGGGACTTCCAGGACCGTTATTACACAGCTGGTCGAGCAAATCTTACATGGTGATGATGGTTATCACCGGCATCAGATGGTTCAAACTCAATAAAAAGGCCGCTTAAGGGGTGCAGAAAATAAAAAAGCCGGGGATTACCCGGCTTTTTTAATTCCAAAAGGAAGCTCTATTCAATTTTAGATCTAATTAGATCTCGAAAGGAACTGGAGAGATAGCTTCAGCTCTGTGGAATGTATCATAAGCATCAGTACCTGAAGGCAATAGAGCCAAGTTACGAGCTTTTTTAACTGCTGCAGCTACGCGTTTTTGCTGTGCTACGGACAATTTAGAGATGCGAGACGGAGTGATTTTGCCACCATCGCCGATAAAACGAGTCAAAGATGCTGGATCTTTGTAATCGAAAACGTGGTCGCCAGAGAATTCTTGTCTATATTTGCTACGAGTTGTCTTTTTCATGAGTACCCTCTTTTTGAGTTCCTTTTGGTTTGCGAGTTAATGGGTGTACAAGAAAAAACAGTTGCCATCAAGTGTCTTTTTACTTTATATCCTTGTTTCTTGTTTGCGGCGTCCCTATTGAATTTCAGGAAAGAATCCTGGGGTCGGGCGGCGCTGACCTCGACTTGTAGCTAGTAGGAGCACGTAATGAGCAAATGTGAAATCACTGGAAAAGGCCCAGTTGTAAAAAACTTGGTATCTCACTCCAACATCAAAACTAAAACAACTGCGCAACCAAATGTTCAGAAAAAACGCATCTTTAGCCGTTCTTTGAACTCTATGGTTCGTTTGAACATCGCGACTTCTGCGCTTCGTGACATGGAACACGTTGGCGGTTTCGATACTTATATCTTGTCTGCGAACGACGCGACTCTTTCTAAAAGAGCTATGGCAGTTAAGATGAGAATCAAAAAGAAAATCTCTTCTAAGAAATAATTGAGGCTGCAAAATGAAATTGAAAATCAAAAAAGGCGCAACTGTACAAGTTATCACTGGCTCTGACAAAGGTAAGAAGGGCACAGTTTTGGCTGTAGACGCTAAAGCGATGAAAATCTCTGTTCAAGGTGTGAAAGTACAAACACACTATGACAAAAAAGATGGTCTTTTGAAAAAAGAAGGCTTCATCGATTATTCTAATGTTAAATTGGTTGAAGCAGCTGCTGCTAAAAAACCAGCTAAGAAATCAGCTAAACAAAAGTCCACATAGGCAATTCCTTCCCGGGATAAAGCCTAATTTTGGTCTCAAAGGTGATCTCTTCGTTTTAGTCTCCTACATAGCTGCGTAAAATTAAGTTGGATTCAGGAAACATTGTTCCTGGAACAGGCCTGGATCCCAACTTGTTAAGACAGGAGAGCAGCTTGATTAAACGAGACCAAATCACAGTGGAAAAATACAAGAAAGCACTGGTCGCTATGGCGATGCCAGTGCTTTTTTTTTCGTCCCTAGCCTACGCTGATATCGGCGATGCTATGGTTCTCTGCAAGCACAACAAAACAGTTCGCACTCTGCGTGTTGAATTGGGCAATGACGACAAGTGCAAAGCCATTTACACGAAACAAGGTGTGGATCAGACTATTGGTTCTTCGACTGTTAAAGGTTCCTGCGATGAAATTATCGCTGGAGTCAGAAAAACATTGGAAGACGCCAAGTGGAGCTGTCGCGACGTAAAAGAAGCGCGCTCTTCGACGGTGATTTCTGTCGAGTAGTCTGCCGGTCTGATTTTTTCTGCCGGCGCTGAAGGAGAAACTATGAGTTCGGAGTTGGTGATTGCGGTAGCGCAAATGACCTCCATCGACGATGTCGATGCGAACCTGATGCAAATTGAAGCTCTCTTGGAAGATATCTTTAAATCCCACAAGCCTCGTCTGGTGGGATTCCCTGAAAACTGCCTGTACATGCGAACCAAAGAAGGCGAAAAAATCCTGGGTTTCGCTCTGACAGATGCGGTCTTTTTAAAAATTTCTGATCTCGCAAAAAAGTACGACACCTACCTGCACTTGGGATCCGTTCCCTTACAATTGGAAGGGCATCTTTATAACTCGTCAGTGCTAGTGACTCCCAAAGGGGAGGTCCGTCCGACCTATCAAAAGCTTCATTTATTCGATATTCATCTGGAAGGGCAAAAGCCTATCAAAGAATCAGATGTTTTCCGTCACGGGCAGCGTCCAAGTATTATCGAAGTGGATGGTTGGCGCATTGGCGAAACGATTTGTTACGACATTCGTTTTGCCGAGTTGTTTTCGCAGTATGCTCGCAAGGAAGTGGATTTGATTTTGGTTCCTGCGGCCTTTTTGGTGAAAACCGGAGAAGCGCACTGGGAGATCTTGTTACGTGCCCGTGCGATTGAGAGTCAGTCTTATTTAATCGCCAGCGCCCAAGGGGGAACCCATATGGGTATCAACGGGGGCGTGCGAGAAACCTATGGCCACAGTTTGGTGGTGGACCCGTGGGGTGCGGTTATTGGGCAGGTCGAGAGCCGTGCGATCGGGTATTCCGTTGTGACTCTTTCCAAAGAGCGCATTGACGGAGTTCGTCGACAGATCCCAATGAAGTTTCATCGTCGGCTTCCGGTTGCTTAAAGCGATAAAATTCTGCATCATTTCTGGTGACATCTTTCTCAATTAGTTTTTAAATGCGCGGTGAACACAAGCGCAGGAAACGGGGTAATTATGATCCGTCTTTTCTTGGTTTCTGTTTTGATGACTTCCTTTTTGGGCCAAACAGTTTTAGCTCAGGAAGTTTTAGCCGGTGCTGTACGCGATGAAAGCCGTGAGGCAGAATTAGCGCAAAAAGCAAAGAAACGCCTGTATCCAGGCGGCCGCGATGAAGGCGACTTGAAGGTGCAAGCCCAAGTCACAAACCCTCCACGCAAACTGGCTCCTCAAGCAGAACTTCCAGAAGAACCTGCCGAAGAGTAGGAGTTTTTAATGGTATTCGATCATTTGCCTGAAGGCGTAACTCGCGAAACGATGGACTGTGATGTTCTGATCGTGGGTGGTGGATCTGCAGGTTTGTCATGCGCACTTCGTTTGCAGGATCAAATCAATCAGCACAATGAAGACGTGGCGTCTGGAAAAAAACCAGGACAACCTATTCCAGATCAAATGATCGTGGTTATCGAAAAAGCTTCCGAGATCGGTGCCCACAGTTTCTCGGGTGCAGTTTTGAATCCGGCAGCTCTTCGTGAGCTGGTTCCGAATTTCAAAGAAGAAGGCTGCCCGATTGATTCGGAAGTTAAAAAAGACGCCGTTTACTATCTTGGAACTGACTACTCTTTCAAATTGCCTATCACGCCTCCGCCATTTCATAACGAAGGCAACTACATCATCTCTGCCAGCAAATTGAACCGCTGGTTGGCTAGTAGGTGTGAAGAAAAAGGAATCAATATTTTCCCAGGCTTCGCGGCAGTTGAAGCTTTGTATGAAGGTAACAAAATCGTCGGCGTTCGCACGGGTGACAAGGGTCGTGATAAAAACGGCAACCCGAAAGGGAACTTTGAACCTGGTTTGATTTTGAAATCCAAAGTGACTGTGTTTGCCGAAGGTACACGCGGTTCTTTGTTCAAAAAAGTTTCTGAAAAACTGAATCTTCGCGAAGGCAAGAACCCTGAGGTTTTCGAAGAGGGCGTAAAAGAAATCGTACAAATGCCAAAAGGAACTGTTGAGGCGGGTCAAGTGATCCACACAATGGGTTTCCCTTTGTCTAAATCCATCGGTGGTACGTTCATCTACACTTTGCCTGAAGATAAAATCATCGTGGGCCTGGTGGCTTACCTTGATACTAACGATCCATTGCTTGATCCACATCGTGAACTGCAAAAATTGAAAACTCATCCGTTCATGCAAAGCATGCTTAAGGGCGGTAAAGTTATCGCTTACGGCGGTAAGACCCTGCCTGCGGGCGGCTGGTACTCTATGCCGAAGCTTTACGGCGATGGTTGGATGGTTGTGGGTGACTCGGCTTCCATGGTCGACGTTAAGAAGCTTAAAGGTATCCACTTGGCGATGAAAGCCGGGATGTCTGCAGCTGACACGATCATTGACGGTTTGATCGCGGGTGCGGAATTCAATGAATCTGTGACTAAGGCTTATGAAGCCCGTATCGAAAACAGCTTTGTTAAAAAAGACCTATGGGCTGTCAGAAACTTCCATCAGGCCCTTTCCAAAGGGATGCTGGAAGGCATGCCTCATATCGCTATCCAAGAGATCACTGGTGGCCGTGGCCTTCAGGATCCAATGCCTTTGGATCATACAGATGCTCAAACCACCAATAAAGTGGTTGAGGTCTGGGGACCTAATGGCTTTGAGGAGCAATTGGGCGAACTTCCGAAACCAGATGGGGAGCTTTTCTTTGATAAGCTATCCAGCGTCTATTTGACGGGGACTATGCATGATGAGGACTCTCCAAATCACTTGATCCTTAAAGACGGGGATATCTGCCGTTCCGTATGTGAGCCTCAGTACAAATCCCCATGTAATCATTTCTGCCCGGCCTCTGTATACGAGATGGTTCCGTCTACAAAAGAAGCAGGTAAGAAAGAGCTACAAATCAATTATACCAACTGTATTCACTGTAAGACTTGTGATATTAAGTGCCCATTCGAAAACATCGAGTGGACGGTGCCAGAAGGTGGCGGCGGACCACAATATCGCGAGGTCTAACCAGATCAAATTGGGTGGGACCTGGGCGGTGTAGGAAGCTGGGCGATTGGGACCTGGCTTTCTTAACCAAAGAAAGGACCCATCCCCATGGCAGAATTTTTTGCGTCAACAGCACGCGGTCTCGTAGAACCCCTTGAACAAGAACTTAAAGATCTAGGCCTTAAAGTCACAGATAAAACCGCAGGTGGCGTGTACTTTGAGAGCAATTGGGAAGGTTGCTATAAAGCGAACCTTCACTCCCGTATGGCCAGCCGTATTTTGAAACCAATCCTGGATTTCACGGCTTACCAACCTGAAGAATTGTACAACATGATTCTTCGCCATGACTTCACTAAATACATCAAGCCAAACCAAACGCTTAGCATCGACGTATCCGTTGGTGATTCAAAAATGAGCGATCAACGTTTCATCGCGATGAAGATCAAAGACGCTATCGTGGACCAATTCCGCGATAAATTCGGGGTTCGTCCTGACGTTGATAACTACAATCCAGCATTGCGCGTGGTTGTTCGTTCCGTGAAAAATCAGTTCAACGTTTCCATCGACACTTCCGGTGAATCACTATTCAAACGTGGCTACCGCAAAGACGTGGGCGAAGCTCCATTGAAAGAAAACCTGGCAGCGGGTCTGATCAAGCTTTCTGATTGGGATGGCAAAGTGCCGTTGGTGGACTTCATGTGCGGTTCCGGAACTTTCATGATCGAAGCTGCGATGATGGCGAAAAACATCGCTCCTGGTATCAACCGCAAGCGTTTTGGTTTCATGGACCTATTAAACTTTGAAAGCGAAACTTGGGATAAAGTTGTTGATGAAGCTATCGCTGGCGAAAAAGAAGAAATCGAAACTAAGTTCTATGCTTACGATATCGATAACAAAGTTTTGAAATCTGCGAAAGAAAACGCGAAAGCGGCGGGCGTGGACGATGTGATCGAATTCAGAAAAGAATCTGTGGCGACAGTGGAGCCACCGGTTGAAAAAGGTTTGATCATCGTGAATCCTCCGTACGGCGCGCGTATCGGTGACGAAGACAATCTTCGTGACGTGTACCGTGATATGAGCTTCACCTTGAAGCACAGGTTCAAAGGCTGGGACGCTTGGGTTCTTTCCGGTAACAAAGAGTTGATCGCGGATTTGAAATTGAAATCCACGCGTAAGCACTTTGTATTTAACGGTAATATCGAGTGCCGTTTCTTGAAATACAGCATGTTCTAATTCCAGCGGGAATTTAGGAATAGAAAAAGGCGCCTTAGGGGCGCCTTTTTTGTTTTTGGTGATCGGGGATGAATTAGCGTGGCGGAAGCGCCAGGATTCCAGAGCGGTATTTTTCGATTTTAGTCCACATCGGTGCTCCACCTTCTGCCAGTGGATTGAATGGACCGGCCTCCAGATTATCAATCGAATCCAGGCGGCGCATGCTGTGCGCTTCGATCACTTGACCGTAGGTTCCTGGGAAGACGTGATAGCCTGCGTGGGCAACACCCACGAAGAATGGCGCAGATGTGAATTCTTCCGGTGGGCTTAAATCGAAATTCACCAGAGTCTTTTTGTCGTCAATCTTAACTGTGTAGTACAAATCCTTTTTCATCACAGTTTGATAGCGCATCTCGTGCATACCCCAAGCAGGATTGTAAATGTTTTGGCCCGAGGAATCCTTCACACCGGAATCCCAGCTGACGGGTTTGCCTTTGGTTAAAGTGGGATCTTCCGCATCCCATTCTTTGTTAAGATCCGGACGGGGGTTCCAGTACAGAACTTTCCATCCCAGTTTTTGCAGGTGTTGAGTCAGCACGACTCCGCTGGTACCGTTGGCAATAACATTCTTATCAATACGCTCCCACAGGGCACGCAATGCGGGCTCTTGAGTGGCTTCAATTCCCAACTTTAAGCATTTGCGAGTTAAACCAATGCAACTAATGCCTTCCATTTGATCGACTACGGAGTCAGGTGCGCCAACTTGACGCACGATCTGTAGGCGTTTTTCACGGGTATTTAGGGTGGGATTGCGATCACCATAGAATTTGGAAACGCCATATTTTTTAAAGAAATCCAGGTGAGTTTTGTAGGTGTCCTCGATGCATTGGCTGGCAGTTTTAATGATCTTGTCGTTGTGCTTAAGATAAAGTGCCTGTTCGGCAGGACTGACCACCAGGTCAGCTGGTTTTGCCTGCGCGAAAGCAGCCAGAGGGGCAAGGGCAATCAACATACTAACTGCGAGTGACATAGTAAACTCCTGGAGTTTGGTATTGCGAGATCCTCTCCAAAAACCGTACCTCCGCAGGCACGTTCCTATTGGGCCATATACCTCGATGGCTTGTCCAAAAGTTTGTCAGTGCCGTGAATTGCCGTCGGCAACTTACGGAGGACGATTTTGTCTTCGAACAACACACACTTTTGAATCATGACTCTCGCTTCAGAGGTAATAAAATACGGGGAGGAGAGGTATCGATGGATTCAGAATCAAACCCGCAGTTTGACCTGCAAAAGCGATATCAGACATTATTTAATTCACGGATCATGGGCATTCTCATCAGCTCCTTGAGTGGTCAAATCATGGAGGCAAATGATTGTTTTCTGGAGATGCTTGGGTACTCCCGTGAAGATTTTGATAACAAGAAGCTCAATTGGCACTTAATAACACCTCCCGAATATATGGAAGTCAGTCTCGCCGCCAGAAATCGCCTGTTGAAAACCGGGGACTATGTCACATTTGAAAAAGCCTACTATCACCGTGACGGCCATCTAGTTCATGTGCGAGTGGGTTCGACTTTTTTGCATGGGGATACGGTGATCACCTTGGTGCAGGATATATCCGTTCGCAAGTCTGTTGAAAAAAAACTGGAAGAAATTCTGGCAACTTTGGAAGAACGGGTGGAGGCCCGCACTCGCCAACTGGCAGAGTCGGAAGCCTTCTTGCTGACTATTATAGAAAATATGCCTTCGATGGTTTTCGTCAAGGATGCGAAGGAGCTGAGGTTCGTACGGCTGAATCGTGCCGGTGAAAAGTTAATGGGGCTTTCCCGGGAAGATTTTTACGGCAAAACGGATTTTGATTTTTTTAGTAAGGAAGTGGCGGAAGGATTTCGGGCCGTGGATCGGAAGGTCCTAAGTGGTGAAGTTCCATTTGCGATCACCGAAGATGCACTTCCCACCCAAAATGGCATTCGCTTCATCAGTACGATTAAACTTGCGATCATGGATAACCATAGTCATCCCCAGTATCTGTTGGGGGTAGCCCAAGACATCACCGAACGACGCGAATTGGAAAAGCAACGTGAGGAGCTGGTGCGGGCACAGGCAGCAAAGGAACTTGCTGAGACCCGCGCACGTCAGGCGCAATTTGTATCGGATCTGACATTCGCAATTTCACATACTTTTGACTTAAACGAGATGTTCAATGCATTTACCCAGAAAATGGTTCCTATATTCTGTGATCTTTGTACGATTGAATTGATCGATGAAGAAGGTATGGATTATTCACTGACTGTGATACGGGGGCTAGACCAGGCCGAAGAGGATTTTATTCGGCAGTGGCGGGTTCGCAATCCTCCGAAATGGGATCCTGAATCCGGTGGTCCATTATTGATCAAGGATCGCAAAACCATCATCGTCAATGACATGAAGGCAATCAAAAGCCATGTGAATGATAATTTTAGTTCAGAACCCGTGGATCTGGACAAAGATAGCCCTGAGATATTATCAGAAGCGTTTATGGTGGTGCCTCTAGTAGCACGGAATCAAAAAGCCCTGGGTTATGTGAATTTTGTCTCCACTCGCTCACGCCGAACTTTTAGTCCCTCAGATCAGGCTCTGGCCGAGGAAATATGCCAACGGTTGGCAGTATTGATTGAAAACTCCCGACTGTATTTTCGGTCTCAGGATGCCAGTAAGGCTAAGTCTGACTTTTTGGCCAACGTCAGTCATGAGATTCGCACTCCTTTGGGGGCGATGCTGGGGTTTGCCGAGATTTTAAGGGACGATGCAAATCTGTCGTCGGATCAGAAGCAGGCTGTTGACACCATTATGCGTAACGGGCAGCAGCTATTGAAGATCGTCAACGAAATCCTGGATATCTCGAAGGTCGAATCAGAGAAAATTCAAATTGAACAGCTGCGTTTTAACCTGCCGGATTTAGTCAAAGACGTTGTGCACCTGATGCGCGTCCAGGCAGAAGATAAAGGTATCGGGTTGCAGTTGGTGATGCACAATGTTCCGGAGTTTGTGGTTTCTGACCCGGGAAGAATAAGACAGATACTGATTAACATTGTCGGCAACGCCATTAAGTTCACAGAAAAAGGTTTTGTCGAGATTGCGGTTGCCGGCGTGTTGCTTGGCTCTAAAACACAGTTGCAGTTTGTAATCAAAGATACCGGCATTGGAATAAGCAAGGAGCATCGAGGTAATCTTTTTCAGGCATTTACTCAGGCGGATTCATCAACCACCAGACGTTATGGCGGTACTGGCTTGGGACTATTTTTATCCAGAAAACTGGCGCGACTGTTGGGCGGAGATATTTCGTTTGTCAGTACAGAGGGAAAAGGTAGCGAGTTCACCGTGACCGTGATGGCTTCGCAACCGATTTACAGTCAGGCTACCGAAAGTGTATCACCTTCGCGGGACTCTGATTCGACCCGCGCCAGGGACAATTTGAATGAAAGAGTCCTTGTGGTGGATGATGCCTCTGACAACCGTGAGCTTTTTAAAAGATACTTGTTAAAAGCGGGACTCCGTGAAGTGCAGATTGATATGGCGGAAAATGGCGAAGAGGCACTGGAGAAAGCCTTTGACGGAAGTTACCGGCTGATTCTGATGGACATACAAATGCCCAAGATGGACGGTTTGCAGGCAATTCGTACTTTGCGCAGCCGGGGCTATAAGGGGCGGGTCGTGGCATTGACGGCTCATGCGATGAAAGGTGATCGGGAAAAATGCCTGGAGGCGGGATTCGATGGCTATTTGCAAAAACCATTAAAACGTGAAGAATTGCGAAACGTTTTGGACCAGGACTTCTTTTAGGGCAAAAAAAAGGGAGATTTCGATCTCCCTTTTTTACTTTATTTAGTGAAAGGTTCTGGCTAAAACGGTTTCGTGATCGCCAACATTGCTGCCGTTGTTCCAAATCCAAAAAGCAGAATTGCAACTGGCCAACCGATTTTTCCTTTGCGTTTAACAACGGAAATGGCAGCTCCCATCAAAACCCAGATTCCCAGTTTTGCCAGGGCCCAACCCGGAAGCTCTTTCATGATGCCTAGCTTTGCCAGCATCCCGAAGCCACCGATTAACAACAGCAACAATCCCAATCCATGAGTCGCATAGGACATCATGCGGGCTTTCGCATTCAAAGCCACTCCGGCATATGTGGAGACCAAAAGGCCACCGAATCCAAAGAACAGGGTGATCAATCCCAGGAAGTGGATAATTTTATAAAACTGGTAACTCATTGAGGCCTCTGCTTTCTGTTTCTTTTATTCTTCTTTAAGGCCCAGGTGTTTCACCACGCGGGCAAGTTCTTTTCTGATTCGGGTTATTTGTGACAGATTTGCCAAAGTTTTCAATGAATCACGCAGGGGTTCAAGCGGATATCCACCATAAGCACCGGGTTGCAGAACGTCATTTGTGACGCCAGAGCGACCCGCGATGATAACTTTATCACAGATGTTAACGTGATCTGATACGGCGGCGTCTCCGCCAATCATGCAATTGCTGCCAATGGTGCTGGAGCCCGCAATTTTAAAACCAGCGGCCATCACATTATTTTCACCGATGATCACATTGTGGGCCACGTGGCAGAAGTTGTCCATTTTAGTGCCGTTACCGATGCGGGTCTCTGTCAGGGCGGCGCGATCGATCGCGCAATTTGCCCCTAGCTCAACATGATCACCAATCACAACCTTGCCGATTTGCGGGATCTTTTTATGAGTGCCGTCTTTGGCCATGGCGAAAGAGAATCCGTCAGCACCAATAGTGGTGTGAGGATGAATTTCGCAATAAGCTCCCAGTTCACAGTATGCCCCGATAAAAACCTGGGGATGCAGAATCGTATGCGCGCCGATCTGGGCGTAACATTCGATCACAACATGCGCGCCGATGGTGGCGCCATCGCCGATGCGGGCGTGTTCACCGACCACCGCAAACGGGCCTACGGAAACATTTTGCCCCAAATGAGCTGTGGGGTGAATGCTGGCCATCGGGTGGATTTTGGTGTCCTGATTGAAGCGGTTCATCTTTCCGTCGAACAGGGGAAGAATCGCCGACATCGCCAGCTGCACACTTGGAGTGGTGAAGAATGTCGTCTTGGAGTCCGTGGGAACGCTTAGTGACTTATGGGCGACGATAATCGTCGCTTGGGCCTTAAGTGCTTTTTCCAGTTGGTCGGGCTTGGATACAAACACCAAACTTTCGGAGTCAGCTTGTTCTGGGGGTAGGACTTTTTTTGCAATTGCTTCGGTTGAACCGGATACGAAGACCGCATCCGAAGACTGAAGAGATTTAATAACGTCTGCTGTAATCATAGTGATGCCTCGCGCTAACATTTTCCCAATATTTTTTTGATGTCAAGTCACTGGGTGATAGTATAAGTCTCGTATAAACACGTTTCGATCATTTCTCACCTTTAAATATTAGAGAGGAATTGAGATGGCAAAAAAGGCAGCAAAAAAGGAAGCACCTGCGGCAAAAGCAAAGAAAACTGCTAAGCCGGCAGCGAAGCCTGCCGCTAAGACAGCTAAGCCTGCTCCTAAGGCCGCAAAACCTGCGGCTAAACCCGTTGCGAAGGCTGCAAAGCCCGTAGCAAAACCAGCTCCAGCAAAAGCAGCTAAGCCTGCGGCCAAACCAGCCGCCCCAGCGAAGCCAGCTAAAGTTGCACCAGCACCAGTCCCAGCCCCGGTTCCAGCGAAAGCTGCGAAGGCGGTTAAAGCTCCGGTTGAAAAGCCTGAGAAAAAGGCTGCGAAGGCCGAGGCGCCGGTTTCAGAGGTGGTGGAAGCCGCTCCTAAAAAAGAAAAGAAAATCAAAATTGATAAGACAGGTTTGTCTGAAGATCAGGTCAAGTGGCACGAGCTTCATGAGAAATATAAAGCGAACAAAGCTCAGTCTTACAATATTGGCTCTCAATACGAAGCGAAAACGCCGATTCAGCATAAAATCTTTGGCTGGGGGTTCATTGTTAGCAATGAATACGATCGTCTAGAGGTTCTTTTTGAAGACGGCAAGCGCATGCTAATCAGCAACAGGAAGTTATCTTAATAAAATCCTTAAAAAGGCCCCCCAAAGGGGCCTTTTGCTTGTTGCACATTGATATAAATGGGCAAAAATCTATTGCAAGGCCCCGAAAATTCTTCTAGAAATTTACCTACATGGCAAAAGACGATTTGGTACAAATAGACGGAAAAGTGATCGACGCCCTAGCGGGTGGTCTTTACAAGATCGAACTTGAAAATAAAGTTATCATCAACGCAAAGCTTTGCGGCAAGATGAGACGCTTTAATATTCGTGTGGTTGTTGGTGACCGCGTGAGCGTGGGCGTATCTCCATACGATCCAAGTCACGGTCTGATCCAATTCCGTCATAAATAATTTTATAGATTTAAGCTCAAACTCATTCCAATAAATCTAGAGGTTCTATGGATCAGGCTCTTCAGAGTTATTTGGCTCGTATTGTCCCAACTGTCCCGGCAAAATCAGCACAAGCTGTGATTGAACTTGCTGCGGAAGGGGCTACGGTTCCATTCATCGCGCGTTACCGTAAAGAGAAAACCGGCAATTTGGACGAAGTTCAAATTCGTGGTGTTATCGAAGGTCACGAAACTTACAACGAAATCGTGAAGCGTAAAGCGTTCCTGATCAAAGAGATCGGGGAGCAGAACAATCTCACGGCCGAAGTCCAAAAGCGTATCGAGCTTTCCTGGGATTTGGGCGAGTTGGAAGAAATCTACAAACCATTCAAAAAGAAAAAGAAAACCAAAGCCACCATCGCTCGCGAAGCTGGTTTGGAACCTTTGGCGAATTGGATTTGGGACATGGGGCACGGCAAGTTGAAAGACTCCGAGACTATGGAAATGAAAGCGAAAGCTTTCTTGAACCCGACTGCCAAAATCGTGACTTACGAAGAAGCGCTTAAAGGTGCTCAGGACATCATCGTGGATAAAATCGCCAATGATGCTGAACTTCGTGCGTTGGTTACAAAAAACTATAACGACCATGGTCGTATCATTTCTAAAGCGGCAAAAGGCTACAAAGCGAACTCTAAGTACGACATGTACAAAGAATTTGAAGAGCCAGTTAAGCCTTTGATGGATGCTAAAAACAATCACCGCTACCTGGCGATGAGACGTGGCTGGCAGGAAGAAGAGCTTACTCTTGACGTTAAAGCTGATGACGAAGCGAACTTGAAGTCATACGAAAACTTCGCAACATCCACTCCTGACAATGCGATCGGTGAGTACTTGAAGCAATCAGCTCGTTTGGCATTGAACGTTTACGTTCTTCCTTCTGTGGTGAATGAAGTTCACCGTCAGTTGAAAGACAAAGCGGATCAGGACGCGATCACAGTATTCGCGGAAAACGTTCGTAAGCTTTTGTTGGCTTCTCCATACGGTTCAAAATGCGTATTGGGTGTCGATCCAGGTCTTCGTACGGGTTGTAAAGTGGCTTTGATCGATAAGACAGGCGCTTTCATCTCTCACACTGTTCTTTACACTTTGGGCGACGATGCTGAGCGCAAAGCCAAAACTTTGTTTGGCGAGGTGATGAAGCAGGTTCAAATCGAAGCGATCGCTGTCGGTAATGGTACTGCAGGTCGTGAGACTGAAACTTTCTTGCGCAAAGTTTTGAAAGATCTTGGTAAGAACATTCCAGTTGTGATGGTTTCTGAATCGGGTGCCTCTGTGTACTCGGCTTCTGACATCGCTCGTGAAGAGTTCCCGGATCTTGATCTAACTGTAAAAGGTGCGATCTCTATCGCGCGTCGTTTGCAAGATCCTTTGGCGGAGCTTGTGAAGGTAGATCCTAAGTCTATCGGTGTTGGTCAATACCAACATGACGTGAATCAATCTCAATTGAAAAAATCATTGGAAGCAGTGGTCGAGTCTTGCGTGAATAACGTAGGTGTCGACGTGAATACGGCTTCTGCACCGTTGCTTTCTCATGTTGCGGGCATTGGGCCGGCACTTGCGAAAGGCATCGTTGAAGCTCGTAAGAAAACTTTGTTCACAGATCGCTCGGAGCTTTTGAAGATTCCGAAGTTCTCTGCCAAAGTTTACGAACAAGCGGCGGGTTTCTTGCGCATTCCGGGTGGTAAGCAAGTGTTGGATTCCACTGGTATCCATCCAGAGCGTTACCAAGCTGTGACTGATATGGCAAAAGACCTTGGCGTTTCTTTGTCTGACGTGATCGGTGAAGGCGCTAAAAAGCTTGTGGCTCAAAGAACTAAATGGGCTCAGCTAGTGGGTGAGTTCACTTTCGACGACATCGTGAAAGAGCTGGAAAAACCAGGACGTGATCCTCGTGATCCATTCAAAGTTTTCCAATACCGCGACGACATCATGGAAGTGAAAGACCTTAAAGAAGGTATGATCTGCCCAGGTATCGTTACTAATGTGACGAATTTCGGTGCGTTCGTGGATATCGGTGTTCACCAGGATGGTTTGGTTCATATCTCTGCACTGTCACATAAGTTTGTGGATGATCCTCGTAAAGTGGTCAATCCAGGCGATCATGTGTCTGTGAAAGTATTGAAAGTCGACACCGTTAAAAATCAGATTTCTTTGACGATGAAGATGGACGATGCTCCAGAAATGGCGGCAGCTCCTCGTGGTGAAAGACGTCCTGAACAACGTGGTGCTACGGCGACAAAAGGTTCTGGTCAGTCTAAAGTTGGTCAAGGGGGCGGTTCTTCTCGTCCAATGAACAGCACTCCGGCGAAACCGGGAAATCCGTTCAACAATCCGTTCGCGGCTTTGATGAACACTCCGACAAATAAGAAATAACAAAGGGGAAATAACATGGCAGCAAAAGGCAAATCTAGAAAAGGTATCCGTCACAGAAAAAAACGCATTTTGACTAAAAAGCGTATGTACAAAGCAAAAATCCGTAAATAGTCGGATTTACGAAAAGCCGGGAACTTCCCGGCTTTTTTTTTGTTTAAAACTGCTGTTAAAGATCAAGGCCTCCCTCAGAGTCCCGAAAGGTGATTCATGTTACCTTCAATGTATGAAGTTACTGAAATCGCTGAAGCGGGTGACCGATGGCAAATTCTTTAGCAAGTTAGGATCAGACGATATTTTTGAAATGTCGGCGTCGTTGTCGTTTTATACAGCACTCTCGTTGGCGCCCTTGCTGATTCTGCTGCTTACCTTCGTTGCACTAATAAATGACAGCTTTCGTGAGGAAATCCTGAACCAGGTGCAGTCGTTGTTTGGTGGCGAGTCTTCAAATATTTTGCGCGACATTGCTAAAAATGTTGATAGGCGGCCAGAGATCACCGGCATCGCCGGGATCGCGGGATTACTTACTTTGGTGTTTTCTGCCGGGGCTATATTCGGGGAGCTGCGCATGTCCCTGAATAAAATTTTTGAAGTGAAGATGGATGCGCAGCAAGCCACTGAAGAAACTTTTTTGCAATCGGTCTGGACCTTTATGAAGACCAAGCTCTTCAACATGGGAATGGTTCTAACTTTTGTATTTATCTCGATTATTTCTTTGATCGTTTCGTCCGTGCTTTCAATGTTTTTGACGGGCACTGATGCGATTCTGGGGCAACTGCTTAATTTTTTAATCTCCCTGGCGATATTTGGAACTCTTTTCAGTGCAATTTACTATTTTTTACCTCAGACCCATATTCCGCCCAAGGTGGCCCTGACTTCTGGGGTTATCACCGCATTTATGTTTTCGATCGGCAAGGGGTTGATCGGTTTGTACATGGGGCAAAGTGCGGTGGGGTCGCTGTATGGCGCTGCCGGTTCATTCATTGTTTTGTTGTTATGGGTTTATTACTCCTCGGCTGTGATTTTTTTAAGTGCGGAAGTGGCAAACGAAATCAATAAGGTGGAACTACATGAAGAAAATAGCAAAAACCCTGGGACGGGTTCATAAAGCTGTCTGGGTCATTCTTATTCTGCTGATTGTGGTGCGGGTTTTTATGCCTGCGGGTATCAAGTACGGAATCAATTGGTACATGGATAATAAAATGGATAGCTATAAGGGAAAAATCGAGGACTTCGATTTGGCTTTGTATCGTGGCGCCTACCAAATTGAAGGTTTGAAAATTTGGGAGAAAGTGAAAAGCGAAAAGATGCCGCTGATCGCAGTTAAGCAGATGGATATCTCACTGGCCTGGCGTGGGATTTTTAAGGGGAAACTTTTGGGAGATCTTAAGGTCGATGGAATGAAGCTGGATTTGGTGGACAGCAAGGACTCGAAGCAAAAGCAAATGGGAGCCGGGCAGGATTGGAAGACGGTTATCGGTAAGCTGATTCCGATAGAGCTGGAATCCTTCCGTATGGCCAACAGCGAGATCCATTGGCTTAACAATGATTTTAAAGTCCCCGTGGATGTGGTCGTCGATCGAATCATGGTATCAGCTACGAATATTAAAAATACGAACAACTCCAAAGAGCTTTTACCGAGCAAAGTTGAAATCACCGCCCGCGTGCAGAAAGATGCAAATCTCACTGCGGGAGCCAAGATGAACATCCTGGCGAAAAATCCAACGTTTGAATCCAAAATCACGATGAACCGTCTTAATGTTACCAAGCTCAATGATTTCTTTTTGGCCTATGTGCCGATCTCCTTTTCTTCGGGGCATGTAAGCCTGTTGGCTGAAATCAGTGCAAAGGATGATAAGATTGCGGGCTACGTTAAGCCTTTCATCGAAAATCTGGATGTGATGAGTTCGGAAGAGAAATTCGACTCGCCGAAAAGATTTTTTAACGAGATGTCCTTGGCGACTGTGAATCTGATTCTAAGAAACCCCAATAATAAAACCATGGCCGCAAAGCTTGAATTCGAAGGTGCTATGAAGGGGCCCGATTTCGACACTTGGGGCGCCGTCTGGTCATCTTTGCGCAACGGTTTCGTCGAAGCGATGAAAAAGAAATTAGATAACGACGTCTCCATCAAAGACGTCCCTAAAAAGAACTAAAGGAACTAAAGGTACGGACACACTTTCTCCATCCGCGCAAAGCGCGACGATGGAGAAAGTGTGTCTTCACCTCCGGCGCGACCTTTTGATTAATGAGCGTGTTTTGGGTGTTCGCGGCGTTGCTCGCCTAATCCTAAAACGGAAGTGTCTTGAGGGCCTTTTGCGAACTCTTCGATCATGGCACGGCAGAAGGCCGGGATGTCGGCGGGTTTGCGACTGGTGATCAGGCCGTTGTCTACGACCACTTCATTGTCTTCCCATTCGCCGCCAGCGTTGATAATGTCGGTGCGGATGGAGGCATAGCTGGTCACGCGTTTGCCGCGCAGAAAGCCGGTTTCAATCAGAGTTTGCGGTCCGTGACAGATGGCTGCGATGGGTTTACCGGTGTCCACGAATTCCTGGACGAATTGCACGGCGCCTTCTTCGCTGCGAAGCTTGTCGGGATTGATGACGCCACCAGGAAGCATCAGGGCATCATAGTCGTCGGCGCTGGCCACTTGAATTGCCACATCGACCTTCAAGGGTTTTCCCCAGTTGTCTTTTTCCCAGCCTTTGATTTCTCCGGAATTTAAAGACACCACTTCGACTTTAGCGCCCGCATCTTCCAGCGCTTTTTTTGGTAGTAGTAGTTCGGATTGCTCGAAGCCGTCGGCTGCCAGGATTGCAACGTTCTTTCCTTCTAGGGCTTTGCTCATGAAACTTCCTCCTTGAATAAGCTTTAATGATAAAGCCGACGAAGGAGGAAGCAATTTACAGAGGACAATCGTGTCGAATAACAGCGACGTTTTTATTTAGATTGGCAAACAACACTAATTGGGGCTTCAGAAGTTCCCAAAGTCATAGCGAATGGTTCAAAGCCTGGAACCAGGTTTAGGACCGCACTGACGAAACCTTCGCCCGCATTGACCGATGTAGCTTTGCCTGCGTCTACGATGTTTGTTTTAGAGGACATGTAAACCAAAGTGATGCCACGTTGGCCTTGCATCTTACGAATCTTAAACGGTTTTTCGCCGGCCACTTCGAAGTTAACTTCGGCCGTTGATGACTCTTCGTCACTGCTAACCACTGCTGATCCGTAGACCTTGTCACCCACTTGGCAAGTGATGCCGTCAGCGGCAAGCTCACCAGTCAAAGCGCCACCAGAGGCGTGCAGTACTTCCGGAGTTTCGTTCAATTTCCAACGATCCATGATCTCCAAAGAGATCGGTGCAAAGTTATTAGTCGTAGGATCAATGTAAAGTTGAACCAATTGCAAAGCAGCATCCACTTGAATCAGAGCTTTTGGCAATTCAGAACCTAAGTCCCGGCGTGCCTGAGTGGTGTCTGATTTGCAGGTTTCGGCAATTTTTAGAAGAGTTGTGGTCGCCTGTGCACGTCGCGAAATGAAAGATGGCAGTTCGATAGGTGACTTCATCGTCAGAAAGTTACCAAAATTAGTGGCGAAGATCGCCACAGCGCCACACAACTGGCTGTTGTTGCCGGATTTGTAATCATTAAGCAAAGCAGTGATTTTCTTTTTGATGTTTTCAGAAGCATCTCGAGCGAACTGAAGTTGGTCGTCGCTCGGATTTAGCATTGTGTCGCGCTTTTCGATCGCCGCCAAAATTGTTGTGGTTTGCTCTTTATCGAAACCATAGGCCGACGTGATTTTTTCGAAAGAACGTTGGACCGCAATTTTCTTCATTTGTTTTTCAGAGATTTCACCTTGTAGGTCTTTCAGTTCCAAAGCGGCATTCAAATTGCCACTAAGAAGTGCATCGACGATGTCTTGTTGTTTTTCGCCTTTTTTGCGACTAACAAATTCAATCAAAAGCTTTGTACTCTCGTCCGTTGCATCACCAAGGCCCATGACATCCATCTTCAGACGGGCTGCCATTTTTGTAACCGTTAGCTGCAAATCCTTCATTGCATCCTGGCGGGAAACAGAATCTTTGATCTCATCGTCAGGGGACGGCACAGTGCCCAGGTCGTCAGTTCTGACACCCGCATTTAGAATTTGCTTTTGGGTGTCGGCTTTGCTGCCGGTGTCTGGGGACTTACTGCCAGGCTGGCAGCCCGCAGTAATCATTAATAGTGCGCTTGTGATAAGAATCTTTTTCATAAGCAATCCCGTTCAAAGTTTATTTAGTATCTTCAGCACCTGGCAAAATGGACAACAAGTACGACAGCTTTTCTTTAGTAGGCATAGCACCTGCTTTGAACAACTTAATATCGTTTGCAGTGATATCGTTGTACTCAGGGGACGCTTCCAAAGGCGTGGCTGGAGCTTCAGACTTCGGCAAATGAGCAGGTCTGCTTCTTGCGATCAAAAGACCTTCCAGGTCTTTCGCTGCAAGTTTACCCATACGCTCGCTCTTATTCATCACCACCATGGCATTTTGAGCCAGGGCATTCTCTGGCAATGCCAGGGCTTTGAACGTTCCTGCATCCACGCTTGTCGCATTGTCGACAGCATTGATCACTGCAACTTTGGCGATACGGTTCACGCGGAACTGATTCACGAAAGCTTTGTCTTCAGTCGCATGAGTTTGCGAAGTGCTCATGCGGCCTGTGATGATCTTAAGCAGTTGCTCGTTGAAGCTGACCTTGTGTTGCGGCAAGCCCATGCGGCGAGCTGCGGAATCCAACAAAGGAACATCAAACCAGTGAGTGTCGTTGCCTTTATTGACCTCGCTTGGTGTCGGGAACAACTCATAGTTCCATTCAGTTTCAAAAACTTGCTGGTGCATTTTATCGCGGAATACCAATGTGCTGGTATTCTGGTCAAACAACAGGCCCGTGATCGTTGAAGTGATTTCCGGCGCCAAGTCTTTTATGTCCATATAGTTGTCTTCGTTTTGGCGCGTACCAGTGTTTGTTCTTGCAAACAATGCCTGAGCTGCTGCCAATTTATCCGGTCCGATACCGCGTACGTCGATTTGATCAGCGTACTGAGTTTGGGTTTTTGGATCACGTTTGTCGTTAAAGAACTTACCAGTTTGCGCAACCAG
Organism: Bdellovibrio sp. HCB290; assembly: GCF_047305925.1. Classification (GTDB taxonomy): domain Bacteria; phylum Bdellovibrionota; class Bdellovibrionia; order Bdellovibrionales; family Bdellovibrionaceae; genus Bdellovibrio. Next base: position 2,940,591 of record NZ_CP178620.1, on the reverse strand, counting down.
TACGAACTCAGGTTTAAGTTCGATATCCGCGCAGCTGATTGCCTCAGGATTCAAGTTCTTAAGCATAGACACATCGATGATTTTGTTTGGCGCATCAGCTTTTGCAAAGGCACACATGACTTCCGGAGTTTTAAGAACATCCATGAAGAAGCGACCCGAGATCAAAGCGGCCTGTTTAAGATCTTTTAACCATGGAACTTCTTCCATTTCCTTGGAGTCATCAGTTAAAGCAAAGCGGTTTTTAAGGTCCGCATAGGACTCCATGAAGTTACGGATATACTGGAAGCGAGACAATGTACCGCTGTAGTAACCGCCTTGTTGAATTTTCGAGAAACTTTCGCGGCCGTTACGGAAGTTACGGGTCATGTACGCGTCGTTATAAGCTTTGATCAGGTACTGAACGATTTCAGTATAGTTCGTACCTTTGTCAAAGCGCTTACAGCCAGGATTCATGTCCACAGACTCGTCAGAGCAGTATGTGAAGTCATGCAAAGTCAGGTCTTTGTTGTCTTTAGTCAGCTTTTCCAATGTCTCAGGAACTTCTACAGCTTTTCCTGAGTCAGTTTGAACCACACGCTTGTAGGCAAAGCGCAAAGCTGCGATATCGTACTTACCAAGTGTTGGTAACAGGTTCAATTCGCTGTAACCGTAATCCATCACAGAGCTGTAAGGGATTGCGTGCTTCACACCCATTTTTGCAAGTTCGCCTTCAGTATAGAAGTTCAAACGGTCTTCAGAGCCGCCGAAGTTGTGGCGAAGGCCCAGGTTATGACCCAGCTCATGCACTAATGTTGGAACCCAAACTTCCGGCATTACGATCGCAATCACTTGCTCGCGCTCTGTATCGGAAAGGTCATTCCATAGTTTTAGTTTTTGGCCAAGTTTTGCCTGCAATGCTTTTTTGATGTATTCGCTGAATGGGAACAATTCAGACGGGTAGTTGCAGTACTTGGACATAACTGACAAAGCATCGATAGCTTCAGCAGAGCCTGTTTTAGTTACGCCTTCATCCGCATCTGCTTGAGCCAACAGAGTCGACTTTTTATTGAAACGTGCGTTTCCTTGTGCAGAGTTAGCAATAACCTGACGAACTTGTTTTGCATTCAAGCTGCGGATAGTGGAGTTTTCCTTAATAACATTCTTCAAAACATTAGGTGCCAAAGCAGGAGTGTGCATTGCTTTCGTCTTATGGTAGTCACCCGCAATCTGGTAACCAGTCTTTTTAGACAGCATATATGCAGAGTACTTCTGCGCCTGTAGTTTGGACTTCATTTCTGCAGAAGGAGCCGGTTTGTCAGTCGCTGCCGCGGCAGTCTCAGAGCCACCTGCTGCTGGAGCTTCTTCCTCTTGTTTGGAAAGTTCGCGCACCACTTCGTCGTAAGTGTAACGAACACCTTGTACGAAGTTACCGTAGTACATAGCCACGCGGCCGCTCATGATTTCGCCCGTGCGAGGGTTCGCCACAGTTGGACCGTAGCCCAATGGACCACCCGCAACCGGGTCTTCCACCATCACGATCATGCTGTTGCGAATGTCGCCGACTTTTTTGCCTTCTGGATCTTTCAACACCAGGCGTGTCTCCATGCCGGCTGCTTTCAAACCCTGGTTAACACGGTCGAATGCCAACTGAGTCGCCTTTTTGATGGATGCGAATTCAGGTTTGTTGAAGTTGTCAGAAAGATAGTAAGTGATTTCTTTTCTGGCAGGATTCCAGCGGTTCATCCACTCTTTTTGATTTTTCAAAGTGCGGGACAAATCCACGTCGTACTTACGGTTTTCAGAAGTGAAGAAACCGAAAGTGCCTTGGTCTTTTAGTGGGTACTCCACCGGCTTATAAGCCGGGGAAGCCAATTTGTTCAATTTCGTGAAAGAGTAGTGGTAAACGATCTGTGTTTGCAGATCATCAATGCTGTTGATGCTGTACAGAGCATTGCCCAGGCAGGCAGCGTTACCGCGGAAAGCTTTTTCGATCTGAACATTCAAAGAGCCATCTTTTAGTTCATAGTTCAACAGACGTGAAGACGTCTCAGAGTAGCAGGAAGAACCGTAAAGTTGTTCCATCTCAACGGGCAACATGTTGAAGCCGGTTGTTCTCATGCTGTTAAAGTCAGGAACGAAGTTAGCCTTTTTAGACCAGTTCTTTTCAGAGTTTTCCTCTTCACGGTTTGTACATTTGCCGTAACGGTCTTCAGAGCAGCGGTACTCAACGTTTCTGATCGGGATTTCCATCAGGATTTTGTCGTTAAGAGTGTTGTCTTTAGCCAGGCGTGCTTCGTCGTTCACCTGCATTACTTGCAAAGTGTTTTCAGTGAAGCGGAATTTAACGATTTTTTCCTGACCTTGCCAGAATGGGTTTGCCGAGGCGATACCCGTATCGTCATTGTTGGTGATGTCGGAGGAGGCGACAAACAGATATTCGTCATCTGGCGAAAGTGTCGATTTGGTTTCAACATTTTCTTTGAAGACCTCTTTGTACGGAACTGCTTTTGTACAGGAAATCATCAGGGTTGAAACTGTCAGCAGCAAAACACCAGTTACTGGAAGTTTGCGTTTCATGTTGCTGTTCATACTCTCTCCTCTTCAAAACTCTTAAAAAACTAAAAACCTTAAAACTTGAATCAAAAATTAAATGCTCAAACTCAAGCCGGCTTTAACGATCGAAGTGGTGTCGTTAAAGAACTCGATATTTGAATCAATTCCGTTTGCTTTCAGGGCATTTCCTTCATTGGAAGTACCTACGTAAGCTGAAAATGCCGGAGTAAATTCCCATCCTAAATCAGCACCCACACTGAACTTGTTGCGAGTGTCGTCCTGGTAAGTCCAACCGATGGTGTAGACATAAGATGTTTGCAGCGACAATTTCGAGAAAAGTGGCAAAGCGTAGGTTAAAACAAACTGTGCGTTGTTGCGCATGTTGTAGGAACCATCGGCTGTCATTTCATACTCATGGAAGTTGCGAGTCATCTGTGCCGCTGTGGAAGCAGAGCTGCCCCAAAACAGATTGTTGAAGGCGAACTTGGTACCAAGGCGCGCGGCCCCTTGATAGGACATTTGATCTTGCATTTGACGGTTCGTTGGCAAAACACCAGCAATAGTATTGATCCAAGCAATGTCCTGAGTCAGTGGGGACTTAAAGCTGATAGATACAGTTGTATTGTCGAAGTATGTGTTTTCAGGGCCTACGTGTTCTTTCATAAGAGCTGTGCCCACACGCATGGAAGTGATTTTATTAAAGCGATAACCAGCGGATACGTCGAAAGCTGTCCCAGCATCGCGCTCGTAAGAATCCTCTTTCATCATGTTGCTGTATGTTTCAATGCCCAGGTCCAGGGTCCATGCTTTGGCTGGCGCAGCCGGAGACGCCACCGCAACTGATGTCTGCGCTGAAGCAGGAACTGCCGTTGAACGCTTTGCCTTGGTTGTGGATGTCGTGACGTTTGCAGCCAAAGCGGGTGTAACTACAGAAAGCGCTGCCAGGATCGTCAGACCCTGGAAAATGCTCTTTATATATTTAAGACCCGTAAGCTTGTTCACAATAGACTCCACGATGGGCTTTTAAACATGAGACCCATCTCTAAGTTCTATCTGAGCAAGGGCCAGGCCATGGAAAAGCGAGCCGGTGACCGGTTTAATTGGAGCTGATGTACCAGATTACAATTCGTGACATTCCACGCAAGGCGTTGATTAACTTTTGGACGGGCATGAAGTTTTGGGAGTAGTCCCATTTTGAGACAAGTCGTGAATGACGGTACCTTTGGACTTAATCCAAAGTGCTGCGGTGTTTTTGTTTGGGACTGATTTCTCTCTGGGCTATGCTTTTGCGAATAGGGGGCAATCATGATCGTACAACCTGAAATTTTGAGCAAAGCTCTGGATGCGGCACTCTCTACCGGTGCGGATTTCGCAGATATCTTTGTCGAGGACACTTACTCTTCCAATCTTTCTATTTTAAGTTCCAAGGCCGATCAGGCGATCGTGGGCCAGCTTTATGGCGCAGGTATCAGATTGTTTTTTGGTCATGAGATTGTCTATGTGACTACAAACGATTTGTCTGAGCACGGTCTGGTGAAGGCTGCCCTGAATGCAGCTAAAAGCCGCGGTACAGGAGAGGCGAAAAAAGCCATGCCTTTACTTCAGGTGCCATTCGATTCCGTACACACTTACGGCGAAAAGCCGTGGGAGATGAATCGCGATCGCAAGTTCGCCTGGATGAACTCCCTGGATCAGCATGCGCGCAATCGCAACTCTGCAGTGACGCAAGTGGAAGCTGCTTTAAATGAAAAATTCCAAAAAGTGCAAATCGCCAACTCTCGCGGTTTGATGGCCTATGATGAGCGTGCCTACAGTCGTTTGAATATGGAAGTCTTTGTCGAGCACAACGGTGTGAAAGAAAGCTCCAGTGAACGCTATGGTCATATGGGAACTTCAGAACTTTATGATGGTATTAATTTGCAGGGCTTTGCGCACGAGAATGTCGATCGTGCCATGGGTCTGACCACAGCGAAATTTGCTCCAGCTGGCGAAATGCCGGTGGTGATTGATAACTCTTTTGGTGGAGTTCTTTTCCACGAAGCTTGTGGACACGGTCTTGAGACTACATCGGTTGCAAAAGACGCTTCTGTATTCTGCGGTAAGATGGGTCAGAAGATCGCAAACGAGTGCGTGTCAGCGATTGACGATGGCACGATCACTAACGGTTGGGGTTCGTTAAATATTGATGACGAAGGCAATAAAACTAAACGCACTACATTGATTGAAAATGGTGTTTTGAAATCCTACATCGTGGATGAAATGGGCTCACGTCAAACGGGCTACGATGTGACCGGCAGCGGTCGTCGTCAGTCTTATAAGTATGCTCCAGCGTCCCGTATGAGAAATACCTTCATTGATGCCGGCAAGGACTCATTTGAAGAAATGATTCGCGACGTGGATTACGGTTTGTATGCGAAAAACATGGGCGGAGGTTCGGTGAATCCAGGAACCGGGGACTATAACTTCCAGGTTCGTGAAGCATACATCATCAGAAACGGTCGAATCGAAGAGATGGTCAAAGGTGCCTGCCTGATCGGACGTGGCATCGATACTTTGGGTAAAATCACGAAAGTTTCAAACGAATTGAAACTGGCAACAGGAATGTGCGGCTCGGTGAGTGGTTCTATCCCTGCAGCCGTAGGACAACCACAAATCCTGGTTTCCAGTTTGATGGTCGGCGGGAGAGCAGGCTAATGGATACAATTAAAGAAAACTTCCAAAAAATTGTGACTCAGGCAAAACAGGATGGCGTTAAAGTTGAGATGCTTATTTCAGGCGGGGAAAGCCTGGAACTGGGCTTTCAAAAGAATTCTCTTAAAGAATTTGAGTCCACGCAAACGCAAATGGCGGGACTGCGGGTTCTTAAGGGTGCAGCCCAAGGCTATGCCTATACAGAGAATCTGTCCCTGGAGGCTTTGCTGCGCACTTATACTGAAGCCTTGAACAACGCCAAGACGGTGCAGAGTTCAGAGAACTTTGAGATTCCGATGATGAAGCCCCAGGCGTTTAAGGACATCAATCTTTTTAATCCAGAGGAAATTGAAATGGATAAAAAGATGGAGGTCGCAAGAGCCCTGGAAGCCAAGTGTTTGGCATTGGACTCCCGTGTGCAAACGGTTCCTTATTCGGGTCTTTCCCAAGGGTCTTCGTTTTCGCGAATTTTGAATTCCGAAGGCATCGATCAGGAATTTAAACAAAGTTACTACACCGGAAGTGCGGCACCGTTGGTAAAAGAGGGTGAAACTTCAAAAATGGGTGGCGAGGGTTTCTTCGTTCGCTCTTTCGCTGAAATCAATGTCGATGAAGTGGCCCGCGAAGGTGTGGCTAATGCCGTAAAATATCTGGGAGCAACAAAATTAAAGACGGGTGAGTACCCAGTGGTTCTTGATCGCAAGGTTTTCCCGACAGTGCTTGCGATGTTGTTGTCGTATCTGTCAGCAAAGGAAGTTCACGAGAACAAGTCTTTGCTGAAAGGGAAAGTCGGTCAAAAAGTTGCGAATGAGAAATTCACTTTGATCGATGATCCGTTCGAACTTCATGGTTCCGCGGTCAGGCCTTTTGATGCGGAAGGTGCGCCTTCCCAAAAAACTGTTTTAATTGAAAATGGTGTATTAAAGAATTTTCTGACAAATCTGGAATACGCAAAGCGTATGAATTTGCCTCACACGGCTCACGCAGCCCGTGGGCCAAGTTCTCCGATGGGTATCGGTCCGACGAATCTGGTGGTTTCAAAAGGCAGTAAGACTCAGGAGCAATTAGTAAGTCATTACCCAGGTACGACCGTGCATATCACCAAGTTCACCGGCGGACTGCATGCGGGCTTTAAGGATTCCACGGGGGATCTGTCAATGCCGGCAGAGGGCTTCCTGTATGAAAATGGCAAGTGCGTGGGGCCAATTGATCAGTTCGTGGTCTCTGGTAACGTCCTGGATGTCTTGCGGGATATCGTGGAAGTTGGCGACACTTACGGCAAACCAGGTCGCAGCCTTATTGCACCGGATGTACTGGTTAAGTCCCTGAGTTTTGCTGGCGGCTGATCGACCTGGTACCGTGATTAAGAAGCAAAGCGCTCCATGATGCGGATCAAGAAACCCTTCTTGGCCCAGAACTCTGGTTCGCTTTGTATTCTTTGATAGTTCTGATCAATGTACCGTAACTGATCTCCCAGCAGATTTACGCATTCCTGAGCGGACGTATAGCTGTCTGCTGAAATGTAGTTGCGGTAATTCGCACCTTCAATCCAAAGATCCCCATTGGGTTTTAAACTAATGGAAATTTCCCCAAAAGAAAAAACGCGTTGAGGTTTCTTTACGCTGATTTCGCCAGAGTAGTGAAGGTTGTTGAATTGCCAAATGAGCTTGGCTTGTTCGTCCAATTTGTTTGCGATGTACTGACGTGCTTGTGCGCCGACCATTGGTAAGCCCTCCTTTTACTGAATAGGTATCGGTCATGGGCACATTTCTCTATAGACCAAAGGCCTGGAATGCGAACCCTATTCATAAAAAACATGTGCACAGAAGTGCAATTAGTTAGGCATTGGAACTACTTGTATTTCAGAATGGCACGAGCGATTTCTGTGAAGCCCATTCCGCCACGTTGAGCAGCGACATATGTGGGATGATGTTTAATTTGATCAACAAAGTTTTGAATGTTTGCCACTGCAAAACTGTGCGTAAAATATTGAAACATCGGCTCATCATTCGGGGAGTCGCCGCTAAAACCGCACACTTTTTTCGCATCATCGGCACTTACACCAAACTCGGTTGCTAAAAATTTAAGCGACATAGAAAGCTTATCGTAAGATCCAAACCAACCGTTGACGTGGATCGAGCTGACTTTGGCCTGCGCGCCGTGGGATTTGAAAACATCCACGATTTTCTGAACTTCGGATTTTGGCAAGGGGGTCACATCCTCACAAAAGTCGATGGCCAAATCCATCAAACGACAAAACTGATCACTGGCCAAATCACTGCCGGGCACCTTTTGCAGAATTTCTTTTTCCAGCTGGTTTAGTTTTTCGCGATTGTTTTTCTGAGTTTGCTCATCAAAGAAAAAATGACGATGCATCTTTTTATCGTGATAGCGGAAGTAAAACCCACCATTTTCCCCAATGATCCCACTGACAGGCCACACACGTGCGATCATCTCGCACCATCCTGCGGGGCGCCCGGTCACAGGGATCACTTTGATGCCGGCATGGTGTAACGCCCACATGGCTTCATAAGCTTCAGCACCCAAAAGTCCTTCATCGGTCAGTGTGTCATCGATGTCAGTCAGTAAAAATTGAAGGGAATTTGTGAATGCGGAAATTGGTTTCATGCTCACAAGGTATCTGCTTTTGGTACTGGTTGTCAAAATTCAGACTTGCAAAGTTCAATTTCAGCCTTCATGTTTTGTCTATATATTATATCCCGGTTACAAGCCGGATGAAGGGCTGGGTACATGGCCAAGAAAACTGACGCGGCATCTGATGGCATCAAACTCGTCATCGTAGAGTCACCAACAAAGGCAAAAACCATTCGCAAGTTCCTGGGCAGGGATTATGTGGTGGAGTCTTGCATGGGGCACATCCGCGATTTACCGCAATCCGCAAAAGACATCCCTGAAAAAGTAAAAAAAGAAAAATGGGCGCAGCTGGGCGTGAATGTCGATAAAAACTTCGAGCCTTTGTATTGCATTCCCAAGGACAAGCTGAAGGTTGTAAAGAACCTTAAAGACAAACTCGAAGATGCCACAGAGCTATACCTCGCGACCGACGAAGACCGCGAAGGGGAGTCTATCAGCTGGCATTTGTTGGAAGTTCTAAAACCAAAAGTTCCAACAAAACGAATGGTGTTCCATGAGATCACTAAAGATGCGATTCAAAAAGCGTTGAAAGACACGCGTGAGATCGACTTCAACCTGGTTCGTGCTCAGGAAGCACGTCGTGTGTTGGATCGTTTGGTGGGTTACACGATTTCGCCACTTCTTTGGAAAAAAGTGGCGTACGGTTTATCAGCAGGTCGCGTGCAGTCTGTGGCTGTACGTTTGATTGTTGAGCGTGAGCAAGAACGCATTCGTTTTAAAAAATCATCTTACTGGGGCGTATTGGCCGAGTTGTCTAAAGACGGCGTGAACTTCGAGTCGCGCTTGCAGCAATACAAACAACAGCGTGTAGCGACAGGTAAAGACTTTGACGGTCTGACTGGTCAGCTGACGGCGGGTAAAGATGTTTTGGTTCTGGGTGAAAAAGACGCCGCAAAATTGACGGCTGATTTGAAATCAGGTCCATGGACAGTTTCTGATGTCGAGGAAAAACCAACATTCAGAAAACCAGCAGCACCATTCATCACTTCCAGTTTGCAACAGGAATCGAATCGTAAATTGGGTCTATCTGCTCGTGAGACGATGCAGGTGGCGCAAAAACTGTACGAGCAAGGTTTCATCACCTATATGCGTACGGACTCTACATTCCTTTCTACAGAAGCGATCAATGCATCTCGTGATTGTATCACTTCGAAGTACGGTAAAGAGTACCTGACTCCACAGCCGCGCACTTATGCGGCAAAAAAAGTAAAAGGTGCTCAAGAGGCCCATGAAGCGATTCGTCCTGCGGGCAATCAATTCCAAGACCCGGATGAAACGGGTCTTACGGGTCATCAATTTAAGCTTTATGACTTGATTTGGAAACGTACAATTGCATCGCAAATGGTTGATGCTCGTCAAAAACAAGTCAGCGCAAAAATTTCTGTAGGCGATGCGATCTTTGGTGCTTCAGGCATGACGATCGAGTTCCCTGGTTTCTTACGTGCCTATGTTGAGGGGTCGGATGATCCTGAAGCAGATTTGGCAGAACGCGAAGTGCGTTTGCCGGCACTTAAAGCGAAAGATTCTTTGAAGTGCACAAAATTGGATCCCACCTCCCATGAAACAAAACCTCCAGCGCGTTACACCGAGGCGAGCCTCGTACAAACGATGGAGAAAGAGGGTATCGGTCGTCCATCAACTTACGCATCTGTTATCGGTACGATCATCGATCGCGGTTACGTTCGTAAGGGCGGTACGGCTTTGATTCCGACATTCACGGCGATGATTGTTTCAAAACTCCTAAGCAGTTATCTGACTCAGTATGTGGATTTGGGCTTTACTTCAGGAATGGAGCAAAGTCTGGATAATATCGCAGACGGTGAATTGGATTGGGAAAGCTATTTGGCTTCCGTGTACAAAGGCCCTAAGGGCTTACGTGCAATGGTTGATAACCAGGAAGAAAAAATCAATCCGGATGAAGCTCGTACAATGTCTTTGGAAGGCATGGATAAGTATAAATTCCACGTCGGCCGTTATGGTGCTTACCTGACAACTCAGCGTGATGGCGAAGATGTCAGTGCTTCAGTTCCAGATAACGAATCCCCAGCGGATATCACTCCCGAGATCGCAGAGAAATTGATTGATCAAAAAATCAATGGTGCGGATGCCTTGGGTAAAGATCCAAAAACGGGCGAGCCTATTTATGTTCTAAGTGGTCGCTATGGTCCGTATGTTCAATTGGGTGATGTGTCGCCTGAAAACGACAAGCCAAAACGTGCATCACTTCCGCCGAATATGCAGCCAGAGCAAGTTGATTTGCAGACGGCCTTGGATTTATTGTCCTTGCCAAGAAGCCTGGGTGATCACCCGGGCACGGGCAAAGATATCAAAGCCGGCTTGGGTCGCTTTGGTCCATTCATCGTTCATGATGGGGACTATCGTTCGATCCCTAAGGGCGAAAGTGTTTTGAATATTACTTTCGAACGCGCGATGGAAATGTTGGCTCAACCTAAAAAAGGTCGTGGCAAAGCGGCGGCTCTTCGTGAATTGGGTGCCCATCCGGAAACGGGTGATGCGATTCAGGTGTTCAACGGTCCATACGGTCCGTATTTCAAGAGTGGCAAGGTTAATGCCTCGTTGCCAGAGGGCGCGACCGTAGAGTCAGTCACATTGGAGCAGGCCGTAGCGGCGATCAATGAAAAGGGCCCAGCAAAAGGCTCCAAAGGTAAAGGCAAAGCGAAAGCTGCTGCGAAACCGAAAGCTGCGAAGGCAGATAAAGGTGAAGCAAAAGCGGCTGCTCCCAAAAAGAGTTTAAAAAGTGCAGAGTCCGCAAAAGACAAAGCGCAAGCCCTGGGAGTAAAGAAAGTCGTTACTCGCAAGTCTAAAAAGTAAACGAACGCTCCAGGTTTGAATCAAATTTGAAACCCACATCTTGAAGAAGGTGTGGGTTTTTTATTTGCCTGAGGTCAAAGTTGGGGGCGTGTTGTCTCACGATGAAACTGGACTTTAGCGCAAGTTGACTACAGCCGTAGTATTGGTAGACTACTGATGTAGTCAGTGAGGTGCGTATGAAGAAACTGCCAAGCCTGGGTGAGCAAGAAATTGAAATTCTCCGATATGTCTCTTCTCTCGGGGAAGTCTCGGTTCGTGAAGTGGCCGAGCATTTCGAAAAAGAAAAGGGACTTGCGCGAACTACTATTCTCACTGTGATGGAGCGACTGCGCACCAAGGGGTTCTTAACTCGCAATAAGATTGAGGGTATTTTTAAATACTCTGAAAAAATTGAAGCTCAAACGGTGATAAAAGGGAAGGTCACAGAGTTCGTTGAACGAACTTTGGGTGGATCGGTATCTCCCTTGATCAATTATTTTGCTGGTCAGAAGAATTTAACAACGGACGAGATCGAGAAGTTACGAGAGATCGTAGCGGATTTTGATAAATCCCAAAAAGGGGGGCGCTAATGGGCCTTTCGGTTTTTGATTTCCTTTGGAAGCTTTTGGTCGTGGTGACATTGGCTTCGACTTTTTTGTTTGGGGCCTTTGTCCTTGGGCAAAGCCTGATAAAGAATGTTTCGGGAAGCTATTTCAGAAAATGGGCACGCTGGAGTTTAGTGACTTTCTTGGGTGTTGTTGCTGTGTTTGGACTTCTGCTGGCGATGGTGGATCAGGGGCTGCAAATTAACTGCTTCGGAAACTTTGCGCACTCTCAAGGGATCATGGGCGTAACGCGAATTCTGGCTTTACTTTGGATTTCAACGGCGTCGATTTTATTTGCAAGAGACATGTTTCGGTTTAAGCGGATTAAAAAAGAAATCTCGGCCAATATCGTGAGTCAGCACAGTGATTTCGTCGTGGTGTCCGATAACATGGAAGCAATGACGTATGGAGTACTTGATTCTCAGGTAGTGATTCCGGAACTTGTTTTTAAAGATGCCACTCTGTTTCAACACGTGCTTTGCCATGAGAAAGTTCACGCGAAAAACCGCGATGGCTTTTGGAGTCTTTTGGAGGTTTTAAGTCTGCGTCTAAGCTGGTTTAATCCATTCAGCGTTTTATTCCACAACCGCTTTCAGCTGGTGGTGGAAATGGCAACAGATGAACAAGCGGTGCGGGATTATCAACTTGAGCCCAAGGCTTATGCAAAGAGTCTGATTTCGTTGCTGGAAAATCAAGGTGGTCTGACTAAATCCTATGGCATGTTTGGTGCTTCGTTTGATTTTAATCAAATGCAGACTCGAATGTTAAACCTGCGCAGTCATCTGGAGTGCGCCAATGAAGAACGATCACGTAAAATGTTGGCAGCATTGATGGTCCTGATGACCGTGGCAGGCGTTGGGCAGGCGTGGGCATCTGTGCAGACCCAGAAAGTAAAAAGTCCGGGTGAAATGATTTGCATGCAAGTTCAGCATGAAATGGTGATTGAAAAACTGTTATTGAAAGCTCCTGAAACAAATAAGTGTGATTAAATAAGTTCCATCAAAAAATAAAGAAAGGTCGTATTATGAAGAACATAATTCTTCTGGGGATGTTTATTGTCTTGAGCGCATGTGCTTCTAAAGAAACACAAATTGCTGAGTATCTAAAAAAGAATCCAAAGGCGGTTTTTGATGTCATCGAGGACAATCCGGAGCAGTTTGTTGAAGTGGTGAACCGGGCAGCTCGCAAAGCTCAAGAAAATCGTCAGGAAAAGCAATACTCTGAAATGAAGAAACAACAGGAAGAACAACTTAAGAATCCCCTGCGTCCTGAGTTGCAGGATTCCCGTCGTTTGATCGGCGATAAATCTGCTAAAATCACGATTGTCGAATATGCTGACTTTCAATGCCCAGCCTGCGGTATGGCGCACTCTGCATTGAAAGAGATCCTGAAGAAATACGATGGCAAAGTTCAATTCTACTATAAGCACTTTCCATTGGACTTCCATCCGATGGCTGAGCCAGCAGCCTATTACTACGAAGCAGTCTTTAAGCAAGATCGAGTGAAAGCCCGCAAATTCTATGACCTGGTATTTGAAAAGCAAAGAGAGATGAAGGGCGTCGACTTTCTTCGCGGCGTGGCCAAGAAAGTGGGAGCCGACATGAACCAGTTGGCAAAGGACGTTCAGTCAGAGCAAGTTCGAAATCTGGTTAAACAGGATATGTCTGAATTTGAGAAACTGGGTTTCACTGGAACACCGGTGACAGTGATAAACGGTGTTGCTCTGCATGGAGCGCAACCGGCAGCTGAGATTGAGCGGATTATTGCTTTGACGACGGTAGCAAGGCCTTAAGGGGCGTGCTACCATAAATTCACGAGGAACAATATGAAACTTCTTGTTATGGCATTCCTAATTTCAGTGCCGATGATGGCCCAGGCACAAACTCAAGCTCAAGCCCAAAAAGAGTGTGTGACGACGATTCGCGTGCGATCCATGTCGATATCATCGGCCGAGGCTGAAAAGCTTTGTGCCGGGGATTATCAGGAAGTGGTGAATTGTGCTGTGACGGCAAGACAAAGTTCCATGGGTTCCATGGATGACGCCTTGAAAAAGTGCCGTGGCGAGATGGGGTTAAAAGCCAAAGAACAGCCGGAGGCCAAGAAAGCTGTGACCGATACCCCTAAAGCGGGGCAGCTGCCAGTTGTGGTGCCGGTGGACTCGATGGCTCCCGATGTGGAGAAAACTCACGATGGCGGGTCTAAAGAGGGCAAAAAGTCCGATGACTCTTTCCAGGAGCTTTAGTTTACCTTCCTTAACCAAACTCTGACTGGACAGGGGGTTTGCCCCTGTCTAACTAGTAGTCAGCTCCCTTGAAAAAAAGAAAATAGTGCAGGGCTCTTTCGTGCTTCCGATTTTTTTGCTAAATTTTAGAGCCCGATAGAGGAATGTGTTCCATGAGCGAAGATCAAAAACCCAAAGGCCAACTCGATTTAGGAATAAATCGCACTCCAGAGAAAGACAGAAACTTTCATCTGGGCGGCCGTAGTTTTTATTTCTTCGACTTTGATGACAACATCGCCTTTCTGACAACGCCTCTGGTTTTATTCCATAAAGACAGTCGTTCTGAGCAATTGATCACCAGCGGTGACTTTGCTCAGCACAATGCCACGATCGGAAAAAGTGGCGTCTATGCAGATTTTGAAATCGATTTTTGTGATGTAACAGGAACTTTCCGCAATTTCCGTGATTTGAATATTTCCGATGTGGAAAAGGTCGCGGGTAAACGCCAAGTCTTTGTTCAAGACGTTGCAGCGGCGTTAGGCTTTCCAGATTTTCAATGGAAGGGTCCTTCGTGGGAGTGCTTCTATCATGCGACGTTCAATCAACGACCGCTCTCAGTTATCACCGCGCGCGGACATCATCCTGAGACTTTGAAAGAGGGCATTAAAGTCTTCGTTCAAAACAAAGTTCTGCCCCTAGAGCCGAACTATTTAAGTCTGTATCCGGTCAGCCATAAGCCGACACGTGTCTTGTTAGGTGATCAAAATTTCGAGGAAGGTACTGCCGAGCTTAAACAACGAGCAATTCGTGCGAGTGTGGAAAAGGCTATTGAAACTTATGGCTACAATCCGCATCACCGTTTTGGAATGTCCGATGATGATCCAAAGAACATTGAATTGATCGTTGAAGAGATGACTCGACTTAAGTCTAGGTTCCCCGAGATGTCCTTCTTTATGATCGAAACTCAACATGGGAACTTCATCAAACACGAAGTTAAAGTGGGCGGCCTTCAGGGGCAAAAAATTGAAGACCTCTCGCAGCTCTCCTTTTTTGAAGACGACCGACGTAAGTCTTAAATAAACTTACAGTCCTAAATTTCTGTCCCTAATAACAAATTGCATGCTCTGGGAAAAATTCCTGCTAATCTTAAGTGATTAGAACGCTCTCGCCGGGGAGCCAAGGAAGGACCATCATGAGTTCAATCTCTAAGGGATTAAAGGGTTTAGTTGTTGCGGGTTCACTCGCTGTATCTTCAGTTGCCGCCGCACAATTAAAAGACGGTTTGGAATGCAGATACATTTCAGTTATCGAACAGGGTTTCCTGGCAAATCATGTTAAGTATTCAGATCGTAATGCTGACCTTGCAAACCGCGTGGTAGAGCAATATTTAAAACGTCTTGATCCTTCTAAGATTTACCTGACTCAGGCAGATGTGGACGCGATTAAAAAAGACATGTCGAATGTTTTTGAAAAAACCAAAAACAGAGAATGTGCATTTTTGGATAAAGCGCAAAAATTGGTACTTGAAAGAGTTCAGGACCGCGCAAACTTCGCAAAAAAATATCTGGGTAAGGATTTCAAGTTTGAATCCAACACTGAATTTGCATTCGATCCGGATAAAAAGCCTTGGCCAAAAAATGCTGATGAAGCAAATGAATACCTGAAAAAATACATCCAATTCCAAATCGGCAATTACCTTGCGACAGATATGAAATTGGACGAAGCAAAAAAGAATGTCGAAAAAAACTATGAGCGCGCCGTAAAACGTACTCAGGAAACGACTCAGGACGATTTGCTATCTGGTTATTTGGATTCTTTCGCCAGAGCTTTGGATCCACACTCCAGCTTCTTCTCTCGTGATGTACTTGAAGACTTCGAAATCCAAATGCGTCTTTCATTGGAAGGTATCGGTGCGACACTTTCTTCCCAGGACGGATTCACAGTGGTTGAAGCATTGGTTCCGGGTGGTGCAGCAGCAAAATCTGGTTTGATCGAGCCACAAGATAAGATCATCGCTGTGGGCCAGGACAAGGGCGCCATGGAAAACGTGATCGATCAGGATTTGAAAGACGTTGTTAAGAAAATCCGTGGTAAAAAAGGCACGAAAGTTCGTTTGACGATCCTGCGTAAAGCGGGTGAAGGCAAAAAACGTTTCGATGTTACTTTGACTCGTGAAAAAGTTAATCTTGAAGACGAAGCAGCTTCCATCACTTACGTTGATAAGGAAGTGGGCGGTCAAAAGAAAAAAATCGGTATCCTGAATTTCCCAAGCTTCTATGCGGATTCCCGTCGTGGTGGCAGATCTTCAGCATCTGATATGAAAGCTTTGATCAAAGAAGCAGTTCAAAAGAAAGCGGACGGCCTGGTGTTGGATCTTTCCAACAATGGCGGTGGTTCACTTGAAGACGCTGTGAAAATCGCTGGTTTGTTCTTCCAAACGGGTAACGTGGTAAAACAATCCTCTAAAAATGAAGGTCGTGCGGAAGCCGCTCTTCGTGATACTGACTCAGCTGTTGACTGGAATGGTCCGTTGGTTGTTTTGACCAGCCGTATCTCTGCATCAGCTTCTGAAATCGTATCCGGTACTTTGCAGGATTATAAACGTGCAGTTGTAGTTGGTGGCGACCATACATACGGTAAGGGCTCTGTTCAATCCGTATTGCCAATTCCAAATGACCTGGGCGCGATCAAAGTAACAGTGGGTATGTTCTTCGTACCATCTGGTAAGTCGACTCAGCACCGTGGCGTTGATGCAGATATCGTATTGCCAGGTCCATTCAGCACTGATGACATCGGTGAGAAGTACATGGACTACTCTTTGCCGCCGAAAACAATTGAAGCGTTTATCTCTCCAGATGCTTTCGTAAAAGAAGGTCCAAGTGCGTGGAAAGAGCTTAAGCCAGAGTGGATCAAGCAGATGTCTGAAAGATCTGCAGAGCGCGTGGCGAAGTCTGACGAATTCAAGAAAATCGTGGATGAGTTGAACAAAGCAAAAGCCCGCGGAAAAGTGATCCGTGTGAGCGAAGTGCTAAAAGATAAAAACGAAAAAGAGAAAAAAGAGAAAGCCAAAAAAGTAGCAAGCAAAGCGAAAAAGAACGAAGAGTACCTGAAACGTCCTGATATTCAGGAAGCGACGAATGTACTTCTAGATCTGATTCAGCTTGAAGATGGTAAGACGCTTCCAGCGACTCCAAAACAAGCGAACGCTAAATAGTTTGCCGCTAGATTTGACATGTTAGTTGTTGTTAAAAGCCCGGGAAACCGGGCTTTTTTTTATTTACAGTCGTAACTCATGTCCAGCTTCGTGCCTTCCGTTAGCGGAGCCGCGAAGCTTAAAACATTCCCACTCACAGAGTAATTCTTGATGACTTGGCCATCCACGGCCACGTTCAAAGTAGACAGATCAGGGACACATTCCAAGTTGATCTGTGAGAGGGAGTTGATAATTTTGTCTTTAAAAGTATTCAAGCTATCAGCAAAGTTCGCATCGCAAATACTGCCGACCCCACCTTGAGTCAGATTGGACATTTGCGCGTAGATATAGCCCGGGTGACTTGGAGAGGTGTCCTGATCCTGGGTCATTTCACAAACTGTGTCGCCGGGCTTTACAATGATCGAGTTGAAAGTAAAGCGCACTTCGTCGCCAAACACGGATTGGGACAGCTTCACCAGATTTTCCGGTTGGTCTTCGGCTTCCAAAGGCTGATAGGCCGCGGGATTATCCTTGGCTTTCACTTTAGTTGCATCACCACCGACAGAGCGCTCATCTTCGTCAGAAATAATAATCACAGATTTCGCAGCACCATCGCGGTAACAACCGTTACCGACATTTTGGAAGTTGGCATATGTGGCTTTGATCGCACGTTCGTCACCCGAGGCACCTCCGCCGATTTGCAAAGTGTCCACCGTCGACGTGAAGATCGAATTCATATTAGTGGTTCCTTTTTTAAGAACCCACGGAGACGTACCGGCAAGGGGAGAGTACTGCGCCCACGTCAGGGGCATACCCCAATGAAAGATACCCAAGGAGTCAGGTAAAGCCTTGGTCGTCGTCAAACACATTTGCCAGTCAATCTGGCTGGCTTCCAAGGAAACCATAAAGTCACTCATCGAAGCTGCGAGCTTTTTTAGATCCGGCAGCATCGAGTTGGAATCATCCATCACTAGTAAAAAATCCACCTGCTTGTTGCCGGATTTAACCACGTCGGAATAGACGTGATCAGGCAGTTTAATCGGAGGTGTCGGACTTGGATTTGGTGTCGCCAAGGAAGCGTTATCAACGATTTTAGCAAACTCCATCTTCGCGCAACCTGCGCTGGCAAAGGAAAGAAGGGCGATTAAGTTCACGAGGTGAGTGGATGTTTTCATATTCACTTTAACGACACATCGAAATTTAACTTGATGAAAAAACAGGCAGTTACCCCCGAATGCGAGCAGGATTTAAGGATTCTCTGGATCATGGTCAGTCCGCAAAAACCGTCTCTGTACAAGGGTTTGACGGTATTTTTAACTTCATAAGCGCCTGTTTGCGAAGGGGAGGAGGATCGAATCTTGAAGTGCGTGCACAAGATAGGGACTAAGAATGAACAAACTGCTTGTGGGTATCTTTGCACTGCTGACTTCCTTTAGCGCCTGGGCGACAAGCCCTGGTAAGTTGTCGGCGTTGGATATCATGACCTTTGCTGACACCTTCGAGTGTCAGGATAAGTTCCCGCACCACAGTTTTTGTGAGGCGGTTCAGTTCAAGCCTTGGACCGAACAAGAAAAAGCCATCGTGGGCGGCTACCTTGCCAATATTAATGATCCACGCTTGCAGGGAATTCTAAAAACCATTCAAGCAAACGGTATAACTAAGATCCACCGCGTGACCCATTCCGCACGCTGGTTCAATAATCCCCAATTCCGCCGTGTAGAATTCGTACGCTCTGCTGAAAAAGCCTTTCTTTGGGTGAACCCTGTAACGAATGTCATCGGTGTGACGGATTCATTCTTTACTGGTACTCCGTTCATGGACCCACGCGCACAAGTTGATCGCAAACAGATCAACATCCTGCACGAGCTGATGCACGACTTTGATATCGCCACCGATCACGCGCTTTCGATGGAAGAATTTGAAAAGGCTTCCGGCTGGGGACACAACGGCAAAGAAGCCGTGATCACGACAGTGGACTACGAAAAATCAAAATCCGATTTCCAGCAAGTCATTGCCCTGGTTAAAGAAAAGCGCACTGCCGAAGCCTATGCCCTGGATCGCGAGCTGGGGATGACCTATGGCTTCCCAACTCTTTACGCTATGACCAACCAATTTGAGAGTTTTGCCGAAGCCGTGGCATATTATATTTTTGATCCCACGGCTGCAAATTATTACTCGCCTTTGCTTAAGGCATACCTGGATTCTATCCTTCGGCCCATCTAGCCTGGAGTTGGCACTGGAGGTGGCTCCGGTTTCGGATGAGGACGTGGAATCGGAATTTTTGGCAAGCGGAAGCGGCACTTATCCACTTTGTGATAAATTTTTCTTTTGGTCTTTTCAAGAGGACCCCAGTCATATCTTTCTTGCACTCGCAAACGACCTGATTGGACTAATTCCAAATCTTGCGACACGGGCCAATTGCGTGCATACACGATACGAGCCAAAACATTATCGGTCTTGGGCAAAGTGCCTTTTGTTGAAACTGTCAACTTTCCAAACTGGCGCTTGCATCTTAATGGGCCGCATTTTTTGTAGGTTTGGGCCACCTTCAGATCCTGGGAAATTTGAATGCAGCGATTGCCGAAGGTTTCTTGCCAGATTCCAGCAAGGCCAGATGCGGGAGTTGGCGGAGTGGGGGTGGGAGTCGGAGTAGGTGTCGGTGTCGGATCTGGATCGGGATTTGGAGTGCCAGTGCAGGCGCCACCTGTTACGGTCCACGGCGAGTATTCGTTTAAACTTACTTCAACGCTTCCCTGGATTGCAGTTCCTTTACCATTGGGATTTGTTGAGAGATTATAGGGGCCGGAATCATCGCCCCAGAAGTTACATGTTGCATATGTTGCAGATGAATCAGGTTGACGTTGTACGGCCAAGCCCGCAGTAGTTAAATCCACAAAATTGTTTTCATGAATTTGAACAGAAGAATTAGTTCCATTGATTTGAACACCATGGGTGCCACCCGAAACCCGGTTTCCGCGAATAGTTGTGGCGCTGTTGCCTCCACCAATTTCTATTCCTCCTCCGGAATCGATAATTGTATTGTTTAATACTTGCGTATCTCTGGTTTGGGTTAGTCTGATGCCAGTTCCATTGTTGGAGAGTGAGTTTTCAATTATGGTGATTTCAGACGATTGAGTATAGGTGTTTGTGATGCCGACGCCGCCAGTCTGATTGTCTCTGATCGTGTTCGAGTTTATTCGCAAATTTGAAGCATAACCAAATTGATCACTTACAAGAATGCCCCAATTTGCATTGTTCGCAATGGTATTGTCGAAGATATCGATATTGCTGGTGCTAACTGCGATACCTGTCGTGTGGTTCTGGATGGTGTTATTGCGAATGACTGCTGACGCTTGAATTCGAATCCCGAAGTCTGTCGAGTAATTGGAGCTGGCCTGTATTTGAAAACCATTAATCTCGACACTGTTGCCGGTGACCGTAAACTGACCTTTAAATATAGTTCCAGTATCAGCCATCATTGTTCCGGCGCGGACCCGAATTTCTCCCAGATCATAAGTGCCCGTAGACCACTTCGTTGTATCACCAGGAAGCATCGTGTTTAGAACTTCCTGGATTGCTGAAGCTGACATTTCGGGGGTCACAGTGTAAGTCGTCGCTGCCCAAGCGACCTTTGCCTGAATGCTAATGATCAGCATGATCATTAAATGGAACCATCTTGCTGTAGAAAAAGTCATAACTCATCCTTTGTTGAATCAGGAATGACGATATTCACTGTGCAAATTAGCCGTCAAATTTCAGATCGAAAGTTGCTGATAAACATTTATTTGTTAGAAGCTGCGAATCTTAAAGTACGCCAGAGAGAACAGAAACGTACAAAGGACTATCCACAGATAGCCCTTCCAGGTTCCTTTAAGATCCGCATCACTTAGTTCCATTTGTGAAAACACCGCGATCACCAGATACCACCAGGCGATCAGACTCCAGGAAAAAGACGGAAAATTAACAAAGCGGGGATTACTGATGAACTGTTTTCCGCCCGGGATCCAGAAGTAAAATATGGTAGCACAAATCAACGGACCCACGATCAGTGGGGCAATTCCGATGAACAACTCTCCCATCTTAATCCAGATATTAAAAACCATCGGAAGAGAGCGCGGACGGCTTACAACGTGACCGTGGGATCCGTCTTTGGCTTTCCAATCAAATAATTTGATATCTTCAATCTGATGAAGGAATACAAAGGCCGCTAAGGCATGACTGATTTCGTGAATCATGATTCCCGGAGCAAAGATCAAATTGAAGGCATGTTGTCCGAAGGTTTCGGAAAGCTTCCCTCGTAAGAAGCCTGAAAAGACGTGCAGGACAAATCCCGCACCTAACAAAATGGCTGAAACTTTTAAAAGTTCCAGAAGAGTATGAAATGAATAAACCAGAGATGGGTAGGTGTACTCCATCCCTGAATTCTACTGTGTCGCTGCCAGATGAGCCAAGATAAACATACGGGCCTGGTCGCGAATAAATGCTGAGTCATCAGGACCTCCGTCAAAAGCCATGGCTCCAGCACTCATTTTCACCGATGTACCGTTGGCAGTGATATTGAAAGATCCCAAAGAACAAGAGAGAAATTCACCAGAAAACTGGGCACTTTGCGGATTCTGCACGCAGGATTTAACCATGTTGGTCCAGCTCTTCCATGCAGCGGGTTCATTTCCACCACTTGCCGGCAGGTTGGGTGGTGTTGGAATCGGAGCCACCTCTGGTTCGGTGGCTTCGGCTTGCGCTACAACATCGATTTCCTTTTGAATCAACGCGATTTGCTCCGCGATGCAGGTTCCTGAAGGCAGCATCGCTTCGTTCAAGGTGGCGCAGTTAATATTGAAGGCACATTTTTGGGTAGTGGAATTAAATTGCCCCCCCAATTGCACACATAAGGTCTGTCCCATGGAGTCCGATGTGTCGCAAGCAACAATCTTTTGGGAGGTATCTATCAGTAGTCGCATCGGAATATCAGTAAACGCCTGGCGGGATCCCATCGCCGTTTTTAGTTTGCGATAACGAATGCGGACTTTGGAATCGACCGCGATGGGGGAAGTGGCAGTGATCTTCGCAGTTTTATAGCCATTCCATTCAGAGGAACCGGTTTCAATTGAAAGGCCGGTTATTTGAAGTTCATTTGTGCCCAACGTTTGATCTATGAATGCCAGATGTTCCCCTGCTTTGCCTTTTAGTTGGGTGATACTAAGTCGACCCTGATTGTCCAATAGTGAGTCAGCAAAGTTAGTATTACAGTATTCGTTGTTTTGTAATGCTCCTTTGAGCAGGGCCTCTGCTTTGAGCTGAGTGGATTTTGTTAGAGCAAATGTATTTAGGTTCAGTGAATCATTGAGTGACGTTGTCAGGGCGAGCGCGAACGTCAATATGACTGTTGAGAGGACGAGAATGCTGACCATCATTGAGCCGTTCTCAGACCGTACAAAAATCGGTTTATCTGAAACAGTTTCCATGTCTGTCTCCTGTTGTTAACATTATCGGAAGACGAGGGATTTTCTGAAGTTAAACTCACGTTAACTTTTTTGTGGGTAAAATAAAATGATGAAGAATCACGGCGGTTTTACATTTATTGAAGTTGCAGTCAGCCTGGCGATTATTTCTATCATAGTGATGGCGATGGGGATGATTTTTCAAACATCCTTTCGTGGCGCCAATCTGGTCGAAATGCGAAACACCGCTGCAAATCTAAATATGTCATGGCAGGAAATTCTAAATACGCCCGCTGTGTGTGAAATGAATTTCAAAGGTATGACCTTTGATTCAAGTGGCAAATCTGCAAAAAATAAGTTCGTTGATATCGCCAATACGATTTTGATCTCTGATGGTGTGAAATCATCGGGAAGTGACATCCTTGTTACGGATGTTCGTGCACAGGTTCGCGAAGCTGACTGGGTTGCCTTTGATTCAGCCAAAGCAAGCCTCGGGGCAAATACTTATATTGTGAACATTGACGTCATCGTGAGTCTGGAGCGACAAAAAGAATTGATCTCTTCAAAAACCAGCTCCTTGGTTGTATCGGTTCCGGTTTATATGAATTCGGCAGGGGTGGTGGACTCGTGCCTGGCAACACAACAGGATTCGATCGCCAACGCTCAGGAACTTGCCTGCACCCAATTGGGCGGTGTTTTCGTGAAAGAAACCTCCCGTTGTGAATTCAAGCAGAACTGTGCAAGTTTGCCGGCGGATTCTGCAGTATCCAAAGAGTGCTTCGATCAACTGACGGGTGGACTGTCCCAGCAGATTACTGAAATTGGGAAGAGCACAGCTTCAATGCCTCCGGTTTCACAGATTCACAAAACCATCAAAGACTGTCTGACTTCCTCGCAGGGCGCAAATATTGCCGCCAATAAAACTAAATGTCGATTGGGGAGTATTGATTTCACTGCAAGTCCCCAGGAGTTTTCCTACACCTATGGCGCCACAAATTACACGATGTCAGATCCTGTGCTTGCAAAATATCTATTCGACCTCGTAGTGAAGTATCAAACAGACGGTCTTATGAAAATCACCGTGGGGGACAAATGAGGCAGCAGCAAAAGGGTTTCTCAGTCACTGAACTTTTGGTGGCGGTGGGCTTGATGGCAGGAGTTACTTTAGGGCTTTCCAGTATTCTGGGTATTGCCAGTAAATCAAACGCCGCTGCTTCCAAAAAATTAAACGAGGCGAATCTGATCAATAATACGATGGTGGGTATTTTCACTCGGAAATCCTGTGATGCCTCATTCAAAGGCCAATCCCTGGACAGCGCGGGTAGTTTGCATATTGATGAGATTCAGGACGGAAGCGGTGTCGGTATTATTAAAAAAGGCATGTCGCTTGAACAAAAGAATCATACGGTCAAGTCGTTGCGTTTACAGGCATCAAGTGAAAGTTGGGCGGGATTCAAAAGTCACTCCTTTACCGGCGACGAATCACTCCCTTTAAACACTGTTTTGGAAGTGATGTTCGAACGGGAAAAAAATGCAACCACAGCCCAAGAAGGCGTGCAGAAAATTTCCTTCACAGTGGGAGTGGATAAGGAAGGTGTGATCACCGAGTGTATTGGTGGGGACAATGGCAGTCATGTGTCGGCACTTAAAAGTGCCTGCGTCAGTTTTGGTGG
Organism: Bdellovibrio sp. HCB290; assembly: GCF_047305925.1. GTDB lineage: Bacteria > Bdellovibrionota > Bdellovibrionia > Bdellovibrionales > Bdellovibrionaceae > Bdellovibrio. The sequence continues at coordinate 2,916,769 of NZ_CP178620.1, read as the reverse complement.
AGTTTTTGATGAGGCCACTGGCCAATGCAAAGCCTCCCAGGATTGCTCCAAGATTGCTGTTGATGCACCTGTCAGTCAAAAGTGTGTAGCTGAAAAAATGAACAGTCTTAAAAATGATCTGAAGAGGAGATCCGCCACTGGATTTGGAATGTTGTCTTCAATTAAAGATTGCATGGCCAATCCCTATAGCCAAAAATCCAGATCGGCTTCAGGCTTTACCTGTGTGTCGGGTTCATTCAATGCGCGCGCAGAGAATGGAACTTTTACGTTTGTGTATGGAGCGACAAACTATTCGGTGACCGATCCCGATCAATACAAGAAGGTCGTCGATACTGTCGCTGCTTTCCCTCCGTAATTTACTTGCCAAGAATCTGCCTAGCTTTTGCCGTAGCTGCGAGGGCTTTTGCGGACCAAATACCGCTGGTTTGGGCGTAGCGCTCGGCTTTGAGCGCCAGCTCCCCAATTGCTTGCATGATTACTTGGGTGCTCTTCTTTTCAGCAATCTGAACTGATTCATATCTATAAGCCATAGTGTCCTCCAATATGTTCATTCTGACGTTAAATTGTTGCATCAATGTTGAGGATCTCAATCTGGCTCAGCTTTAACCAATTGCGTCAATTAGAGTGAAAAAAGCAGACTTTTTGACCTGTTCTCGCTTAGATAGGGGCCTTGATTTATGTGACTAAAAACCGTGGAGAACTGAGTACATGTCTAAAAAGACCACTGTAAAACCAGCTGCCAAAAAAGCTCCTGCTGCAAAAGCAAAAGCTCCGGCAAAAGCTGCTACTAAATCCGCTGCGAAGTCTTCTAAAAAAGCTGCTCCGAAAAAATCTGATTTCGGTGGTTTGTCTGAAGAACTTTTGTTGAGCATGCACGACCTGATGGTCAAATCCCGCGTTCTTGAAGAACGTGTTATCAAAATCTACAAAGCCGGTGAAGGTTACTTCTGGATCGGTGGGCCTGGTGAGGAAGCTTTCGGGGTACCATTGGGTTTACTGGCTCGAAAAGGTAAAGGTCTTGAACACGACTGGTTCCATCTTCACTACCGTTGTACGCCAACGATGGTGGCACTGGGTATGCCAATGATCGAAGCGGTTCGTTTGATGATGAACCGTGTGACAGATCCTTCAACAGGTGGTCGTAACTTCGCAGGTCACTATTGCTTCCCTCAGTGGAACGTGGCTCCTGTAACTTCTCCTATCGAAGTTCAATACCCAATCGCTTGCGGTACAGCTCACGCACAAAAACGCGCGGGTCACAAAGCCATCTCTATCGTAACTGGCGGTGACGCTGGTACGGCCGAAGGCGAATTCGCAACATGCTTGGTATGGTCATCCCGTAAAGGCCAGGAATTGCCAGTGTTGATCACTGTGCAAAACAATGGCTTCGGTATTTCGACTCCGTACGAAGGTCAACATGGCGAAACTCAAATCGCTGACCGTGCAAAAGCATTCAACATCCGTTCACGCGTGATCGATGGTACAAATCCAGTTGAGACCTACATCGCTTTGAAAGAAGAAATGGACTACATCCGCAAAACGGGTAAGCCATCTTTCCTTGAGGTAAAAACAACTCGCTTGTACGGCCACTCTTCTGCAGACGGTGCAAACCGTAAGACAGATCTTTTCGATCCGGTTTACAAGTTCCAGGAAAAATTGATCGCTGCTGGCATTCTAACTGAAAAAGCGGCTGCTAAAATTTGGGAAATCTACGAAGAAGAGGGCGTCAAAGCTCAAGAACAAGCTCGTGCTGAGGGTGGCCCTGCGCCAGAGTCAGTTTGGGATCATGTCTTCGTAAATAATGAAAATGCTGATTGGAGAAAATTCTAATGGCAAGCGTAGCTCAAGCAATCAGAATGGCCCTTCACTACGGTGAAAAACACATGGGCGTTAAAGACATCTTCGGTCAGGACGTTGGCGCTCCACTTGGTGGCGTATTCACGGCGACTCAAGGTTTGAAAACTGCATGGAACACTCCGCTGGACGAGCGTGGAATCATCAGCATGGCGATGGGTATCGCGATGACAGGTGATAAGTGCGTGGCTGAAATCCAATTCGCAGATTATATCTTCAATACGATCGATCTTTTGAAAATCGCCGGCAACACTTTGTGGTGCACAAACGGTCAGGTTCAATTGCCAATGGTTGTGATGACTCCGGTGGGCGCAGGGATCTTTGGTTCCGTTTACCACTCTCACTCTTTCGACGCTTGGGCATCTCGTTTGCCAGGTTGGAAGATCGTGATGCCATCCAATCCACTAGACGCTTACGGTTTGATGTTGGCGGCTATTGAAGATCCAAATCCGGTTCTTTACCTAAAATCAAAAGCTCTTATGCGCCATAAAGGTGACGAGTTGATTCCGGGTGAACCAGAAGACGAAAAAACTTTGAAGTCCATGATCGATAAGCCAGTTCAAAATTCCCAAGGTTGGAAAGCGAAATGGCCTGAACTTGAAAAGTATATCGTACCAATCGGTAAAGGTAAGATCACTCACGAGGGCGAGCACATCACTGTAGTAACTTACAGCCGCATGGTGCACCTGTGTGATGAAGTGGCTAAGAAATTGGCTGACGAGGGCATCTCTGTTGAAGTGATCGATCTTCGTTCCATCTATCCATACGACTGGCAGATGATTAAGTCTTCTATCGAAAAAACCGGCCGTGTATTGTTCGTAAACGAAGACACTGAAGTGACTAACTTCGGTGAGCATTTGGCTTACAGAACAACTCAAGAGTGCTTCTACTCGTTGATGGCGCGTCCACGTGTCCTTGCAGGTAAAAACTTGCCAGGTATCGGTTTGCATCCAAACCTTGAGAAGAACTCTGTTCCTCAACACCACGATATCGAAACAGCGATCCGCGAGATCGTTGCTGAGGTTCCGTAGTTATGTTGAAAGCAGGGGTCGGTCACAGAAAGAAAGTTCGTCGTAAGGTTTCTAAGAAGCGCGGTAAAACACAGTTCGACAAATACGAGCTGTACCACAAAGCGGTGCAGTCGGCTGAAAACGACGTGGTATTCATCCGCAATACGTATAAGGAGCTTAAGAAAAAAGCTCCAAGAACTTTCCGTGAAGACTTCTGCGGAACATTTGCTCTTTCTACAGAGTGGATCAAATTGGATCCAAAACACCAGTCTATCGGCGTGGATTTGGATCCGGAACCAATCGCTTATGGTAAGACTCATTACCTGTCGAAGCTAAAGCCTGAGCAGCAAAAGCGCATGAAGGTCATCGAAGGCAATGTGATGGACCCAAGCCTGGAAAAGGCTGACATCATCGCTGCGATGAATTTCTCGTATTTCTGTTTTAAACAAAGATGGATGCTTAAGAACTACTTTGCCAACGCTTATAAAACGTTGAACAAAGACGGGATCTTTCTGGTCGACGTATTCGGTGGCAGTCAATGTTACGACGCTATCGAAGACCGTATGAAGCACAAGGATTTCACGTACTACTGGGATCAGACGAACTTTGATCCGATCAGCAACAATGCGGTTTTTCATATTCACTTCCGCGTGAATGGGAAAAAGATCGAGCAAGTGTTCACATATGACTGGCGCTTGTGGAGTATCTCTGAGATCCGCGAGATCATGCACGAAGTGGGCTTTGCAAAAAGCCACGTGTACTGGGAAGGAACTGCGAAAGATGGTTCCGGCGATGGCAACTTCACCCGTGTAGATCACGGGGAGGCTTGTGAATCCTGGATCGCATACGTAGTTGCTGAAAAGTAGATTAAACTAAAAACCCCACCGAGAGTGGGGTTTTTTATTAGAAGACCAGATCGCGTAAATTAAAGGTTCTGCCTTTAAGCTTTTGGACCTGTTCATTCAGGATGCTTTTAGAGTCAAAATTATTTTTCCCCACACTCATCATGGTATCTTCATAGAGCGTCTGTACCTTCAGGGAGTCTTTGTGTGTATCGTAGAGCGATTGTGCCTCTGCTGCTGAAATCAAATAGTCATCATCCGGAGAGTAGGCAACCGATGCAATCTGCTCGAAAACGCCATCGGCAAATTCATCTGAACCATTGATCGCAAGATATTTAAAAAAGTTAGTCGCGGGAATTTCCCCGACAAAGATGGGCTGTTCAAGAAATACCTTGTTTGTCATGCGTTCGATTTCGGAAGTAGTCAAAGGCCTTTTCATTAACAAGGAGATGCCTTTGCCTCTTAGTTTACCGACGTTGTTGATGTATCTAAGAAGTTCGTGAATCTGCAATGCACATTTATCCCGTCCAGGCAGGATTTCGTACATCTGTGCATTTACTAACAAGACTTGGTGGGCTGTCGCACCTTTGACGGTGGGTTGGATGGCATAAGAGGCGATCGGCCGTTGGTAACCCGAGGGAACTGATGAGCTCGATAAATTGCTTGCAGGCAGTTGAGTGACTTCCCAGGCAAAGCCCGTACCGGCAGGCGAGGGCAAAACCACTTTGGAAAGTCGTAAGCTGCCGTTATTCAGTGGCATGTGTGTAAGCACCACTGTAAGTCTTAGGTTTTCAGGTTTTATAAATTGCAGAAGCGGATTATTTTGCTTTTGGAATTTTTTTAAAGCACACGCGAAGAAATCAGCGTTGGAAACATAGGTTCCTTGGTTTGAAACAAATGTCCCTTTGCTATCCATGATGTCGGTGTAGATATCTTTGCTAAATGGAATAAGGTGTTCCCTGTCGGCAACAGCCAGATCCAAAAAGCGAAACTGACCTTGTGAGGTAATAACGCCAACACCGCCGCCGCCATCCAGGCCGGGGCCGCCAAGCGCCATCGAGTTGCTGTTCGTGACAGTTTTCACGGGTTGTTCTTTAACGAGTCCCTTTTCTTCGGCGACGACTTTTATGGACTCTTGATACTGCCAGTTTTTCAAAGCCTGGGAGACATCCACTTTTGGCGACTGTGCATAGAGAGACGCTGGTGCGGCAATCGTCACAAGGGCGCATAAAAGTTTGACAGTCTTCAGTCTTAGGTTGGCCATATATTCTCTTTCAAAAGGGTCCGCATTCTTGACTGGTAAAAATGCAAGTAAGGGACCAATTTCTTAGTCCCTGACTGATTTCCTAGTCTGAATTAGTCAGCGATCACGCTTTCAGATGCGCCGCCGACAACACCGTTTTTGTCGATAGCGTATTCAATTGCAATTACCGTTGATTCGCCATCAGCAATTCGTTGAACACCAAGTTCAATTTGGCAGCTGGATTCACCTGTGCCAGTCGCGCAAGCGTGTGTTAAAACTGTTACACGCAGACCATTGCGCAAAAGTTCTTTTTGGCCATTGACCAAAGCTGCAAGCAAGGATTTTGTTTTTTCACTTAGCGTGAAGTACTGGCCGCGGGCTTCAGCCAACTGTGCTATAGCTGCAGCCTTCTGTGCCGGAGAAACACGGTCTGTTTCACTGTATGCATTTGAAAAAAGAGGGGCCAAAACGATAAATGTTGCGATAATTGCTTTCATAATATTTTCCTTTTTTGGTTTGTTTGTAGTCGTTTAAAAAAATCGAATCTTTTCTTATTTTAACAAAAATTCCATTTGAACTGGTTTTGGATAAATTTTCTTACTGATCAACGTCGTGCGGAAGTACCCAATGTCCTTGACGTCCTTAAGATCAATCGTAAGTTCAAATTTACTGTGATCGGAACAAGTGCCAAGCACAGACAAAACACCATTTTTTTCATGCGAAGGACCTTCGCATACCAACTCTCTGCCAATAGACACTTGGGTCAGAACGACTTTTCCGTCAGGTGTGAATGTAAGTGTGTTTTCGTCGCCAATTTCATGCGTCGGGCCCGATAGTTTATAAGTTAAGTCGACTTTTTCACCGACGGCAAAGCCTTTAGAAGCCAACAAAGTGACCAATACGGTCAGTCCAAGTTTCGCGATAGAGGATTGCATAATTTTTCCTTCCGTTAGGTTTGTAATCTGTTTGTTTTAATAAGTTTCAAAATTCAGTCCTGAATTCCGCCCACACGATTTTGAAAGAATTCATTCCAGTGTGGGCAAAATATCTTTACCTCTGTCGAACTGCCGAAAAAAGTCTGTCAGTCTGATCAAAGCACTCGGCAAATCACTTCAAGAGCGGTGGATTCAACACCTGTTCGATTTCCTCAAGGGACATGCCGATGCATTCTCCCAGGCGACGGATGATCTTTTCGCCGACCTTCCGTTCGCCCTTCATAATATCGTGCAGACTTGAGGGATCGATCTTCAGACTGTGGGCAAAAGCTCGGAAGGAATACTTGCCGTGAGCTTTCACGCGATTTTGAAATTCGGTCTGCAGCCTGGCTCTGAACAATTCCGAACGGTTTGTCACAACTACCTCCGCAGCTTTTCAATTCACGTCCCGATCTGATACGGGGAGAATAATGCAAAGCGTTATGCGGTGCGATATAGTAGTTATAATCAAGTAACCTCAAAAATAGCCGATCAGTTATTGTAATTATTTAAAGTATTGATTTTAATGGATTATATATGGCAAAAGATTTCGATATTTTTACCCATTCAGACACCTCAAAACTACTCAGAAGCTTTATAGCTACGCAACCCCAGAAGGGCCGTGGCTTGGTCAAGCAGCTTGCCGAGCACTTAGGGGTGGCATCACCTCAAGTCAGTCAGTTTTTGTCCGGGGTAAAGACGATTACGATGGATCAGGCCTATTTAATTGGTCGCTACTTCTCGTGGTCCGAGCTGGAGATGGAATACTGGCTGACGATCGTCGATTGGGAGCGGGCTTCCCATCACGAAGTTAAGAAGCACTTTAAAAAGAAGTTGGAGTCCATAAAGCAGGAGTCCCTGAAGGTGGGGAAAGCTGTGACAGCAACCACCGAGCTCACTGACTCTGATAAAGGGCAGTTTTATTCTTCGTGGATCTATTCAGGCATACGTCTGTTTTGTTCAATAGGACAGGGGAAGCGCATCGAGGAAATTCATCAGGCCTTTTCAGAATTTCCAGTGAGTGACATTAATGCAGTTGTGGAATTTTTATTGCAACGAGAGCTATTAAAGAAAAAAGGCCTGTTATACGAAATGGGCACCCAGCGAACTTTCGTACCTAAAGGCTCTCCGTTCTTAAAACAGCACCAAACCAATTGGCGCTTGCGGGCCATTGAACGCGCAAACTTCATCGCTGATGAAGAACTGATGTTTACGGCTCCGCTGTCGATCTCAGAATCTGGATTTAAAAAAGTGCGCCGCGAATTGCAGGAATGGATCAAACACATTTCCGACAATCTGGTCAGTTACGGCGATGCCGAGCAGGTGGCTTGTCTGAATATAGATTTTTTCAGAGTGGATCAGCCCGAGAAAAATAAGAAGTAGTTTAACTAGAACCCCACATCCGTGGGGTTTATGTCAAATTTCACATTACAAACTGGAATCTTGTCAAATGCCGTAAGTTTTTGAAAATTGCTCCCTTGGGAATAATCGAAAGGACTTGAAGGTATGGCGGCAATGACAAAGTCTGTGGGAATGCTTCTGGTGGGGCTTTTGACTTCGGTTTCTGCTTACGCAGATTTTGAAGTCTATGGATTTGCGCAACTGGATTACGTTCAGGATTTTAAAAGAACAGATCCTGATTGGATCAGTACTTTAAGGCCTTCTACAATTCCCACGCAAAGTGATCAGTACGGCAGTGATGGTCAGGCTATTTTAAGTCCACGACAAAGCCGGTTGGGCGTCCAAGGCAATTGGCCGGCGTCAGGTCAGGAATTAAAAACGCGTATTGAATTTGATTTTTTCGGAGTGGGAGATAACGCCGGTAAAGTCACGCCTCGCCTTCGTCACGCCTACGGGGAGTGGGGGACGGTACTCGCAGGTCAGACCTGGAGTAACTTCATGGATATCGATGGCTTTCCCAAAATCGTAGACTACTCGGGTCCAACGGGGATGGTGTTCATTCGAACTCCGCAAATTAGATACACGCCCGTAGTGGGAATTAATACTTTCTCTGTGGCCTTGGAAAATCCCAATTCTGATTTAGATGCTTCGTTGGGTGCAGTCAGCACGGATAATAAAGCTCCGGATCTTTCGGCGCGATATCGCTACACACCTGATTGGGGTCATCTGCAGGTTTCGGGCATTGTGCGCTACTTGGGATTTGATACTCCAGGTGCCGTGGCGGCTGATCCGAAGGATCATAAAATGGGTTGGGGGTTGAACCTGTCCACTTCCTATGTGATTGCTACCTCCAACAAATTGATTTTGTCTGCGGTCACGGGCGCAGGTATTGCCAACTATATGAATGATGGCGGCACCGATCTTGCTGCTGATGGACCGCCTGGGGATCAACAAGCTAAAGCTGTCCCGATTTTGGGGTGGGTCATCTATTATGATCATCAATGGAGTGAATTATGGCACTCATCCATCGGCTTTTCCAAAACCGAAGTTACAAACACTGATTTCCAGGCCGCGAATGCCTATAAATTCGGGGAGTATTCTTCTGTGAATATGCTTTATACCCCTGCGAAGAATATCCTGATGGGTGGAGAGTTTTTGTACGGAGCCCGCGAAGATAAAAACGGTGACCGCGGCGAAGACTATCGCCTTCAGTTCACATTCAAGTACTTGTTCGCAAATAAGTGGGCGCAGCTTTAGCTCGCGCCGCTCGATGTTTCAATCCTGCAATTTCCACATCCGTATCGGATGTAGAAATTGCGTTCTTGAAATATTAAGGGTTTAGTAATTTAGAAATTTCATCCGCGATTTGGTTTAAGCGTTCTCTCGGATAGTCAGATTGTTCAGCATGGACATAACCGTAGCGATGCTTATCGCCTCTAATTCTAGGGGCAATGTGCAAGTGGGAGTGCATAACTTCCTGTCCGGCAATTTCACCGTCAGTTAGGAATAAGTTTGCTCCTTCACAGGGGATATTTGAAGCTTGGATCGCCTTAAGAATTTTATGGGCTACTTCAAATAAATGTCCCGCCGTTTTTGGATTCATTTCGGCGAACCTTGCGTGATGAGATTTTGGAATAACTAAGACATGGCCTTCACTGACAGGTTCGATATCTAAGAACGCGATGGCAAGGTCGTCCTCATAGACGATGCTTGCGGGGGCTTCTCTGTTAATGATCTGGCAGAAAATGCAGCTCAATGGAAGTCCTTTTAATAGAGTGCGTGTTTGATGTCTTTCATGACTACGCTGGCATTGCGGCCCAGCTGGCGGCACGTAGATGATGAATCGACAATTCTATAGGTGATTTTCAGATTCCAAGTGTCGACCCTCTCCCAAGCGACGCGGTCGTATTTGCAAGTGGTGCCGTTGATGTAGATCGAAGCATTTTCAGCGAACTCAAGCCCTGTGCGAGTCGTGGTGAAAACGCGGCAAGAAGTCAGCTCGCATTTTTTGGTGTTGTCTTTGTCAGTATAAAAAATCTTTGGTTCGATTTCGTCTAATACGACGCTGGTCTGCTGATCCAGTTGGAAAGATCCTACCGCAACGGTTTTGCAATCGTTTTGATCCAAGACCAGAACATGGTACTTGCCAGCCACCGGGCGAAATGTTGAGTAAGCGCCAGAAAATCCTACGCATGCTTGGGCAATCCCTGCTGTGAAAAGTACGGATGCAAATACCAAAATCGTTTTCATACAGAACCTCGTGCTTAGTTAAAGTCAGACTTCAAAAATAGCGGCGACAACGTCACTCCGATTTCTTGAAGTTTTGGTTCTGGGAACTGTGGCCCACGATGAATCACACACAACACATGTGACACTTCTGCGCCGATCGAGCGCAAGTCCGCAGTCGAAAGCACCACTTGGCCACCGGTAGTAACGACGTCTTCGATGACCAAAACTTTCTTGCCTTTAATCTCTAGGCCCTCAGCAAATTTGCAAGTGCCGTACTCTTTGGCCTCTTTGCGAACGAATACACAAGGGATACCAGTTTCCAACGACAAGGCAGTGGCGATAGGAATGCCGCCCATTTCAAGGCCCGCCAGCACTTCGGTTCCAGGTGGAATCAACGCAACCATTTGTTTGGCGATTTCACGAAGAAGGTTCGGCTGCGCTTCAAAGCGGTATTTATCAAAATACTCGTTTGAGATTTGGCCCGAGCGAAGTTTGAATTCCCCGGTCAAGTGAGCGATGTCATAGATTTTTTTTGCAAGTTCTGCGCGAGTCATGTTTCCTCCGACGTGATAGCCTTCGGAAGATAACTTTGGAATTATTTAAGACTTTGTTCAAGCCAGTTTTTAAAAGAATCGTTGATTGATGCGACATTCAAAGCCATCACGCAGGGCACATCATAGGGATGAAGCTCCTGAACGCGGGATTGCAGGTTCTTACCTGCGTCACGGCCTTTAATTGTTTTCAGAATGAGGACGACTTCTTGCGAGGATTCTATTTTTCCCTCCCACCAGTACATGGAACTCATTCCGGGAATGATGTTCGCGCAACCGATAAGCTTTTCCTGCAAAAGAGTGCGCGCGATATTTTCAGCACTCTCTTTGTCAGGGCAGGGGATGTAATAGATTTGCATAAATTTGATTAGCTCTTACGAAGCTTTTGTTTGCGCAGCTGCCATTGTTCAAGAGCAAACTTACGCATGTCTTCCACAGAATCCAACTCGTCGACGATTTCCACTCCCAAAAGAGTTTCCACGGCGTCTTCAAGACTGACCAGGCCGGCCACGATTCCGTATTCATCAACAGCCAGAGCAATGTGCTCTTTTTCTTTGATGAAATAATCCAGAACCTGGGACACGGTCATGCGCTCGGGGATCGAAGAAATCGGAGTTACCAATTCACCCACAAGTTTTTCATGCTGGTCATTGGAAAGGGATTCGTGAATTTTATAACGGAAAGTCATACCAACCACGTTGTCCAGGCTCCCAGAGTAAACCGGGATACGGGAAAAACGCAGGGGTTTGTACTTGGCGAAAACTTCCTCGACAGTTAGATCTTTATCCAATGCAAAGAAGACAGATCTTGGTGTCATGATGTCTGAAACGTAGATCTTATCCAGCATCAAAAGATTCTTGATGATGTTGGATTCCTTGCCTTTCAGGGTGCCTTCTTCAGCGCCCATTTCTGCCGTCATCAGAATTTCTTCACGAGTGACTTCCGGATCTTCGCTGCGACGTTGGAACATACGTCCCAAGTACTCAGACATGATCACCAATGGGTATAAGCAAATGATCATCAGTTGGATCGTGTATGCGGTGAATGGAATCAACGCTTTCCAGTGAGCGGCCCCGATGGATTTTGGAATGATTTCAGAAAGTACCAGGATCGCAAATGTTAGAATGAAGGAAGCTACTGTGACGGCGCTTTCCCCATAAATAGCCTGAACTTGGTAAGCAATCGCTGAAGACCCCAAAGTGTGGGACAAAGTGTTCAAAGTCAGAATCGCAGAGATAGGGCGATCCAGGTTTTCTTTCAGGTGCTCAAGAAGTTTAGCGCTGCGACGGTTTTCGCGAACCAGGACCGCGATGTATGCGGATGTAGAAGTTAACAGTGAAGCTTCCAACATTGAGCAAACAAACGATACGGTTAAAGTAACGATTAATAAGACTACGAGTAATGTCATAAGTGATTGATCAGATTTCTATAAGATAGGGAGAATGTAGATGGCCAAGGCCTGTGGTATTCCATTGGGGTTATAATAGCATACCCCCGAAGGAGGCTGTCTATAACGCACAGGGCCAGACTGCTCAGGTGTTCTTTATCACAGCTGAGGGCGGACTTTTGACCTTCGCAGCTCTTCTACTTAGACTTTTGTCGTACATCAAAGGAGCAAGAATGTTGAAAGCAATCTTATCAAGTGTGGTGGTCTTTATGGCAATGGCATCGTCCGAAGCAGCGATTAAAACCGAAAACGTGGATTACAAAGAGGGTAAAACAGCCCTTGAAGGTTTTGTGGCGTACGATGATTCCGTCAAAACTCCAAGACCGGCAGTTTTAATTATTCATCAATGGATGGGCTTGTCTGATAACGAAAAAATGCGCGCGCAGATGCTGGCAGAAAAAGGCTATGTCGCTTTCGCAGTGGATATTTATGGAAAAGGTGTCAGACCGACTTCAATGGAAGAGGCCGGAAAACTTGCTGGTCAGTACAAGAACGATCGCAAACTTTATCGTGCTCGTGGGCAAGCCGCTTTTGATTGGCTTAAAAAAAATAAAATGGTCGATGCTAAACACATCGTCGTGATCGGTTATTGCTTCGGTGGCACGGGCGCGTTGGAACTGGGCCGAGCGGGAGTACCAGCAGCAGGTTTCGTAAGCTTCCATGGAGGTCTTTCAAATCCAACCCCGGCGGATGCCAAGAATTTCAAAGCACCAGTCCTGATCGCTCACGGTGCCTTGGATAAAGGTGTGAATCCCGAAGTGATGCCATTCATGCGCGAAATGGACGAAAATAAAGTCGACTACCAATTCGTATCATACTCCGGCGCAGTTCATGCCTTCACTCAAAAAGGTGCCGGCAACGACCCAAGCAAGGGTGTAGCCTACAACGAAAAAGCGGACCACCGATCCTGGGCCCACTTTATGGACTTCCTAAGCGAAGTCGCTCCCATCAAAAAATAACGAAAAGGTACGGACACACTTTTGGTAGCAAAGGTGTGTCATTCCTCCTATCAAAAGTTAATGTGACGGCCGGGTAATGACGCGTAAATGATACCAAAAGTGTGTCCGTACCTTGCCAAATGAGTCTTCTGTGATATGTAGGGGCCTTCAATAAATACTTGGAGGTTCCGAATGAAAAATCTTGTTTTGGCTTTGGTTGCGGCGGCTTTTTTGGCTCCGTTCACAGCATCTGCATTCTATCAATCTCAAGCGTCTGTGGTTTCAGCTGAACCTGCTGAAGGTTGCGATCCACGTGAAGAATCTTACGAGTGCAGCGGCAATGGCGGTGCCTTTGATGGTGGCGGATACGGCGGCGGTGGATATGAAGATGGCGGTCGTCAGGATAATGACGGTGGTCACTATGATGGTGGTGGCTACGGCAGCGACACGGATGAAGACGGTGGCTACTACGGTGGCAACGGTTACTAAGCTCGATCTGAAAAATTGAAATAAAAAAGGCAGCTCTTTAAGGCTGCCTTTTTTTATGGTTTGCGTTCTTCGCGGCGATCTTTTCTTTCTTCAATAAAGTCCATGACCAGCAAGGCAACCGCACTCTCCAGGGCTCCGGAGGCGCGTTTTGGATTTTGTGGGGCCGCGGGTTTTTCTTCAAATCCCAGGCTTTTCATCCACGTCTTGCTGCTAAGGGAGTAAATCAAAACGCCAATAGCCGCAACGGTAAGGCCCAAGTATACGGCCATGCCACCGGATACGTGAAACTCTTCGTTTTTATCCAGTTGTGAAGCGATGGAGGCAATAAACAGCGACAGTCCCACACAACCCAATGCCAAAGAACCAATCACTGCGACCAACAAGGTAGTCAGTGAGCGCACACGCATTGCCAGTTGTTGAGAGAAAGCCTCCGCCGGTTCCTTGATCAAACCTTTGGCGTTGCCAATCAAAAATGAAAGTAGGGGTAAAAGAAACTTCATCATGATTAATCATCCTTGCGATAGAAAAGACGGGCGAGCATAAATCCCGCCAAGGCGGCAACACCGACGGCCATCCACGGATGTTCCTTTACAGAAGCTTCCATGGAGTTTTTCAGTTCCATCATTTCGGCTTTTTGTTCATCGGAAATTTTGTCAGTCAAAGGTGCAGCGGCACCTTTCATTTCTTCCAAAATCTGTTTTTTGATTTCTGCAATCAGTTGATCACGATCCATGGTGTTTTTCTCCATGAACCTTATCGGTATAAAACGAGACAGGATTAACTTTTCCAGACCATCGACCAGCGACTATTCACCAATGGTTTCCCAGAATGGCAACATCCCAAAGGTCGCACTCGCACCGCTGAAGACAACCATAGCACCATCAGGCATTAGAATCGTGGAATGATACGAGCGGGCTTCTGAAAGTGGTGTTCCAAAACTCCACTGATCGGTGGCTGGATCGTAAAGTCGGACTCCTGATTCAGATTCGTTGGCAGATGTGTTTTCATTTCCTCCGGTTATGGCCACCTTGCCACTTGGAAGCAGCTGTCCAGAGATGTTTGTCAAAGTCTTGTCCAAATTCGCTGCCGTGGACCAAGTGTCATCTGCAGGATTGTATACTTCCGAAATTGCCAAGGCGTTGTTCGTAGTAAGGTCGGTTCCGCCCGTCACAAAGATTTTTCCTGAAGGAAGTTTAACCACGACGGAATTCATTCGAGCAAATGATGGATTGCTTAAGGTGGACCAGTTTCCGGTGGAAAAATCATATTTTGAATTTCCAAACGCCCCGATGAAGATGATTTCAGTCTCGCTAATCGTGATTGCAGTATCAAGAGCGGACGGTGCAGGGCGCGGTGCTAGAGTGCTCCAGTTTCCGGTGGCGGGATCATAGACATCATTTTGCAAGGCTGGAGTTCCGGAGGAATCTATGCCTCCCGTGATTAATAGTTTTCCATCAGGCATAACCAAAGCAGAATGGAAATAGCGACCTAGTGGTAAAGCAACAGGTGTGACGGTGTTTGCAGTTGGATCGTAGATTTCTGCAGTTGCGGAAGCGCCTCCCAGGGTGAAGCTCATTCCACCTGCGATAAAGACCTTGCCAGAGGGTAGTAGAGTCGCCGTGTGATAAGTCCGGTCATTCGCCATGTTCGGGCCCGCCGTCATGGTGTTAGTGCTGGTGTCGTATAAGGCAGTCGACTCTGTGAGGGCAGCGGCTTCAGCCAGAGGTTGTCCTCCGGTGAAAAGGATCTTTCCATTCTTCATTAAGGTGGTGGTGCTGCCCACGCGTCCACCGAGTAAAGGTGTGCTGCCTATCCACGCAATACCTGATAGTTGGCCTTCGATATAGGTTTCAGTAACGGCGCCCGTATAATCGGGATCTCCGCCTCCCGCGATCAGGATTCTGCCATCAGGAAGCTTTAGTAATGTTCCAAGGGTATGACCCGCTTCAATTGCAATCGGATCCACTGACCAGCTGTTGGTTGCCGGGTTATAAATTTCGCTGGTTTTTGCCGCAATAGAAGGGAAAGTTAAATTAGTGACTCCACTGGTAACAAGAATTTTGCCGCTTGGTAAACTGATGGCGCCATGGGCGCGTCTGTTGGCGCTTAATGATGGCCCGGCTGACCATGTGTTGGCACTGACATTGTAAATCTCCGTGGTCGCAGTCATACTTCCTGTTGAAGCCCAGCCACCAGTCAGCAAAACATTTCCCGATGGTAAAACCGCAGCGGCAGCTTGATAGCGGCCCAAAGTCATCGGGGTCTTGGTTGTAAAAGAGTTTGTGGATGGGTTGTATGCCTGAACGGTGGTAATGGATGTTGTCGCGGCAGTTGTTAATCCTCCAAGAATCAAAATCGTATTGTCTGACAAGGTTGCAGACGAGAACTCTGAAACCGCTGTCGGCATATCCGGTCCATAGGTCCATTGATTGGTTGCCGGATCGAATATCTCAGTTTTTTCAGTTGGTGCGGAGGTCGTTGGGTGCGCGGCACCACCAATAATAATAACTTTTCCATTAGGCAGCAGGTGGGATGAGTGACCCACGCGTGGGACCGCAATCGAGGGGCCTGCAGACCAGGAGTTGGATGCAGGATTATAGATCGCTGTCGTGGCAGTTCTTGCAAAGGCTCCGTCGAGACCACCCGCAACCAAAACCCGTCCGTCAGTTAGAACTGTGGCGTGTGAAAATAAACGAGGGGAGGGTAGAGCCGGGCCCGCCGACCACAAGCCAGTGGCCGGATCGAAAATCTCTGTGGAATCCAAAGGTGTATTCGTTGATGATGTTTGAGAAAGTCCTCCAGCTACAAGGACTTTTCCATTCGGCAGAAGTGCGGTGACGTGCAGGGCGCGGTCTTTTGCCAGGTTGCCTTGGCGTCTCCAGGTGAACTTACTCATGTCTATTTTTTCAGCCATAGTGACCGGAGACGTGGTGCCGGTTATTCCATTCAGCAATATCAGATAATCGCCGGAAATATTGGCGGTGTGCAGACCACGCACTCCATTTTTTAAAGTACCCAGGGAGCTCCAAGAGCCCAGTGAACCGTCAGGTGTGTAGATTAAAGAGTCATTCAGAGCGGTACTGCCGGCTGCATCCGAAAAACCACCTGTGACGACCAGAATTCCATTCACCAAAGTTGCCGTATGACCGAATCGCGCCGTAGTCAGCGATGTCGCAGGTATCAAGGCGCCTGGATTCGCAGGGTCAATGATGCCGACCGCAGCAGAAGGTGATATAGCACCCAAGCCTCCTATAACCACAGCACGGCCATCTTTTAGCAGAGTGGCCGTCAGATCGTTTCGACCTGCTCCAATGTTGGTTTTGATGGCTTCGAAGGATGGTAGCGCAGGTGGCGTATTCGGAATAATAGTTTCTGTGTCAGAGAGAAGACCGGGATTCGAGCCACCGACGATAAGTACTTTTCCGTTCGGGAATAACACTGCTGCATGGCGTGCGCGAGCAACTGGAAGACTTCCAGCCGCACTCCAGGAGTTCGTTGCTGGATCATAGATTTCCAGAGAGGCCGTATAGGTCACATTTCCTGTTTGCCCTCCAGCAACGAGGACTCGACCGTCTTGAAGAAGAGTCGCGGTGTGGCTGGCACGTGCAACAGACATGGAGTTTGCGGAGCTCCAAGAGTTCGTGTTCGAATCATATAATTCAGCTGTTGCTCTGAAAGTCAGATCACTTCTGCCGCCGACAACTAGCACTTTACCGTTGGCTAGAAGGGTTGCCGTGTGATGCGATCGGGACTCCGTTAGTTGAGGTCCGTTCGACCAGCGGGATGTTAAGGTATTAAATACTTCAACGCTGGCCAGTGCTGGATTCGGGGCGTTTTGATACGTGCCACCTACCACCAGAATCCGACCATCAGCAAGAGTGGTGGCGGTGTTTCGAACTCGACGGCTGTTGGGATAAAGAGATCGTGAAGCTTGGGAAGAATATACGCCCGGTGTGCTCAGTGAAGGCAGTTGTTCGAATTCATAGAACTTCAGGTCAAGAGTGCACCCCGAGAGAATTCCCAGAAATAACACAAGAATAGAGATGTACAGGTTATGCGCACTGAAAACGTTCATACGATATCTTTTCGGTATTTTAAGTGATTCTTTTGAACCCAAAATGTTTTTTGTAGTTCCTGGGATACGTTTAAACAGATTTAAATTCATCTGAACAAAAAAAATTGTTAAGTCTTTCAAGCATTCCCACATTGAGGCGCTTTACTGCGGGACCATAGTCCAAAGAAATCAGAACTGATTTTCATCAAACAAACTTTAGATTATTTAACTAAAGGGGGTTACATGAAATTGAAGGTTCTGATTTTAGTTTTAATAGTTAGTGGTATCGCAAATGCGCAGATGGATTCTGAAAAAAAGTCCGATTGGAGATTCGGTGTAGGATTGGGTTATAGTCCACAGCTACAGGTGAAGTTAGAAGGTACAGACACGGAAACCTCCACTGGAAATACCTATCATAATAATGTGGAGCTTGATTACAAAGGCTCCGCCTCATTTTCATTGACGGCCTGGAGAACTCCACAAAATAGTTGGGGGTTTGTCAGCGGTTATGAATACACCGGACAACGAGACTTCAAAATGGCCACCATAAATGGAATTTCATCGACCACAGCATTAGCGGGTTCAAAATACCAGGCACAGAATCTTTATGTGGGCACCGCTTACCGTTGGGAGGTTTTCTTTATTCCGTTGGCATTAAATTATAGCTTCGTCTTTTTTCAACCTCCACCTCTTTCGTTTGGTACAGTAGAAGTAAAAAACGGTATCGGAGCACATTTGGGAGTAGGCTGGTTTATAGGTGAAAACTTCGTGATCGAAATCTTAGGGCGTTCCGCATTGACCGAGTTAAATATGTCAAGTTCCTCTGGAACCTCTAAAAATGAAGGCACGATTGCCTCGTCATCTCTACTACTGAGTTTCCAGTATTAAGAAGTTTCTCTAAAATGAGCAGCTTTTGGGCAATCAAATAGAGATTAAGATTCAGGGTGAGAATGCGAGCGGAAACTTTCCCGCAAATCACTCTGAACCAGATACTCTAAAGGCATGAATTTGCGGATACTGTTTTTAGCCTTATATATGATTTCTCTCGCAGCCTGCGGCAACAGCGGCTTAGTAGCTGCAAGTTCCAATGGCGCGAACGAAGGCAGCTCCAATCAGGGCAGCAGCGGAGGAAGCACAGTCATTGATCCAACTCCTCCATCCGGTACTGACGGTTGCTACAGCATGGATGCGAATACCTGCCTGGTATTCAAAGCCACCAACACTCAACGAGTCGCAAACGGCCTCGCAGCATTAGCCTACTGTCAGGCCTGCACACAAATGGCATTCGAACAAAGCAAAGACATGAGCGACCGAGGCTACTTCGACCACACCAGACCCGACGAGTCTTTCTACAGTCGCTGCACCAGATTCGGCCTCTCCTCAGGCTGCGGAGAAAACATAGCCCAAGGCTACGCCCCCTCCCAAGTAGTCCAAGGCTGGATGGAAAGCCCCGGGCACCGAGCCAACATCCTAAACCAAAGCTACCGCTCCTTCGGCGTAGGCCTCCACAACGGTTTCTCTACCCAAGTTTTTTATACCAACACAAATAGATAGGCCCCGGCTCGCCCCGAAGCCCAGGGAAAAAAGGCAAAAAAAAGCCCCGGTGTTTCCACCGAGGCTTCGAAATCTCAAGAGAGAGAAAGAATTACTTCTGCTCAGCTGCGCGCTTAGCTTGGTATTTCTTAGCAAGCTCTTCTTGGATATTACGAGGTACTGGAGCGTACTTCGCGAATTCCATAGAGAACTCACCTTTACCTTTAGTTGCAGAACGAAGGTCAGTTGAGTAACCGAACATTTCTGTCAATGGAACTTCCGCCTCGATAACACAGTTGCCATCGAATGCAGTTGTACCAACGATAGTACCACGGCGTTGGTTGATTTGGCCAACCGCTGAACCTTGATATTCGTCTGGAACTACAGTCTCAAGCTTCATGATCGGCTCAAGAACTGTTGGTTTTGCAGCAGCGTAAACTTCACGAAGAGCCGCCATACCAGCGATTTTAAACGCCATGTATGAGGAGTCGACGTCATGGTACGCGCCGTCTTCAAGAACAACTTCAACACCAACGATTGGGAAACCAATCAATGGACCTTTAACAGTTTGTTCTTTGAAACCCTCTTCAACAGCTGGGATGAATTCCTTAGGAATACGACCACCAACAACGTCGTTAGAGAATTTGAATACAGAACCGTCTTCTTGAGCAGGAAGAGGGCGGATTTTACCCACGATCTTCGCGTACTGACCAGAACCACCGGTTTGTTTTTTGTGAGTGTAATCGTATTCAGCTTCAGCAGAGATAGTCTCGCGGTAAGCAACCTGAGGTTGACCAACGATAACTTCACAGTTGAATTCACGCTTCATACGCTCAACGTAGATTTCCAAGTGCAACTCACCCATACCAGAGATGATAGTCTCATTTGATTCCTCGTCACGGTGAACGCGGAAAGTAGGGTCTTCCTTACGGAATTTTTGCAACGCTTTAGAGAAGTTATTCGCTGCAGTTTTGTCCTTAGGAGCAACTGCCAAAGAGATAACTGAATCTGGAACGTGCATAGACTGCATGGACGCCTGAATTTTGTCGTCACAGAAAGTGTCACCAGAAGCACAGTCGATACCGAACAATGCAACGATGTCACCAGCGTAAGATACTTCGATATCTTCCATTTTGTCTGAGTGCATACGAACCAAGCGAGGAATCTTAACAGATTTCTTGTTCACTTGATTGATGATGAAATCACCTTTGCCCATTTTACCTTGGTAAACGCGCATGTATGTCAACTGACCGAATGGAGTCTCTTGAAGTTTAAACGCAAGAGCAACCAATGGTTTAGCTGGATCTGGGAACAAATCGAACTTCTCTTCATTGTTGTTAAGATCAAGAGCTTGCTCTTTTTTCTCAGCAGGTGAAGGAAGATAATAAGTAACCGCGTCCATCAAACGTTGAACACCTTTATTTTTGAAAGCAGATCCGCAAAGAACCGGAACCAATTTCAAAGAAATTGTACCCTTACGGATAGCCGCACGGATTTCTTCAGTCGTTGGTTCTTCTTCCATCAAGAATTTCTCTTCGATAGCAGAATCTACGTCAGCCAATTTACCGATCATGATTTGACGGTATTTTTTAGCTGTATCAACTAGATCCGGTGGGATCTCGGCAACTACAACGTTTTCACCGCTGTCGCCTTCGTTGATGTAAGCTTTCATGTCAGTCAAATCAACGTGACCTCTGTGTTGATCTTCCAAACCGATTGGGATTTGGATCATAACTGCGTTCAAACGCAATTTTTCGATCAAAGCATCAGTTACACGGTATGGGTTCGCACCTTGGCGATCCAATTTGTTAACGAATGCCAAACGAGGAACGCTGTAACGTTTCATTTGACGGTCAACAGTGATGGATTGAGATTGAACGCCGGCAACACCGCACAACAATAGGATCGCACCGTCAAGAACGCGAAGAGAACGCTCAACTTCAACTGTGAAGTCC
This sequence comes from Bdellovibrio sp. HCB290, assembly GCF_047305925.1. Classification (GTDB taxonomy): domain Bacteria; phylum Bdellovibrionota; class Bdellovibrionia; order Bdellovibrionales; family Bdellovibrionaceae; genus Bdellovibrio. The sequence continues at coordinate 2,896,249 of NZ_CP178620.1, read as the reverse complement.
ACGTGCCCCGGTGTATCGATCAAATTGATAGTATAATCTTTCCAGTGAACTTGCGTCGCCGCAGACTGGATTGTGATACCTTTTTCTCTCTCTAGATCCATGGAGTCCATCGTTGCACCAACGCCGTCTTTACCACGAACTTCGTGGATAGCGTGGATACGGCCTCCATAGAACAAAATACGCTCAGAAGTAGTCGTTTTTCCCGAGTCGATGTGAGCCGAGATACCGATGTTTCTGACCATATCAATATTCCACTTTTTGGACATAATATTACCCTTCTTATTGGTCGTTTAAGTCTTAGTTACTAATTTGAAAGTACTCGAATTATCATCAATTACATATAGATGCAAAATAAGATTCGCATGGTGGGCCCAGCCTATAACAATGACACATTGCATTTCAAAAGGTACGGCGTACCTCTGGGGGCTGGGTTAGCGTAAGCTTGGTGGCATGATGGACCTCCACGATCTCCTGAAAAGGAATTTTGAGTTTAGCGCTTTTCGGGGCGAACAAGAAGCGATTTTGCGTAAAGTGTGGGCAGATGAAAACCTGCTCGCATTAATGCCCACGGGAATGGGAAAATCCCTGTGTTTTCAATTCCCCGCAAAGATCCGAGAAGGTCTCGTTATTGTCATTTCCCCGCTGATTGCATTGATGCAGGATCAGGTCTTGAAAGCCAAAGATCTGGGGATTCCGGCGACTTGCCTGAACTCCACTTTAACGCGGGATGAGCGCGAATCGCGCCAGGATCGTATCGCCAAAGGTGACTTTAGACTTCTATATGTGACGCCCGAGCGTTTTCGCAAGCCGGAATTTTTAAAAGCCATTGAGGGACGCAAAATTCAACTTTTAGCGGTGGATGAGGCCCATTGTATTTCCCAGTGGGGGCATGATTTCCGTCCCGATTATTCGCGCGTGGGAGAGTTCCGGGCCATGTTGGGCAACCCTCCGACATTGGCGTTGACTGCCACTGCAACTCCAGAAGTGCAAAAAGATATTCTTTCGAAATTAAATATTCCCGATGCCGAAATTATCTCGGCCGGGATCGAACGGCCGAATCTGGCGCTGCGAGTGCATGATTTGTACGGCATCGACGACAAGATTCGTGCGATCATCGGTCTTCGTTATCAGCAGCCGGGATCGGCGATTGTTTATTGTTCGTTGATTCAGACTTTGCGCAAAATTTCTTCCGAACTGAGTCGTGCCGGAGTCAATCATCTGGTTTACCATGGCGACCTATCGCCCCAGGATCGCAAACGCAATCAAAAAGCTTTTATCGCTGAGGATTCTCCATTGATGCTTGCGACGCCGGCATTTGGTTTGGGAATTGATAAATCCAATGTGCGCCTATTGGTGCATGCTGAAATTCCCAGTGCTCTGGAAAGCTATTTTCAGGAAGTCGGTCGTGCGGGGCGCGATGGTGTCGAGTCGTTTTGTCATCTTTTGTATGACCAGGACGATGTCAGCATTCAGATGGAGTTTCTAAAATGGTCGCATCCCGATCCCGAGTTCATTGCGAAGATTTACGATTTGATCGAGCAAAACAGACTGCGCGTGAATCAGGAAAAATTTGATTTCCTAAGAGAACAAATGAACTTTCGAAATCGCCGCGATTTCCGCGCGGAAGCTGCTGTCAATATTTTGGAACGCTGGGGTTGTCTGCAAAAGTCCGATGATCCGTTTCCGTATCAATGTGTCCAGGCGCCTACGGCTGAGCAGTTCGCTGCCGAAAACGGTCCGGTGATTTTGAAAGCGCAAAATTCAAAGCTGCTGGAAATGGTTCGCTGGGCCACACAAGACAAAGAATGCCGGATGAACTACATCTATCACTACTTCGGGCACAAGCATGAAACTCCCTGTGGAAAGTGTGATATCTGCCTGGGAGCGCTCTAGGATGTACATTCAGATAAAACAGAAACTCTTTTTAATTTTTTCATTCAGTATACTTTTTGGAGGGTTGGAGTCCTTGGCACAGACACCACAGACACCTCAGATCATCCTGCGATATAACGTCAGGGAGCCTTTTACTAGTAAAGTTAAGGGGGCGATCAAGGGACTGGTCGGCGAGCCTACCATCAAAGCCTTTGAAAAAGCGGGGATTCCATACACGTTGGTAGAAAACCCGCCTCTTCGGCAACTGGCATTGCTAGAGTCCGGCCACGAACTTGATTGTTCTGCGGGATGGTTTCGAACTCCTGAAAGAATCAAGAAATATAAATATACGGAGGCGGTTCAGGAAGATGGCCCCTGGGTGCTGATCGGTCATAAAGGTACTATCGACCCCAAGACCACCACGGCGGAAGAAATTCTGAAAAATCCAAAACTTAAGCTGCTGGCGCGCATGAACTATTCCATGGGAGCTTATCTTGACTCGATGATAGTTAAACACAAGGTGACTACATTCCCCGTCGAGGTTGGGACCGTGAACCTTCTGGAAATAGTGAAGTCGGGGCGTGTGGATTACTATTTTATGCCCGAGTCGGAAAAAAACTATGTCTTTAAGAAACAAAAACTTTCTGAAAGTGATTTTGTAATTTTAAATTTACCAGATCTTCCTATCGATAACAGTCGCCATATTATTTGCAGTAAGAAAGTCCCTGATGCCATCATTGAAAAGTTGAATAAAGCCATTCTTGAAGGCAAAAAAACGACGAAATAGAAGTTTCCATTTCGCCAACCTTCACGGCTTTTACGTGCTAAAGACCATAAGTATGGGATTTGCGTTGAAGAGCTGCATCTGGATAAAATTCTGGGAGCAAAAGGGGAAATATGAAGAGCTTTATATTTTTGATAGTTGCCAGTTTGTTGTGGAGTGGACTTGGCTGGGCCGCCAAGGATTTGCCTATAAATAAATTGAAAATGCCACCGGGTTTTGAAATCTCGGTGTGGGCGACAGTTCCTGATGCACGATCGATTGCGCAGGCTCCGGGAGGGCGCTTTTTCATCGGTAATCGCTCTGATGACAATGTTTATCTTGTACAAAATGGAAAAGCCCAGATCTTTGCGGAAAAGCTCAATACGCCCAATGGTGTTGCCTTTAAAGACGGCAAACTTTATGTGGCCCAGATCGCGGAAATTCTGGAATTCAACGTTCCGGCTGAAATCATGGCACCACAAAAACCCATCAGAACTTTGTCGCAGAAATTTCCTAAGAACGCTAGTCACGGCTGGAAGTTCATTCGCTTCGGTCCGGATGGCAAGCTCTATGTTCCAGTCGGGGCTCCCTGCAATATCTGCGATATGGGCACAGAGTATGGGCGCATTTATCGCATTGATGTGAATGGTACTTCTAAAGAGGTTGTTGCGGAAGGTGTGCGCAACACCGTTGGTTTTGACTGGGATCCTGTTAGCAAGGATTTGTGGTTCACAGATAACGGGCGTGATTGGATGGGTGATGATCTGCCGCCTGACGAGATCAATCTTCTAACAAAGGTCGGCGAACACTTTGGCTTCCCATATTGTCACGGGAAAAACATCTTGGATAAAGAATTTGGCAAGGGCAAAGACTGCAAGAACTATAGAGCACCCGAGGCCGAGTTGAGGGCTCACGTAGCTGCTTTGGACATGCGATTTTATAACGGGAAAATGTTTCCTTCTGAATACCAAGGCGGTATCATTTATGCTGAACGTGGTTCATGGAATCGCAGTGTGCCTCAAGGGTATATGGTGGGTTTTGCCAAAGTTGAAAATGGCAAAATCACCTCTGTAAAACCCTTGGTTGAGGGCTGGTTGCAAGTGGGCGACGCGTGGGGCAGACCTGTTGATGTGGAAGTCATGGAAGATGGATCTGTTCTGATTTCTGACGATAAAGCCGGTGTTATATACCGCCTGACTTATAAGGCAAAAAAAGGAAAGTAAGTTTGACCAGGTTTCAGTCCTCTGTAGATTTTCCGGATCCCCGCGATTCGATGGCCGAAGGAATTTTGGCCGTCGGTGGAAAGTTGGATGTTGGAACTTTGTATACCGCTTACTCGAAAGGTATTTTCCCTTGGCCCCAAGTGGGCTTTCCAATGCTGTGGTTTTCCCCGGAAAAGCGCGGTGTTTTGTTTTTTGATCAATTTCGCGTCCCTGAAAGTTTAAAACGTTTCAGAAAGAAAAATCCGCAAATCAGTTACACTGTGAATAAAGATTTTGATCACGTGATGGCCGAATGTGCGCACCAAATTCGTCCCGGCCAAGATGGCACCTGGATTTTACCGGTGATGAAGCGGGCCTATCATGAGTTCAATAGCGCCGGATATTGCCTGTCCATCGAGGTTCGGGAAAACAATGTGCTGATTGGTGGAATTTACGGAGTACTGGTTGAAGGCGTGTTTAGTGGCGAAAGTATGTTCTATAAAAAGCCCAACGCTTCCAAACTCGCATTGTGGTTTTTGGTCGAGTACTTATCGGCGCAAGGACACGAATGGATCGACGTACAAATGGTCACGCCCGTTGTGGCGCAGATGGGCGGCGTTTTGATCGACCGCGAGGACTATCTACAAATGTTAGCCACACGACATCAGGAAGTTGCCGTCAGTTGACCTAGGTCCGAATTGTCGGGGTTGTGACATCTGCACTTCAATACCGTGCTACCGTGAATGAATGATTAAAACTCCTCAGCTTCGCGGATTGTTAGCAAACTACCAAAATATTCTGGTCGCTGAAGAGTTCGAAAGTTTCGAACGTGAAGTGGAGCGGTTACTGCTTCATTACTACGATCTTTTGGCTAAGCTCGCTCCCGGGCAGGAGCGTGGAAGAAAAGTGCATGAACTTTTGCACGAACAAGAATTGGCCAGCGCGCACATTAAAACAACATGTCAAAAAGGCTGCGGAGCTTGCTGTCATCTGGAAGTTGAAATTACCAGTGATGACGCTGCGATTCTGGCAGATTCGGTGGCGCAGGGGATTGCACTGGATTCAGTTCGTTTGCGCGAAATGTCTGCTCGTGAACGTTTGGATAAAGCGTGGGCCCAAGGGGCCGTTCCAAGCAATCGCTGTGTATTTTTGGGAGCAGACAATGCCTGCCGAAATTATGAAAATCGCCCGGCGGTCTGCCGGAAGCATTCCGTGGTCTCGCCAGTGGCGGAATGTGAGAAAGTCGGTGGTAATCCCGTGCCGAAATTGATGCCTCTGGCAGAAATCATTTTAAGTGCCGCTGCCAATCAGGTGGGCAACAATTTTGGGGCTTTGTCGAAAATGCTGCAATTGGAAATGGATCAGCGCCTGGAAGTGGTGCTGAATACCGGTAAGATCGGCATCCTGACCGAAGAAATTCTCTGACCAGACTTGTAGAAAACCTGGTTTCAGACTAGGTTGGGGCATGCCTTTACTTAGTACGTACAAGCTTGAAAAATCATTTGCGGGAAAAACTCTTTTTAAAAACGTCAGTCTGGGGATTGACGAAGGCGACCGCATTGGTTTGGTTGGCCCGAATGGGGCCGGCAAATCCACTCTTTTAAAAATTATTTCCGGTCAGATGAAGCCTGATGGTGGCGATGTCACTATGAATAAGGGCTTGCAGATCGGTTACCTTGCGCAGACTCCGACGTTTACTCCGGGCGTGTCTATTTTGGATGCGATCATGGGTGATCTGGATTACGGCGAGTTTATTGGGCCAGCGTATGAGTGGATGGCGCGTTTAGAGCTTTCCCAATTTGGCGATACCTTCCTGGTGGAAGATCTTTCTGGGGGTTGGAGAAAACGTGTCGCATTGGCGCGTGAGCTGGTGCAATCACCGCAACTATTGCTTCTGGATGAGCCGACGAATCACTTGGACGTAAGTTCCATCATGTGGCTGGAAGAATTTTTGGCCAAGGCGCAGTTTGCGACCTTGATTATCACGCATGACCGTTTGTTCCTTCAGCGCGTGACCAATAAGATTTTCGATCTGGATCCCAAAAATCCAAATTACCTTTTCGCGACTGTGGGCGATTACTCGGCCTATGTTGAATCCAAAGAATTGATGATGGCAGGACAGGAAGCTAAAGAGCTTACGATGAAGAACACTCTTCGTCGTGAAACCGAATGGCTTCGCCGGGGTACTAAAGCCCGTTTGACCAAGCAAAAAGCCCGTATTGATCGTGCTCATACGTTGAAAGACGATGTTGGGGACCTGGTCGCCAAGAATGCCAATCGCACCGTAAAAATTGAATTTAAAGACGCCGATCGTAATCCGCAGAAGTTGATCGAGCTTTCTCACATCACAAAAGCTTACGATGACCGTATTCTGTTCAAGGATTTTTCTTATCTGGTAAATCCAAAAACCCGTATGGCCCTTTTGGGTGATAACGGTTCTGGTAAGTCCACATTGATTCGCATCATGCTGGGAACCGAAACTCCAGACATGGGTGAAGTGAAGCGCGCTGAAAATCTGAAGGTCGCGTACTTTGAGCAGAACCGTGAGACTTTGAGCCCTCAGAAATCCGTTTTGAAAAATATCTGCCCGGATGGGGACTATGTTCACTATCAGGGATCTTACGTCTATGCGCGCAGTTATCTGGAAAGATTCCAGTTCAACCGTCAGCAAATGGACATGCCTGTTGAAAAACTATCAGGCGGGGAGCAGGCACGCCTGCGAATCGCTCAGTTGATGTTGAATGAAGCACAGGTTTTGATTCTGGATGAGCCGACGAATGATCTGGATGTGCAGACTCTGGCGGTATTGGAAGAATCTTTGCGCGACTTCAGTGGCGCTGTGATTCTGGTAACTCATGACCGTTACTTCATGGATCAGGTCGCTAAGGAAATTATCGCCCTTCATAAGAACCCGGATGGCAACACGACGATGGAGCGCTTTGCCGGCTTCCTGCAATGGGAAGAGTGGTTTGATGATTTGAAGGAAGCAGAAGCTGCAAAAAAACAGGAAGAAAAACAAGAAGCCAAAGCCGTTTCTGGTGGTAAAAAGAAGTTAAGCTTTAAAGAAAAGTTTGAGCTGGAAAACATGGAAGCGACCATTGCAGGACTTGAGGAAAAGCTTCAAGCCGCGCAAACGCAAAGTATGCTTCCCGATGTCGCCAGCAACCCTAAGAAGGTGCAAGAACTTTACAATCAGATAGCAAGCACGCAAGCGGAAATCGAACGCCTTTACGCCCGCTGGAGCGAGCTGGAAGGCAAATCCTAGAAAGTGCGGTAAGATATGCAAAGCGAATCAATTGCTCTGACCCAAACAGTTCAAAAGGGCGGATGTGCTGCCAAAGTGGCGGCCTCCGAACTTAGAAAAATCCTTCAGAATGTGACTTTTCCAAAGCCTCACAATGAATTGTTGGTTGATGGTGGGCTTTTTGATGACGCCGCAATTTACAAAGTTACTGACGATGTGGCGATGGTTCAGACTTTGGATTTCTTCACTCCCATTGTGGATACACCCCGGTTGTTTGGACGAATTGCCGCAGCGAACGCGCTGAGCGATGTCTATGCGATGGGTGGATTGCCGAAGACGGCAATGGGAATTCTGGCATTTCCGGTGGCTACTATGCCGGACTCTGTAATCGTTGATGTTATGCAGGGTGCGAGTGACATTATCGCTGAAGCCAATGCTAATTTCGTGGGTGGACACTCGATTGATGATGACACTTTAAAATTTGGCTTGTCGGTGACTGGATTTGTGAATCCTAAAAAAGTTTGGTCCAACAACAAAGCCCAGGCGGGTGATTTGCTGGTTCTTACGAAAGCCCTTGGTACGGGCACAATGACTGCGGCTTTGAAACGCCGGGAAGTATCAGAAAGTGATATCTCTGAAGCCACTGCAAGTATGGCGACATTGAATAACATCCTGGATTTTTTAAGTGATTCTTCTAAAAGTGCTATTCATGCGGCGACCGATATTACCGGCTTCGCTTTTTCTGGACACAGCATGCAATTGGCGAAAGCCAGTGAAGTCAGCCTTAAGGTTAACTATGAAGCACTTCCTGTATTCCGTGACGTTATGACGTTTTTGGAAAAAGGCTTTTTAACGAAAGCCCATCGTACCAACGCGCAATACACCGAGAATGATGTCGACTTCGGTATACTATCCCCGCTGCAAAGAACTGTTTTGCATGACCCGCAAACCAGTGGCGGTCTGTTGCTTTCCGTACGCCGTGATCAGGCAGATTCTTTGGTAAAAGAAATTAAATCCAAATTTGCCCATGCCAGCGTTATCGGTGAAGTCACGCCAGCCTCTGTGAAAAGAGTCGCTTTTGTCTAACCTCACGTCGGCGGATCTCAGGAAGTTGTTTCTTGAGAAAACTCCATTAATTGACGTTCGAGCTCCGGTGGAGTTCGCTTCGGGCACACTGCCTGGCGCCGTCAATTTGCCGATTATGGACGATGCTCAAAGAGCAGCAGTTGGAACCACATACAAAAATTCTGGCCGTGAAGCTGCGTTAGTCTTAGGGCATGAACTGGTTTCTGGCGAAGTAAAAGAGGCCCGTCTGCGCGGATGGGCCGGCTATATTCGGGAAAATCCCAACACAGTTCTATTCTGTTTTCGTGGGGGACTTAGATCTAAAATCACCCAGCGCTGGCTCTCTGAAATGGGAGTGGATCGCCCCTTGATTGAAGGTGGTTATAAAGCCACCAGACAGTTTCTGCGTGAAACTGTTGATCAGTGTTCGCAACAACCTCTGCTTATTCTGTCAGGCCCTACAGGCAGCGCCAAAACCACTATTTTAAATCAGGTGAAACACTTTCTTCCGACGATTGATTTGGAGGCTTTGGCTCAGCATCGCGGATCTGCTTTTGGCGCTACGGCCAAGGCTCAGCCCTCTCAGATTGATTTTGAGCATGCGATCGCGGTGGAGTATTTGAAGTTGGAAGAGAAGCAGAGTGCTTCCAAGATAGTGATTGAAGACGAGAGCCGCTTGATTGGCCGTTGTGCCATTCCGGAAAACCTGTTCACGCAGATGAGGGCTTCATCATTGGTATACCTCGAAGAGCCTTTCGAGCTGCGAGTTGAAAACATCTACAACGACTATGTCGTCAATACGGCCATCGGCAGTCAGAACGTGGAAGCAGCCTTGAGCGAATTTGCCAAATTTCAGAATGCGATCAAAACGATTTCTCGCAAACTGGGTGGTCTAAGAACCCAGGAAATACTGGGGGATCTTGAACTTTGCGAACAGGATTATTTGAATCATCAAAAGCTGGATCGGAATCGGGCTTGGATCGAAAAGCTGCTAAGGTATTACTATGATCCGGCTTACACCCAAAGCTTTGAAAAACGGAACCCCACAGTTTTAGTTCGTGGTCGTTCGAATGTGATCCTGGATTACCTAAAAAATCTTAAATAAAAAACCCAGCTTATTGCGAGAGCTGGGTTTTTTGTTTTTCAGACTGTAATCAGGATAGGATTAGCGAGATACGTTTGCGCACTTCGCTGGATAGTTTTGACCCTTTTTGAAGTACATTTGGCCTTCGATACCGCCTTTTGCATTCATGAAGTCAGCAGTGTATTCACCATTCGCCAAAGTACCTTTGAAGACCGTGGAATAACCGTTGTTTTGTGCAGGGTAAGTACCAGTCAGGCTTAGAGTCGCTGGAACGAAGTCGCTGCGGTAGATGCCAGAAAGATCCGCTTTCAAGAAATCGTTCTTGTCGTAATTTCTTGTGAAAGAACCCACCAAAGTTGGGATCGTCGTATTGTCAGCAGGGTTTGTGCCCACTTTTTGTTCGAAGATCGACAATTTGATTTTCCCTTTATAGCTCGGGATTCGTTGAGAAACTTCCTTAGTCGAGATCACGCAGCCCAAGTATGTACCAGAGATTGCTGTGTACTGTTCACGCAAGCGATTGTAGTACTGCTCGTCAGAACCATTACCATCATTGGAAGAACCACCGATGATGAATTTCAAAGAAATGCGACCGATGATGCCTGTGCGGGATTTAACAGTCCCCGTGATGACACCACCTTGAACTGTGGCGATGATGGATTGCACGTCATCATTGGTTACTGCTTTGGAATTCAAAATGTTCAAAGTTCCCGTTTCAGGAACATAGGCTACATCCATGTCAGTCAACGGAGCAGAAGCCGGGGATACACGTGTGTAAGCCGCTTTTTGCATGTGCTGAATTTTTGCAGAACCGTCAGTGTTAGTACCCGTGTTGATGTTCAAAAGTAGCAAAGAAATCTGAACGATCTCTGTTGCACCATTTTCGCGGATCATGTTCCCTTGGTAAGAACCTTCCACTTTACGGAAGATTTCAGCAGAACGCTGATTGTCATCGTTCAGCTTTTTATTGAAGTTGTCAGAGCCGTTGTCGTCGTTGTTAAACGCGCAAGCTGCCAGAGACAAAACCGTCAATGCCAAGATTAGTTTTTTCAACATAAATTCCCCTGCCTATTTCTTTTCTTCTGACGGAGTTTTATCGTCAGGAATAAGTTCGTCTCTTGAAGCGGCCCATTGGTTCAGCGCGATGTGGTAGTTGCCTACCGCCGTGATGTATTTAATTTGTGCGGCGAACTGACTGTTAAGAGCCTGGATCAAGTTATTAATATCGGTTCTACCCTGAGAGTAGGAGCGATTGAGCTCGCTCACAGCTTTCTCGCTGTAGGTTTTTTGCTTCTCGGCGCTTTGGGCGATCGAGTAAGCAGCCTGAGCTTTACGCTCGGCCTGGATATTGGTGTCCACAACTTCAAGTTGTGCACGGTCCAGGCGTGTTTGTTGAAGGTCGCGGTTCAGCTTGTTGTAAACAATGCGCTCATTTTGGAAATCTGAGCCAAAGTTATACGCAAATTTCAAACCCACGTAGTAATCCGGACGGGAACCACCAGTCAGTTCCGAGTATGAATCCTCAGACTTTTCACCCACACCTGTCGTGTACGCGCGGCCCACAAAATTTAATGTCGGGTAGGACAGGGATTTTGCGGCTGTCAGATTTTCGTCAGCTGCAGAAACCAATAGTTTTTGCGAACGGATCTGGCGCAGATCTTCTGTGTTAATCGGTGGCAGGCTTGGAATTGCCGGCAATGCCGTCGTCATTTCAAATTTAACTTCGGATTTTGGATCCAAAGCCAAAGACGTCAAAAGATTCTCTACTGAAGCCAGGTAATCCGTGGAAGCGGCTTTAACGATTTGCTCACGAGCTTCAAGTTCGGCTTGTGCTTGTGGCAAGTCGCCCGGGTTGGAATAACCCAAAGAAGTTTTTCTGCGAACTGTGTCCGTCAATTTTTTATAACGGTCACGGGCAGCAACAGCCTCTTTGAAATTTTCTTGAGCAATAAAGGCTGACCAGAATTGGCTGATAGCATCCAATACCACGTTTTCCAGATCATTCGCGCGAAGGATCTCTGAAGCTTTGTAGGTCTCTTCAGCAGCGTTAACGATACCACGATCGGCCACACCAAAGAAGTTACCCAAAATAGCTTGTTCCAAAAGAATGCCGGCGCGATCCAGTGTCTGGTTTCCCGGAGGCACATTTGAACCCAACGCCGTATCATAGCTTGCGCTTTGAGAAAGGCGGTTCAGTTCAAGTGTCGCTGCGGTACCCGTTGTGAATCTTTTCCCAAACTGCAAAAGCGTATCGTAGCGTTCAATTTTATTGTGTGGATCAATTGTTTGCGAAGTCAGAAGCTGGGCGCGTTTGTCCAGCTCGTAACCTGTGTAAGCATTAATCTGCCAGTCGTAAGCGGAAAGCGTTTGGACCAATGGAAATTTTTGTTGTTGGTAAGCTAGATTCACTTCTTTCGTGCGGTAACCCTGTTGCAAAGCCAACTCCGCCACTTTCTTTTGGGAAAGTGTGATGACATTTGCCGGCGCCACTGGCTGTTGAGCCAGCGCCGTCGAGGCTGCACAAAGAAGCAGGATGATTTTTTTTACCATGATACTTTAGTTCCTAATTCAAAGTTGTCTTTTTGTAGTGCGATTTCAGTCTTATCACGCAATTCTCTTTGTGACCATTCTGTGAATACAGACCATTTTTTCGTCAAACGGAAATCCAAACCATAGTTGATTGCGTCGTAAGAAGCCTGTTTAGAGAATTTCGCAAAATCATTGTTAGAGGATTGAGTGTAGTTAACTGTGCCGTATTGCGGAGCTACAGTAACCGCAACCCACGCAAGTTTCGCATGACGAAGGCTCAAGACCACTCCGCCGGAAAGTAAAGATGTGTTCAAGCGAGCATCTTCAACAACCACACCTGAAGGCATGACTGCGGAAACACTTTGTGTTGCCAGGGAACCGTTGAAGCGAAGACCGCCGCTGATCAAAACATTCTTCAAGTTCCATTCAGAACTCATCACACCCAACATCAAACCAGGCATGAAGGTCTGACCGTTTTGGGAAAGATCAAAAGTTCCTGAAGCGTCTGTCGTTACAGAACCTTTAGCCTGAAATTGTTGAGCCGTGAAGCCCGCGATGTATTGCCAAGGACGGGATACGATTTCAGGTTTTGGATCTTTAAGAACCAACATTCCCGTTTGAGCGTCAGTTGCGGAAGAAGTCGCAGTGCCTTTGGCTTTGGTCTCGGCCAAAGCAGCATCACGCAAAGAAATGGAAGTGGCTTGGCCCCAGCTTACAGCTGTGAAAGTTGATAGGGAAACGAACAAAAGAGTACTCGTCATGCGAGTGAATTTCATAGAGCCTCCGAGGCGGCAAAAGTGCGGTCATAATTAGTCTCTCAGAGCAGGCATGTCAATGGTTGATTAGCTGCCTAAGTATTGCTTAGTTGTCCTTAGGAACAAGTGTCAAATCAAAGTCGCGTCCTCACAATTGTACATGTGCGAACTGTCATTGATTTGCTACACTAGTTTGGATGTTTTAGGACCAAGGAGTTGGGGATGAGAATTTCGGATATTTCCATCAAGAATCCAGTATTTGCGTGGATGTTGATGTTTGGCTTGATGATCTTTGGATTGATCTCTTTTTCCAGGATGGGTCTAAGCCAGTTGCCGGATGTGGATTTTCCGACCGTTTCGGTCAGCGTTACTTTGGATGGTGCAGCACCAGAAGTAATGGAGACGCAGGTTGTAGATGTTATAGAAAGTGCCTTGATGGGTGTTGAAGGGGTCCAAAGCATCACCTCTTCCAGTAAAACCGGCTCTGCAACAATTACAGTCGAATTCAGTCTGGATCGTAACATCGATCTGGCTTTGCAAGACGTGCAGGCGAAAGTTTCCGGTGCGCAAAGAATGCTTCCTGATGAAGTGGATGCTCCGACAATTTCAAAAACCAATCCCGATGATCAGCCGATTTTGTGGCTCGCACTGACTTACGATAAGGGCGATCTGGAATTTCTGATGAAATACGCCCGCGATTATCTGAAAGATCGTTTCACTACCGTGGATGGTGTCGGCGATATCTTCCTGGGTGGTTACACGGATCCAGTTTTGCGCGTGTTCGTGAATACCAAAAAACTTCCGCAGTACAATATTTCCGTTAATGACGTGATTGATGCCATCAAAGCAGAGCACTCGGAAGAACCGGGTGGTTACATTGAAACTGCAAAAAGCAATTACAACGTGCGCACGATGGGTGAAGCAAAAACTATCGATGAGTTTGAAAGCATCGTTATCAGCAAGCGTGCGGGTAAACAGATGTCAGACTCCATCAACATGGTGAAAATCGGCCAGGTGGCTGATGTCAGCATGGGGCTTGATAAGATTACTCGTATCTCTCGCTTCAATGGTGAAGCGGCGCTGGGGCTTGGTATTCGTAAGCAACGTGGTACCAATGCAGTAGCGGTTGCGAAAGCCGTCAAAGCCAAAGCCGAAGAAATTCAGTCACAGCTTCCTGAAGGTATGAAGATTCACGTGAACTTTGACAGTACGCAGTTCATTGAAAAATCCGTGGGCGAGCTGACTCATCACTTGATTCTTGCGGTGATTTTGACGTCTTTGGTGTGTTGGGCTTTCTTAGGCTCTTGGTCTGCGACCTTTAACGTTTTGCTGTCCATTCCGACATCACTTCTGGGCGCATTCATTGGTTTGTATTTCCTGGGTTACACTCTGAATACTTTCACTTTGTTGGGTCTGACCCTGGCGATTGGTATCGTCGTCGACGATGCCATCATGGTTCTGGAGAATATATTCAGGTATAACGAGGATGGTAGGGGGCAGATCGAGTCAGCCATCTTGGGCTCTCGTGAAATTTCTTTTGCCGCGATGGCAGCAACCGCTGCGGTTATCGCGATCTTCCTTCCGGTGGCTTTCATGAAAGGCATCATCGGTAAGTTCTTTATGCAATTCGGGGTGACGATTTCCATCGCAGTCTTCCTGTCGCTGGTGGAATCATTGACGATCACGCCAATGCGTTGTGCGGGCTTCGTTCATCACGGCGAGCGCACGACAAAAATCGGAAAAGCCTTTGAAGCTTTCATGGAAAGCTTGAAAATAGGCTATGAAAAATGGCTGCGTAAATCTTTGAACATCCGCTGGACGGTGATTGCTGGCTCGATGGTGTTTGTGGCGCTGTCTTTCGTTTCCATCAAATTCCTGGTGAAAGAAATGTCACCAGCACAGGATCAAAGTATTTTCCTGGCGCGTATCGTTTTGCCAGTGGGAAGTTCCCTGGCTTACACCGACCAGCAGGTCAAACAAGCTGAAGCGTGGTTAAAAGCCCGTCCTGAGGTTAAACAGGTCTTTGCAAGTATCGGTGGTTTCGGTGGAGGTATCTCTGACGCGAATACCGCGATGATGTTTATCACCATGAAGGATTTCAAAGAGCGTCCTAAGGATGAAAAAACCGGCAAGCGCTTAAGTCAGCAGCAATTTATGCAGGTGGTTCGTGAAGCTTTTGCGAAAATTCCAGATGTGCGCCCGATTCTGATGGATATGTCCCAGCGTGGATTTTCCAGCGGTCGTGGTTATCCGATTGAGTTCACCGTCATGGGTTCTGATTGGGAAAAGCTTGCAGGCTACTCTCAAAAAATCATGGACGAGATGACTAAAACCGGAATGATGGTCGACGTGGATTCCAATTACCTGTTGGGTATGCCGGAAATTCAAGTGAAACCGGATCGCCTATCGGCAGCTCAGCACGGTGTCAGTGTGGCTTCTATTGGAACGACAGTCAGTGCCTTGATCGGTGGTGTGAAAGCCGGGGAGTATCCTGAAGGCGGGCATCGCTATGATATCAAAGTGCAGCTTGATACCAAAAAAGAAGACGCGATGGTTGAGATCAAAAGACTGTTGATCGGAAACTCGAATGCCAACCTGATTCCAATTGATAGAGTCACCAAGCAGGAAACCACCAAGGCGTTGCAGAGTATCTCGCGTTCCAACCGTCAGCGCGCGATTACGATCACTGCGAACTTAAAAGACGGCGCTTCCCAACAAGAAGCGATGGAGCGAATCGATAAAATCGCGAAAGGCACTTTGCAGCCTGGCTATATGATCGAGCAACAGGGTTCATCTAAGACCTTCAAAGAGTCTTTCCAAAGTTTGATCTTTGCATTGATCATGGGTTTGGTTATTGCCTACATGGTTCTGGCGTCGCAGTTTAACTCGTTCATTGATCCCGTGACTATTCTGATGGCCTTGCCATTCAGTTTCTCGGGCGCGTTCTTTGCGCTTCTGATCACGGGTCAGTCTTTGAACATGTACTCGATGATCGGGTTGTTGCTATTGATGGGTATCGTGAAAAAGAATTCGATTCTTTTGATCGAGTTCACCAATACGGTTCGTGACCGCGGAACTTCAGAAGCGAATGCAGCTTTGATTGAAGCTTGTCCGATTCGTCTTCGCCCAATCCTAATGACGTCAATTGCGACCATCGCCGCCGCAGTTCCTTCAGCGACTGCGACAGGTGCCGGCTCTGAAACCATGCGCCCGATGGCCTTGTGTCTGATTGGTGGGGTACTAGTTTCCACAATCCTAACGTTGTTCGTCGTTCCATGCGTGTACTCACTAATGGATCGCTTCAGAAAACGCGACGAAGTCCGCGAAAAAACCCGCCAAGCCTTCGCCGCCGTCGGCGACGAAGCCCTATAGGGTGCCAGGTCCTACTTACGGAAGCAGTGCAGAACCGATATCGGTTCTGCACTGTATCACTATTGGGTGGCTAAAAGGCGGGCCGTTTTACAAATCACAGTTCATGCTTGCACGAATAACTGATTCACCTTTTTTTTCACGATCAGTTTTGGAAAAATAGCTCTGCTTAACTTCCAGGGTTGCTTGTGATTCTCCTGGATTTCGTGAAACTTTCAAAAATGTGTATTCAACTCGGAATGGGTTGTCCACAGGGTGTGTTGACGGCCAATTGTATTCTGAAAAGATATTGCTGTCGAAGGAGTGCGAGTCTTGAGAAACAATGCCTGCCTCGCTACCATAGAGTCCCAGCGTTTTGTTATATTTAAGGAGTTTCTCGGGTAACATCTTTTCCATGGGGATGACAATGTTATAGATCCGAGTTTGTTCATCCACGTTTACCGGGCATGAATTCTCATTTTCTGGGCCGGTGACATCATTCTGCGAACCACCAATAAAAAACAAAGTTGTTCCCACCGTTTTTAGTGCATTTTGAAGATCTTCACGGCCGCCATAGATGATGTTGGGTTGATAGTCGCGATCCAACGCTATCTGATTAACGTATTCCACTGAGCTAATCTGGCAGCTGAATAGATTTTTATTTGGCTGAATAGATCTGCAACCACCACCGCCACCGGCAAGCGCAAGGTTGGCAGTCATGAAAAAACTGAGATTCGCAAGTACAACAAATTTAGAAAGCTTCATTTAAATTTTCCTTTACGTCTTATTTTTCTTTATATGATCAGGGTGGCCTGAATAATAAAGCGAGGCGCCAAACGGAGCGATATTCGATTTGCTATGAAGTAAATAAATTAATAGCTGACGGGTTATAAACTATAGTTAAGTAAGCGAAGTTATTAGTTATTATATAATTTAAATAAGCTTATAAAATGGTGAATTTATTATCATCAAAGATACAAAGCACCCTGGGACATAACCTCGGGCACTCCCAGATGAGTCATCATAGAGTTTCCGAACTTTGAAAAGGATCCGCCCTCCAACTGAAAGTGGCGAATCAGATCTACCATCCAATAGGGGATTTTTTTTTCGCACTTTAATTCCAGAATGACATTGCAGCCTGGTTCTTCAAAGGATTCCGGATGATCGTAATGGCTTAATAACTGCTCGTCGGGTCGTACACACCAGTCGTTCATTTCCTGATAGCGCAAATCCCTGTCGAAGGTGACTCGCGCATAGTCGTCGACCACAGACAGATAAGCCTTGCGACGGTATTGGGTCAGTATCACGGGTGCGGTGTTGTAGGACATCTTTACGCGCAAGAATTCTTCCAGGTTTCCACGGGAGCTGCCTTGTATATGATCCGGAATGTTTCCCCACTCCAGAATGTCTGACCAGTTTTCCTCGTGAACCAAGGCGCGCTTCTTGCGCACAAACTCTTGCAGCTTGTATTTGATTTCAAAAAAATAGGGCGGCTTGGGGTTGTCACCGTAAGAGCGAATGCGCATATTGAAATTAAACGCGTTCGCGGATTCTTTAAAGCGCAACAGGTACAAACTTGGTGTATCCAGATAAAGACTGTTGATGGTGTAGTGTTTATCAGGGGAAACGGTCGAGTAGTAGTCCATCTCGCAGTATGTTTCCACGAATCGGGAAATTGGTTCTACCAGTGAGGCGGGGATCAGGTATTTCAGCTCGTACCTCTCTAAGGCAAGCGGGGAGACCGGGCCGCTCACAAGGCCACCACTTTCAGGGATTTACTTAGATGGTTTTTCGTGGGTTCCGCGGCCAGTCGTTCACTTTCCAGAAGATAGTCGACAAACAAAGTCAGGATCTCTTGGTGCTGGCTTAACAGATCCATTTCTCCTTGCTCCTGCAGTAAGCGGTTTTCCAGGGAGGACAAGGTGTCAGCGCCTTTGATTTTGCCGCTTTCTTTAAGACCCGCACTGGACATTTTGTAAAGTCCTGCCAGATTCAGAATTTGATTTTTCAAGCTTAGAAGGCGGTCTTTACTGTCGTCCACTTCTTTTTGTTTCAGGGCTTTTTTCAGGATTAACTCATTCTGTTTTTGTCGGGAAAGATCGTCAGACCATAAACCTGGCAATTGCACTGTCAACTCTACCTTATAACCGATATCTTCGTCTTTGTGAGTTTGTGATACTTGCAGTCCTTTGATCCATTGATCTTCGCGGCCGCGCAGAATTTCCAGTTCGCGGCTGTAGTCGGTGTATTCAGTCTGGGAAATTCGCGCCGTCAGCGAAGTTGCTGGTGGCGGAATAGTGCCGACGGAATTCACCACCTCCTGCACACTCAGTAAATCAAAACCCTCTAAAGAGTTTTCCGACCAAGCAGGCACCCAGTGTTTGATTTTCTTGGCTGCCAATTGGTTTTCTTGAGTAATGACGTTTTCCAGGCGCTTCAGTTTATAGATGTCACCTTGTGCACCCAAGAATGATTTGGTCGAGGCACGGCCCGCACGCAAGGATAGACTTTGCGCCTTCAGATAACCCTCGGACAGCACCAAAGAACTCTGTAAGAGCGACTGTTTTTGTCGACTGATTTCAAATGAAATCAGGTTCAAGTAGCGTTCATGCAGAGCCCAAGCGAGCGAGGCATCTTTCAGAACTTTTCGACCCGATTCGGGAGCTGACCCCAATTTCCATTCAGGCCAGGAGCGAAACTGAAATTTCAATCCCACTTCGTATTCGTTCTTTTTGTTTTCGGTTTCAGTGCTGGCAAAACCTTCGACGTTACGCAAAGGATTGCTGGTATCTGTAGAGCGCATTTCTTCTTGCGATGTATAAGCCGAATCCGACCAGGCTGTTTTCAATACCTGCTCCGGCGTCACCGCAAATGAGGAAATTCCCGCTACCAGGAGCCAGCTAAAGAACATCAGGGAGTTCCTTTGTCTGCGGCAAGGCTTACAACAGCATACTGACTTGACGATTTACTATCAAAAACCGCGAACATCTGATGGTTTTCCGGATGGATGGCCAAACCTTCAAGGTGGCGCATGCGGAATTCATGCAACAATTCAGATCGACCACTGACGGCATCCACCGTCCAAATGGCACTGCATGAAGCTCCTCTGCACGTGGAAGCTAAGTAAAACTTATCGCCTTGTCTGATTAAATCTGTCAGCACCAGTTCAACATCCTGGTGGGGCAGTTTCATTTCAAAGCGCGCTGCCAAGGTAACTTGGTCTGACTTCAATGTGCCCTCAAAGACTGAAGCAAAGTTAGATACTTTTAAAATTAGACCTTCATTGCGATTAATGACAGGACCTTTCAAAGACAGGTACAAATCCTTGTTGTCGACAGTGTGTCCTTCGACTTCAAAACCCTCTTTGGTCGTCGCCAAATCCGCATCATAGATGGATTTCAAAACTGGATCGCGGGAGTCTTTAAGAGCCTGCAAAAGAGGTTTGCGCAGGTCCACATAGTGTTCAACATTATAGCGAAGACCGGTGCGTTTGATTTGCGCGAAAAGCTGTCTTTCCTCTTTCAGCTTTCCTTTTTTTGTGGCTGAAAGGGAGCTCAGCAAATACATGTTATCACCTTGCACAGAGACAGACTCGATATCAGCCATAGCAGACAGTCCGCTCACTGGAATTTGATGCGGCTGAATCTGTCCCTGTTCATTCATCAAAAACAAAACCGGGCGATCTTCCGGATAGTCATCTGAGACCAAAACAAATTGTTTAAGCTCTGGCACGAACACAACCCCTGACATTTCGGGCTTGTACGTCTCAACGATATTTAACGGGATATCCATTTCTCGAGGAGCCTGTTGAGGGATATCTGATCCGGATCTGGCTTCATCAGCGTGAGCCATGTTCAGGAAGGAAAGACTCCATTTTTTCTGAACAAAGACTTTCTCTCCCAACAGAAATTCATTGTTACGCGGGATCTTGATCACGACTTCTCTCCCCCAGGCAACCAGCGATTGAATTCGTAGCAAGCGCTCGGGAATCTGTACAATGCGTGAACCGATGCTAACCACTGAACCGCGCACGACTTTGCCTGAAGTGGAACTGACTTCCACCATCTGGCCCACGGCCAAGGTGGAGGACAGGTTTTCATTGATATATCCATTTACATAAGTGGGATTCAGGGGGACCAAAGTGATCAATGGAGCAAAAGCGGGTGCCTGTTCTCCATTTTTAAAGTTCACGGCACCAACGGCGCCGTCAACTTCAGCAAAGACGAAAAGATTTTTCATGCGGCCTTCGATCAAGGCTATTTCTTTTCGCGTATCTTCAAGATCCACCAATAAAGGATCGGCCTGCCGAGCCAGATGGCCCAAGTCCTTTACGACTCCGGCCAGTTGCTGGCGCAGGTGCATTTCTGCATTCAGTTTATCATAGCGGCTTTTTAAAACCCGTAACTGGGATTCCCATTCAGATTGGCCTAGTTCGGCTAATAAATCGCCTTTGTGGACGATCTGACTTGGTAAAACATAGATGTGCTTGATTTCAACGGGACTGTCAAAATTGACCTGAAACTCGCGTGACTCCGCGACACCCAGAATACTCACTGGGTCTGAGCTCAGGACAAATCCCAATATCAAAACCAGAAATACAGCTACACTCCAGCAGCCCAGTAAGAATCGATTCTCGGTCCCAATGACTTCAGACAGCTTCACTTTATACCTCGATCACAGATTCTTGATTCATAAAGTTCAAGCCGCGCACAGAAGTAATCCGTCCGAGTTCTTCAACAAGGTCCGCAGAAGTCTGGCGGGGCTTTAATCGCACCTGATAAGAAAAATCCAAGCGTTCCCCTTGGCCCATTTCCCGAATCGTCGCCAGGGCAAAATGCCGACAGGACTTTTCAAGAACTCCTTCAACCTCGCGCTGATCCGTTCCTGTGCGGGACAAATTCAAACGCAGCAATCCGTCAAACTGCGGACCTGATGCAAAGGGTGATTTTTGCAGAACTGCCAAAGCCAGAATAAAACAAATCGTACCGACGATGGCGATACCATAAGCGTGAACTCCGGAAGACAAGCCCACCGCCAGCGAAGCGAAAATAAAGAACATATCGCGGGGATCTTTGACATTCGTGCGAAAGCGCAACAGGGACAGTGCCCCGATCATGCCAATGCCGCGGGCAACATTGTCACCGATCGCCTGCATGGCAATCGCAATCACAATCGGTAGTAAAACCAAACCATGCAGAAAGTTCAGTGAATAGGAAAGACCCCGGAAGGTCTTAACATATGCAACTGCCAAGGCCGTTCCCAGAATGAAACTAAGCAAGAAAGCGTAGATGATTGAAATCCACGTCGGGTTGGCGAAGGATGAGTTAAGAACAGAAAAATCCAACATACTAGAACTGACCTTCACACACGCCCGGTGTTGTTGTTAGCACTGGATTCGGATTGGCCGAGAAGTAGTCCTTCATGTCCAAATCCAAAAGCAAAGTCCCGTTTTTGCAACCACGGTAAAGTGCACGATACAGGCTTAGCAGATTGTTTTTGAAGACCTTGTATTCACCAGCTGTGAACTGCAAATCCGTCATGAAATATTTCTGCATCGCCGCCTGACTTTCTGCAGAGCCAAATACCTGGCCGTAAAGAGCAATCACGCCTTTATATGTGCGAGGAGCGAAGTGGCGCATCACCATGCTGGCGTTCAGGTAAAGATCCGCATTGTCCTTCCAGCTGTCATAGGTAGCAGACGTTTTTTTAGAGTCAGCGATCAGGTGATACTTTCTGGCAACGTTCAGGTCAAAGCCGCCATCGTTGTCTTTCAGAAGCATGACTTTCAGGGACACTCCGGACTGTTTGATAGCGTTTAGCTTGTCCATTTCTTCCGGTGTCAGTGTGCCAGGGGCTTTCGCCAGAAGTTCTTTGTACTTTTTCTCGGAGATATCATCCAAAGTACCTTGCGGAGTTCTAAAGAACATACGGCGTTTGAAAGCGACATTTCCAATACGATCAGACTGATTCAAAAGGAAGTCCAATACCAGCATGTTGGAAGTATCCTGCATACCGTGAAGCTTTTGACCTGCTTTGGCCAGATCTCTGCTGCCCAGGATTTGTGTGACTGGACGGGCATCTTTCAGCAGGGGCCAGAAGACACTGCTGTTACGGAACTGATCGATGCGGGTTTTGTATTGTCTTAAACCGGAAACCTCTCCGTAAGACTCCTCATTGCCTGGGTTTTCCGCCAATACTCCAAAGACCTGTTGTTTATCTTGTGTGAGGATAAGATTATTCCAGTGGTCCGAGGAACTATCCAGAAATCCACGGCGCTTTCCAACACTGTAGAAAGATGCAGGCACAAGACTTAATCCATGGGGTGGTTTGGTATAGACGTCAGGAAGTTGGGAAACGTTGCCATGTTTCGCTCGAACTAGATGACCGATCTGATAATGCCAGTATCTGTTGATGATGGTTTTACCCATCTGCAAACTTAAATAACGACCAGCCAGTGCCTGATCCAGGACAGTGTCGATGTCCACCGTGCGCAGAACCACGGGTGGAATGTCGACAGCTTTAAAGAGCTGGTTCAGACGGGAGTAGCCCAAAATACTACCCACGGAGACCCCAGGAGAGGCAAATTTGAATTTAGCCTCTTTATCCGGGTATCCCGCGCGGGTTTTCAATTTCTTTTTCTCGGGGCGAGAGAGGGTGCAGACAGCTTTTTGGAACTGCGCCTCACTCATTCCATTCGGAATTCTAAAATACTCTATGGCGACAGAAGTGCTGTTCACCTTAGGGCAGGCATAATAAGTTTGTGTTTTTGGATGATCGCCGCGAGTGGCGTAAAGATTCAGAGCGCAGAGTGCGTCTTCGTCCTTGTCGATCTTGGGTTCTAGACCTGGAATCCTTTGCAGCAGATAGCATTTTTCCGGAAGTGCTTTACCCAAAACATCTATGTTGTAGGTTTTCACAGCATGATTGTCGAACCCGGGAGTCAGATAGCTGTGAGCGTAGGTACCAAATAGCGCAATTGAAATGAATGCAGCAAGCATGAATCAGTCTCCGTATTGTGAAATACGGAGACTAGAGCCGGGTAATTTAAAATCCAAATTACTTTACTGCAAGCTGCTTAGCGGACGTACTTCACGCCGTTTTTGGAATCAAGCGTAAGAGACGCAGGCAGTGAACTGAGGCTTTGCTGAGTACCTGACGAATTGTAGTAACGGATAGTCAGTTTGTTGGTTTCCGAGAAAACCAACTCGACGTACCCCGTTGGAGTTTTTGTACTAGTACCCACTAGATAGCGTGGCGCGCTGCCGGCACACGGCATGGAAACCACCTGCAATTTTTTGCCATCAGCGTAAGCGTAGTGACCGGAATAAAAACCGTGAGAGTGGCCAAAGATTACCAGATCAACATTGTTATTTAACAAGATGGCTTCAAGAGTATTACTGCCTGCGGTGCGACGTTCACCCGTCAACACGCCGTTTGAATAAACGGTGGAGCTGTTCGCTTTCGTGGCCACGATCGAGTAAAGAGGAATGTGTCCGTAAACTACGCGAGCACGAGCACCCTTAGCTCGCGATGAAGTTAGCTGTGCTTTTAACCAGGCAAGTTGTGTGGTGCGATTTTTCAAACTCGAATAATTCGCGTTATCCAGGGAAACAAAGAAGACGTCTTCTTGAATGAAAGAATAATAAAACGGGAAGTTGTCATCGTCGACGAATTCCACGTTGCCTTTGTTCTTGTCCCAGAACGTATTATACTGTTGGCGCTCTTGATTATAATAAGCATCGTGATTTCCCGGAGTCGGCAGGAACGGAATCCTTGCATCTCGCATCGGGGCCATCACTTTTTTGGAGAACGCATTCCACATACTGACATACGTGCTGTTGGAAAGACTTGTCTTTTCACCATCGATGTAATCACCCACCCCCAGAATCGCAGCCGGCTGACGCGCGATCATGGATTTCACGATTGAGATCGTGCTGCTGGAGTAAGTTCCGTCGGTATCGATGTTCATGTCGGCGAATGCCGTGATCTTAAGTGACTTCGCACTGTCTTTAATTTCATCATCAGGCTCCGAAGTTGTCGGTGGCGGTGTAGGGGTGCCACCTGTATCCGGTACAGTCTGTGAGTTATCAGTATCCGTGCTGGGCAATGCCGCAGCTTGGAAACCAGAGGTTGAAGGGGAGCAAGCCGCGAGAGTAGAAACGAGAAAAAAGGCCGCTACGAATTTGTTTTTGGCGGTGACTTTTGTTTTCATACAGTATGTATCGTAACAATGGTCCCGTTTATTAAGCCAAATTAATGCTGAACGTGAGTATGTAAATTGGACTCAGGTCTAAGTTGAATTTATCGCCGCAACTCTCGACGGTATTTCGAAGTTTCAGAGGGAGTTCGAGTTATTGTAATAAACATGATCAAAGGCTGATCCTACAAATCCGCGCCGACAGTGCGATTCACGACCATCGAATTATAAACAAATGATTTGTGTTTGTTTGAGTTCAAAGAGTCGCCTCACTAAACGCATCAATTAACGGTTACTTTTTGTTTCGTATTCTGCGCCAAAATGGAGCGTAAACCAGGATGTGAAGAGAGCTCACCTCAAACGACATGTGAATACGCTTAGTAATTTGACTCAGGATGACCAGTATTTCGAAACGAGATGAGCTCACCTATTAAAATTAGGATAAAAACTAAAAGTTTCAGATACTAATCCGATATACTCCACATGGGATATCTTGAACGTTTTTTCCATCGTCTCAATATCAATCGCACTCTGCGTGCTCTGCCCGTCATTTCTGTACTTTTTCTCTTGGGTTGTACGATGGAAGCTTCGATCTTTTCCAAAAATCTGCTAAACGTCTCCAATATTTCTGGAAAGCTTGTGGGGTACTCAAACGTAAGTCAGTCCGCACAAGTTTCCATATCCTCATCCTCCTGTGAAGCACCTGTCGCACGTCTTTATCGCCTGAATAGCGACGGCACTATGATGGAACCGGCCATTGATTCGACGAATGTAGATGAACAAGGTGTTTTTCACTTTAATAGCCAAAACGGGGGGCTTTCCAGTTTTTCAGAAATGGCCCTGGTTACAGAAGTACGAGATTGCGACTCGAAGGTTTACTTCAGACCGATTACCGGTTTCGCAAATCAAGATGTTACTATGGCGTCATCTCTTCTTGGGTTTGTGCTGAACACCGAGAAAAAAGAAGCGTTACGCCTAGCGCTCCAGATGGAGCCGCAGAAGGTCTCTTCATTGATGGAATTATTGGGCGCAGCCAACAGCATGCAGCAGGCCTATGATATTTTGAATTCCAGTCCTGAAGCTAAGGACCGTTTTAGTCAGCTCTTTGGAGTGGATCCAGAGATACTGCTAAACGCCTCTCCGGTGGTGGTGGAAACTCATTTACCCACGCAAGCTCAAGAAAAAATTCCGGTGAATATGGAGGTTCAAGCGACCCATTGGTCGTCCTCTTATAGTTTCGCTTATCAATGGAAGTTCGATTCAAAAATCATCGGTTCGGCAGCAAATTTGGATTTTTCTCCAGGTGGAGATTCTCAAGGAACGCACGTTTTATCTCTGACAATGGGAATCAGTGATGGCATCGGCGGCATTGACACCTCAAAGCCTTTTAAGACACTGCATTCAAATTTGGAAGTCAGCAACAACGTCTTGCCGCTGTCGCCGAATTTTCTGGTGACAAATCCCGCGACATCCGGTGGATTACCAGTTAATTCTCGGAATTTGACTGTGACGATCAACACGGGAGCGTCGCAAATTCACTGTGACTCGTTTAAGAATTTACAGATAACAGAGACGGCGACGCTGTCTGATCCTATGCAAAGTTTTTCTGTAAGTTGCACTCAAAATGACTCGCAAGAGGTGAGCTATTCACTGACTTCGGCAGGCGATGGCGTAAAGACGCTTTACTTGTGGACGAAAGATTCCGCAGGAGCTATTTCGTCAACGCCGACATCGTATAGTTTTACCTTGGATACAGTCGCACCGACTGTGCAAATTCTGAATCAGCCGTTAGCTCAGAGTAAATCCAGCTCACAGAGTTTTACATTTTCCGGTGATGACGGGGATGGTAGCATCGCCCTGTTTGAATGCAAGATGGATTCCGGAGCTTGGGGACTTTGTTCAAGTCCAGTATCTTATGTTGGACTTCTGGAGGGAGATCACACGGTCCGTGTTCGTGCCACAGATACCGCTGGAAATATCTCCACACCTGCCTCAAAGACTTGGCATATTGATTTGACTCCGCCGATCTTAAATCTGGCAGGTCCTAACTCTTTGACCAATTCCTTGTTTGCGGTTTTCAATTTAAGTGCGACAGATCAAGGTGGGTCGGGCCTTGGAAATTATGAATGCAGCATCGACGGTGCTTCCTATGTCAGTTGTGCTGCTATCAACAACCATACATTGGCGGCGGGCTCTCATACCTTCAAAGCCCGGGCTTATGACGGCGCGGGAAATGTTTCGTCGGTAAAAACTCATGCCTGGACGATTGACACGACTTTGCCAACAGTGACTTTGACAGCAAAACCGACCAGCGTGACGAATTCCATGGTGGCTAACTTTTCTTTTATAGGAAGTGATTCCGGCGGAGGAAACATTGCTGGATTCGAGTGTCAGCTCGATGGGGCAGCCTTTGTAAGTTGTTCTACGGGACAGTCTTATTCCGCTCTTGAGGATGGATCGCACACTTTCAAAGTTCGCTCTTTGGATACGGCGGGAAATATTGGTAATGCGGTGACATTCACGTGGTCAGTGGATACGGCGACGCCGTTGGCATCTTTGCACGCCACTCCTGAAAGTATCACCAATCAGACTTCTGCGACTTTTGCATTTTCCGCAACGGCGCCGGTAGGAGGATCTATTGTTGGTTATGAGTGTCAGTTGGAGGGTGGTCCTTGGATCTCATGTACTTCCCCAAATTCCTATGGTTCATTGACCGAAGGATCTCATGTCTTTGCCGTACGTTCTATCGACAACAACTTAAATATCAGTGATCCGACCAGTTACAATTGGACAGTGGATTTAACCAATCCTGTATTGACGCTGGAAGCTCATCCTGATGCTTTGAGCAACTCCCCCAATCCTCAGTTTAAGTTTTCTGCCACAGATACCGGTGGTGGCGAAGTTGATACTTTTCTTTGTCAGGTGGATGGTGGAGGATACAGTTCCTGCTCAACTCCCAGAGATCTCAGCGGTCTTTCGCAAGGAACTCATACTTTTGAAATCAAAGTCAAAGACACGGCTGGGAATGTCAGTGTGGTTCAATCCTATACTTGGGTCATTGACCAGCAAGCCCCCCTGTTGGCTTTGCTGACGACACCGGATTCTTTGACCAACTCCACGTCCGCGATGTTCACCATCAGTGCAATGGATTCCGGGGGGGGAACTATTGCAGGAATTTTTTGCAGCTTAGACAATGCCACGGCATCGGCTTGTGTCTCTGGAGTAAGTTACGACTCTCTGGCGGCAGGAGTGCATAGCTTTGCTATTTACGCTTTGGACAGTGCTGGTAATACGTCGGATTCACTCACTTTTGCATGGACGGTTGATTTGAATGCTCCGACAGTGAGTCTTACGGGCAAGCCGTCAGCGAATTGGAATTCTGCTGGAGCGAGCTTTAATTTTACCGCCACTGATACTGGGGGTAGCAGTGTTGCAGGATTTTCTTGTCAGATTGATGGAAATGCTTTTGCTTCCTGTGTGAGTGGGGTCAGCTACAGTTCACTGTCTGAGGGCGCCCACACATTCAAAGTCTATGCGACAGACGTTGCCGGAAACCAAAGTGCGATGGTCGGTCATACTTGGAACGTCGATACCGTCGTGCCTGTAGTTACAATTGCGACTCCTTCTGCAGATGAAATTTTGTCGGTGGGTTCATTGAGTGCCGTCACCTTAGGTGGAACGTGCTCGGAAAACAACAGCACAGTCACCGTTGCGGGTATTGCGGGAGTGAGTGCGGCTTGCGTTGCTGGCAACTGGTCCGTAAGTGTGAACTTTTCAGGTCTTGCTGATGGCAGCTATTCTTTGAGTGCGAGTCAAACTGATGCAGCCGGTAATGTGGGGGCATCTCCGCTGAGAGTATTGATTAAAGATGCCACCGCTCCGGTAATCACTTTGACCGCTCCCACTGTTGCGCAGGGAGGTGGGATGATGAATCTTTCTTGGGTGACAACGGAAGCCCATGTTGCGACGGGATCGTCTTTTCAGGTGGAGCTATATAACGGAACGACATGGTCTGCCTTGGGAAATCTTGTCGCCACCGCGGGTGCCAATACTGTGAAAAGTTATGCCATGAATGGTATCAGTGTGCCGTCGTTGAATACACCTTCAGCTAAGTTGCGTGTTTCCTTGATGGATGCTGCGGGAAATACGGCAACAACAACCTCTGCAAGTTTCATTATTGATAGCGAAGCGCCTGTCTTAGCTTCGTTGACCGTCAATAATGGACAGCCGGCAACATCAAATAATAATGTGCGGGTTGGTTTGAGTGTGACCGATGCCTTGTCAAATATTTCTAAAATCTGTATGAAGACGACCAGCACGGATCCTGATGTCACCAACAGCTGTTGGGTGGCGGTTTCGTCTTATGGGTTGATACCGGCAAAAAATCTGAGCACGCCGAATATATACTATAACGTAGGTTTTGTTTCCGGTACCTATCAGATTTACCTCTGGTTGATGGATGCAGCAGGAAATATCACAACGAACACCGAAACTGTGGGATTAGACAAAGGCGGAGTTACCTATAACTCGCCGACGCCACCCCTGATCAATGCCGTGCAATTGACCTCGACCGACACTCCAGGCAATCCTCCCGCGGGAAATGATTTAGCTGTATCGGCAGGTGAGAATATCTATTTGAAATGGAATATCTCCAGCAGTACAGGGTTGTCGGCAGCACCAATCAAAATCAGCTACTCTACGAACGATACGTCAGAGACCGGGGTGCTGGCCCCAGGACTTGGTAATACTGCGAATGGCGGTTGTACGGTGACAGCAGGATTTACTGGCTGCGCTATTTTACCTGCTCCCGTAGGAACATATTTCCGTTTGAAACTCACAGTTACTGACATCCAAAACTTCTCTACAAGCATCACTACTAATCCTTTGAACTCAGGTTCTGTTCGCTTCTTGGCAGGTAACACGGATTTAGGTTTGGGGTCCAATGCGAAGGCCGCCGTTTTAAAACCGGTCAGTGCGAACTCTTTGGCGGTGTTGGATGATGGTCGTATTTTTGTCGCCGATGAGCGCGGCTTGGCGTGGGTGAATCCTTCAACAGGAGTGTATGAAATTATCGCGGGTATGGCGGGCTCTTCTTCCGGCGATGGTGGCGTACTGACCAGCGCGAAGTTTAAGTCATGGGGTGGTCTTTGGGTTGATAACAATAACGATATATTGGTGGCGGATGGCACAATTCTGCGCAAAATCAACACGCGCCTAAATCCTATGACCATTTCCCGTTTTATCGGCGGCGGTACAGACAGCAGTGATTACGTTGCGACGGCGACGAATTTTAAAGCTGTCTCGAGTATTTCGCGCTTAAGAGTGTCTTCAAATGGAGATATCTATTTTAAATCTGACAGTGGAAATAAAATACGTAAATACTCGACAATTACAGGGGCGGTAACGGCGCTTAATTTCTCTGGAACGGGAAATAGCTATTCCAGCACTCAAAATAATTCTCTCTGCGACACGGATAGCTTCTTTGTGACTTTTACTGCAAACGGGGAAGTTGAAAAGATGATTTGGAAAATCATTGTGGGACCTTCAAGTTCAGCATGTCCGTCGAATATTGCATCCAATGAAAAGCATGCTTATGCCCAGGTGGATCCCGTGACCGGAATCTCCTATATGCCACTTCCGGGCTATGTGAATTCTGTAGATGGATTTCGTGAGTTCGGCAATTTTTATACTGATAAAAGCGGCAATGTATATATGGCGAATAGTGGAACTTCGGGACCCATTCAAGCGGTTTATAAGTTCAATTCCTCCATGTTAACATGGTCTAAGTATTATGGATCGGGATATAACGGAACTTGTCCTGATGGAACTCTTCAAAGTGACTGTGCTATTTCGGCGTCAGCATTGGCCTTCAATAGTCAGGGGCAAATTTTCTACATGGATGGAAAAGCTAAAGTGGTGCGCACCATTGACAATGAAGGACGCGTGCGCACCTTGGTTGGCGACCGTTTGGGATCTGATGACGGTCGTCAGTCTTTGGCGACGCGATTTAATGGATTAACGGACGTGAGGTCTTGGAATTCTGAGGGGGAAAGTTATATTACAGTCTTTGACTTTAGCGATGCTCGTTTGCGCGAATTCAATCCGGGCTCGACGATTTATAGTGTTGCGGGAGCTCAATACTCCAAGGCCACCAATCCTGGACTTGCGGCGGCAGGAAATCCATTTAGTGTGAGTGCGGATAGTTACGCAAAGCGCATACAAATAGCTGACAACGGCGATATCTATATGAATCGAATTGGAGGTTATGTTGCTAAAATTGTCAGACAGACCGGACTCTGGGAGGACGTTGTTTCAGGAGTCGGTTACGGACCTTCGCTCATCGCACTCAATGGAGATAAGCTGCTTCTAAATACCTTCAGCTATAGTGCGACTTACGGAGCCGTCGACTCTCGTCACGTTTTGGTGGATATTCCCTCGCAAACCATGGGAATTGTTGTTCGTTATGGCGGAGGAGTCACCACGCCGTCGACGATTTGCCCGGATGAAACTCCTTTGAATGCATGCCTGAATACCGGATTGCCGAAAGATTCGGGATATCAAGGAGCTTATGATTCTGTGACAAATTCATGGCTGATTCCTGAGCATTCCAGCACTCGGATTGCGAAGTTTGCAGTGAATGGTTCTGGCACAATGGGAACTTTCTTTAGAACGGCCCGCGTGTTCACTCGTTTTGATATTCATCGAACTGCAGACCTGTCGGTAAATCATGTTTTCATATGTGCTAGCACCGGCAAACTATATAAGTACGATCTTAACAATGGAAATGCAGAAACAGAGTTGCCACTTCCAAATTCAACGTTTACTTGTGGTCTGGGGCTTCGCTATGACTCTTTCCGTAATTCATTGTTATTCACATTTTCTCAAAATGGCCTGAACGGCGTTGCAGAGTATGTGAATCCTTAGACTGAAAATTGAATTCTTAAAGATGATCCTGTTTAAGCGCTCCACATCACCGTACGCATTGAAAGGGACCCCATCTCAAACCCTTCGTAAGGGTAAGAGATCTTGTCTTTTTCATCCGAAACACCAAAGGCATATAGCAAAGGCCAATAGTGCTCGGGTGTCGGAACTGAAAGCTCTGCCGCAGCTCCGAACTTTTCCATGTACTGAGCTAATGCTTTTTCATCACGTTGATCCAGGGCATTTTTGATAGCGGCATCAAATTCCACCGCCCAATCAAAGGACCCATTGGTATCGCGCCATTTTATTTCACGCAGATTATGCACGATATTTCCACTGGCCAGAATCAGCACGCCTTGTTCGCGCAGACTGCGCAGATGGCGACCGATTTCGATGTGCTTTTCAGGAGGAGCATGCGTATCAAGGCTTAGTTGAAATACAGGAATATCCGCGTTCGGAAACATGTGCACCAGGACCGACCAGGTGCCGTGATCCAAACCCCATTTTTCCGTGAGCTCTGCCTCGGGAACCAGTTTTTGTGTGGCTTGCGCCAAACTCAAGGGGCCGCGGGCAGGGTACTGCACATCAAACAGGGCTTTGGGAAACCCGTAAAAGTCATGAATCGTTTGTGGTGTTGCATTGTAAAGGATTTTTGTTCCTTCAGTTTCCCAATGCGCAGACACCACAAGAATCGCCTGAGGTTTTGGCAGGCGATCACCCAATGCAGCCAACGCCTCCGTGAACGGAGTCTTAGCCAATGCATTCATTGGGGAACCATGAGCTGCAAAAATCACAGGCATGCGCTTCATAAACAATTAACCTTTCTTATCTACGGGTTTATTACCCTGAATTTTAATATTCAACGTAATTTCGTCACCAACTACGGGGCCGGCTTCAACAGCTTGACTCCAGGTCAGACCAAATTCCTGACGGTTGATTTTTCCAGTCGCGTTGAATGCGATTTTTTGATTTCCATACGCATCCTTAACATCGCCCAGGTACTTGACCGTCAAAGTGACTTCTTTAGTTTTACCTTTGATGGTCAGGTCGCCAACTAGTTTTAAGTCATCAGCCGAGCCGATCACTTTTTTAGTCACAAACTTCATTGTAGGGTTTTTTACCGCATCAAAAAAGTCCGGGCTTTTTAAATGTTTGTCACGATCGGCATTTGCCGTATCGATACTATTCACATCCACATTCAAATTGGCTTTGGACTTTTCCAGTTTTGGATCAATCGTGATGGAGCCATCAAACTTCGTAAAACGGCCGTCCACGGATGAAATCACCAAATGGGGAACTTCAAAACCAATTTGTGAATGGGCAGCATCCAGGGTGTAAGTTCCTGCCGGAATGGTTTTCGCAAATGCAGCAGTGCTGAGTAACGTAATAATTGTCGCGGTCATCATTTTCATGGGTTCTCTCCTTTTTAAGTTAACGGACACTCATAAATTATCGGGCCGAACCGGGTGTTGCGGTAGGAGACATATTCACGATATACTGTTGCACATATGGAACAATTAGATCTGAATCAAATACGGACATTTGTTAAACTGGTGCAGGCGGGCAGCTTCACCAAAGCCGCTGAAGTTCTGCATCAACCAAAATCCCGCGTCAGTCGCAGACTGGCCGCTTTAGAGAGAGATTTGGGTATTCAGCTGGTGTATCGTACCACCAGACAGTTTCAACTGACCGATGCCGGTCGGGCGTATTATGAGCGTTCTCGAGGTTTGGTAGAAGGGTTGGAAAGTCTTTCCGCTGAACTGAGTGAAGAAATCGCAGATGTTTCCGGTTGGCTTCGTATCACGGCGTCTGATGATTTGGGTGTCTTGCACTTGCCGGATATCCTGGCTGAATTTTCCAAGCAACATCCCAGAGTGCGCTATGAAGTTTTGCTAAGTCAGGCCTATGTGGATCTGGTCAAAGAATCCATAGATGTCGCGGTTCGTATCGGTGTTTTGAAAGACAGCTCGTTGCGGGTAAAGAAGGTTTCCACTTTAAAAAGCATTCTTGTGGCAAGCCCGGGCTTTTTAGAGCGCTATCGTCAGGCCGAAGAACTCGACAACATAAGCACGCTGCCGTTTTTGTCTCTGGGTTCCCAGGCAAAGTTGGAATTGTGGCGGGTCAGTGACGGCAAGAAAATGACCTTTAAAATTGAGCCCGTATTTTTGGCGAACAATCCGAACATGGTTTTACAAATGGCGCTTCAGGGGCGGGGAATTGGGCTGGTGCCGGAATTCATCGCTGCCGAACACATTCGTTCGGGAAGATTGTTGCATATTCATCGCGGTTTGCGCGGGCAGGAAATTCCAGTCAGCTTGGTGTCACCAGAGCAAAAGGAAGTCTCGTTGAAAACCAAGAAGTTCATGGATTTTGCAGCGAAAAGATTGAAAGAGAAGTTCGAGCAGTTTTAGAAGATTTTGGCGAAGTACGAAAAAATATCTTCGTACTGGTACTTCAGTGAGCCCAGGATTACAGCGCCCCAAAGGACAGCAATCAGACTCATCATCACCAGTTGTGGAAAGTGCAACAGGCTCATCGGGCCTGGTTGCTTGTTCAGCATCTCGTCAATTTGCCCACGTTCCTGGTGTTCACGGAATCGGCGGGCCAAGCCCTGGGCCAACACAATTCTTTGTGTCATTTCCATTTTGTAGAAGTGAACTCCCACAAGAGTTTGTGAATTGGAAATGCTATCCAGGCGAGTCACGATGGCATAGCACGCCATCTGACGCGAACCCGGGGGAGTGAATTGAATTTTAATCACCTCACCCAAAAGAGGGCAAAGATCATCGGGAGCTGTGAAGGCCAAACCCGTCAAAGAAACATTCTTGATCGAAGTGCCTTCTTCCCATGGGACCTGTTTCGGTCCCGCCACGCGCACAAGGCTCTCGTCTTCAGTTTGAAGAATGAATCGGGGAGATCTGCCGTGATAGCGTGCGAGTGAAGTCATACTGTTCTTTTCGGACGAAAAGCGGGGTGCCTTAACCAAACTCGGGTAAAAAGAATGTCTCAAATTGAAGCGGCCGCAGGTTTGACTTAAAAATGCTTCCAGCCTTTGAAGGTTGAGATTTCCTCTTTGCCATCACCGTGGATAAGAAAAAAACCAGGGCTTTCAGTGAACTGACCAACTTCTGTCCAACTCGGAAATAGAGTTCGATTTTCCGGAGAGGTCGTCATCAACAGTTCGTAATCTTCTCCGCCCCACAAAGCATATTCGTAGGCTTTGGATAAATGTGCCATGCGCACAGTTTCGTCATGCAGGGGAAACTGATCGGGAAATAACTGAACTCCACCCACGTTTTCAGAATGTCCATTGCCATAAGGTTTCTTGGACAAAATCAAAGCATCATTCACCAGTC